>JAGLOP010000020.1 GCA_023138835.1 Arcobacteraceae bacterium
TCCATAGAGGTAAATCCACCACCGACACAAACTACAGTTTTACCTTTTAAGTCTTCCATTGCAGGAGATCCTATTTGATATTTATGCCATAAGTTTACTTTATCAAGCATCTCAATAGCACCCCAATACCCTTTCATCTCAGTGTTTTCATTAGCACAACGAATTGCTTTAGAAAGTCTTGCACCAAAGCCTAACATAGTTGCATCAAACTCTTCAACAATCTCTTTTAATCTATTGGCATCTACTCTATGATTTCTAATAATTTCAACTGTCGGTAAATCTTCCACAAGTTGAATATCTTTATTATATTTATCTATTGGCATTCTATACTCAGGAACACCAACAGCAACTTCACCACCAAGTACTGGCAACTCTTCAAAAATTGTACAAGCAATCCCTTCAAGTCCTAAATAATATGCAGCAGTAAGTCCGGCAGGTCCGGCTCCAATAAGTGCTATTTTTTTACCATCATTTCTTGGTTTTTTTGGTTTAACCGGATGAAACCACTCTAAACCGTGATCAGTTTCATAATCTGCACCTATTCTTTTTAGTTCCATAATTGAAACTGCTTCATCTAAATTCTTTCTTCTACAAGCATCTTCACAAGGATGAGGACAAACTCTTCCACATACATGAGCTAAAGGCATTGCACCTCTGGTACTTGCTAATGATTCTTCAAAATTTAAATCTCTAACACCTTCAATATATCCAGGAATATCAACATGAGTAGGACACATATCACTACATGGAGCTGTAACATTTGCTATATACTTCTCATCATCTTGATCATACCAAGGAGATTTTGTCTGTGTTTTAATTAAAGTTATAAATTGCTCTTCAAAATGCTCAATCATCCCTAAAATAGGAACTGGCACAGTTTTACCAATTTCACATTTACTCGTTGTTGTCATTGTAGAGCTTATCTCTTTTATATGAGCTAAATCATCAAATGCACCTTCACCACGAGCAATTTTATCAAGCATATCATATAGTATTTGTCCACCCCATCGTCCAGGTGTACATCGCCCGCAAGCTTCACTGTATTCTTGATATTGTCTTGCATAATTTAGAGCTAGTTTAACTACATCTACATCATTTTCAAAAAGTGCAAAACCATCCCAACCTACAAACGCTTTAGTTGAATTTTCTTTATCATATTGTACCGGCAATTTAGCACTAGCTTCTTGCCAATCATCAGCTTTAACGCCTCGATTGTCAATTAACTCACCCTGCCAAGAAGAAAAATATACTTTACTCAAATCTTTACCTAAACCTTATTTTGCTTCAACTGCTGTTTCTTCTTCAGTTTCAACTTCCAATACAGGAGTCGCTACTTTTTTAACTACTACAGTCCAATCTACTTCATTAAACTTAAGCGAGTTCATTAATGTAAATTTATTTTCTTTTACAGCATCTGCTACATTCTGAATTGCTGAAAAATCACCAATTTCAAAAATGAATATTCCATTTTCACCATCTTCAATATCTGTATTCATTAATTCAATTAATCTAGGAATAAAATTTTCTTTATGGTTTCTTAAATCATATCGTTTCATTATCTGTCAATCTCCCCAAATACTATATTTAAGTTACCAATAATAGTAACAACATCAGCTAATTGATGTCCCGGTAATAAATCTTGTAAAAGACCTGTATGCCAAAAACTAGGAGCTCTAACTTTTAATTTATATGGATAAGGAGAACCGTCCGAAACTATATAAAATCCTAATTCACCTTTTGGTGATTCAGTAGCTATATAAACTTCACCTTTTGGTGGTCTCATACCTTGAGTTACTAAAACAAAATGTTGCATTAGAGAATAATTTTGTGTCATAATATCTTCTTTTGAAGCAGATAAATATTCAGGTGAAATAGCCATAAGCTGTGTATCACTTTCTTTATACATTGGTACAAGTTGTTTTAAAATCTTCATAGATTCTCCCATCTCTTGCATTGTACATTTATATCTTCCATAACTGTCACAAGTATCGGCAACCGGAATATTAAAACTAAGCTCAGGATATAAACCATAAGGCATCTCTTTTCTTAAATCCCATTTAAATCCACTACCTCTTAAAGCTACACCTGAAACTCCCCAAGATTTTGCCATTTGCGGCGTAATTACACCTACATCTTCAAGTCTCATTTTCCAGATTCTATTTTTAGATAATAATCCTTCATAAACTCCAATTTGTTCAGTTAGAATATTCATAAACTTCTCAAGCTCATAAATCCAACCAGAAGGTAAATCTAAAGGAACACCACCAATTCTTACTGCACTGTGAGTAAGTCTAGCTCCACAATAATCTTCCATTAAGTCCATTGCATATTCTCTTTCACGGAATGCATAAAGGAACACTGACATAGCTCCAACATCAAGTGCGTGAGTAGCAAGCCAAAAAAGATGAGAAATAATTCTATTTAACTCTAAAAGCATAGTTCTGATTACTTCTGCACGTCTAGGAGCTTCAACACCAATTAATTTTTCAATTGCAAGTGCATATCCATAGTTATTAGAAGTTGATGCAATATAATCCATTCTATCTGTTGTAGGTAAAAATTCATTATACATCATATTTTCACCCATTTTCTCCATACCTCTATGAAGATATCCAACATCCGGATGAGCTTTAATTACCTCTTCACCTTGTAGTTCAAGGATTAATCTTAACTGTCCGTGAGCCGATGGATGTTGTGGTCCAAAGTTAACCACCATAGTATTATCATCTCTATCAAAAGTTATATTTTCAAAAAATGGTTTTAATCTATTTTTATGTTGCATAGTCTTACCTTCTCTCTTCTAATTGCACAGATTTAATTTCGTCAAATGGTGTTATAATCTTTTTACCAAATGCTGTAACTCCACCCTCTTCTTGATATTGAATAGGAGTGTCTGGCTCATTACCTTCAGAGATAATCGCCCCTTTTGGAACTTCATGACCCAATCTTGCAAATCTTTCGGTATCATATCTGTCAACAACAGCTTGATCTCTGATTTCTGGCCCAACCTCTTCTCTGGCATCTTTTCCAAAAATTTTATCTACTTCGTACCATCTTGCAGCTTCATCACCAATCATTGGATAAGATTTTAATAAAGGATGACCTGTCCAATCGTCCGGCATAAGGATTCTTTTCATCATAGGATGATTATTAACTTTTACACCATACATATCATACATCTCTCGCTCAGACCAATCCGCCATTCTAAAAAGTGGGTTTACAGATTCGATAGCTTGGTCTTCTTTTAAGAAACATTTTAATCTTATTCTTTTATGTTTACTCATTGACAACATTTCATAAACAATCTCAAATCCACCTTTAGATGCCAGATAATCAACAGCAGTTAATTCCATCATAAAATCATACGCGCAAATCTCTTTTAAATGCTTAATAGCTTCAATATTATCACAAGCATTAACATACATTACTAAATGGTCAAGTTCAATAAAGGCCTCTTTTACTTCTACTTTTTTTGACAAACTCAAAAAATCATTACTAAAAGTTGAATCATTATAAACTGACTCTTTGGCTAATTGCGGTGTGATATAAAATCTATCATTAAAGTAAGATTTTTTTTGTACATCCTGTTTATTTTGATATGCTCTCATTACACTAACCTTTTTGCTTTTTGTGCCATACTAGCAGGCTTACTTCTAATTTTTCTTTGAAGCATCATAAGTGCATATTGAATTGTTTCAGGTCTAGGCGCACAACCTGGAAGATAAATATCAACTGGAATAATTCTATCAACACCTTGTACCGTTGCATATGTATTAAACATACCACCGGTATTTGCACAACTTCCCATAGAGATTACCCATTTAGGATCTGGCATTTGATCATAAAGTCTTCTCATAAATTCTGCATGTTTTTTCGTCAGTGTTCCTGCAACAATAATAACATCTGATTGTCGTGGACTTGCTCTAAAAATAGTACCGAATCTGTCAAAGTCAAATCTAGATGCTCCTGATGCCATCATCTCAATAGCACAACAAGCAAGACCGTAAGTCATAGGCCAAAGTGAATTACTTCGACCAAAATTTACAAGTTTATCAACGGCAGTAAGAACAATAGGTGCTCCACCATCTGCTAAATAATTTACTTTATGCTGTGCCATTCAAGGGCTCCTTTTTTCCATGCGTATATAAAACCAATAGTTAATAAAATGATAAATAAAATCATCTCAATAAAACCAAACCAACCTAACATTTTAAAGTTAACTGCCCATGGAAACATAAAAATAATCTCCACATCAAATAAAATAAATAAAAGTGCCATTAAGTAAAACTGAACCGAAATACTATTTGGTTGTTTTGTTACTTCCGGTCCACACTCATAAAGTGTACACTTTATCTTCTCAGTATCTAATCGTGCAAGCTTTCTACTTACAAATCTAGCAGCCGCAGTCGTTGCCATAAATGCTCCGAATGTTAATACAAACATAACAAAAGCACCGAAATAAGGATGAGCAAAATCCATATGTTCCATAGTTTCCCCTTTGTATCAACTTTTATTTATTAAAAAGTCGATAATAATTGGATAGATTTTAGCAAAATAAATGTAAATATCTACTTATATTAAATTCTTTATTATGTTTCTAGTTACTGTTTGTAACAAAGAAGGAGCTAGTAGCACTCAAGAAGTTAGCATATAATCAAAAATGATATTAACTATCACTTTTAATGATATTTTAAGTTGATAATGGTTATCATTTCCAAAATACAAGTTTAGGAATTTTTTATGAAGTTATCAGATTTATCAAAAAACCAAAAAGCAACTATTATAAAAATAGAATGTCCAAAGGATTTAAAACAAAGATTTTATTCATTTGGTATCATAAAAGGTGCAACTATTTTTATTGAAACTATCAGTTTAGCAAAAAACACTATCGAGATAAATGTAGAAGATACTTCAATAGGAATTAGAGTTGAGGAAGCCAAAACAATCGAAGTGGAGCTTATATAATGAAGCCATGTAGTTCACCCAATTCGCTTGCGCCAATGAGAATTATCCTTGCAGGACAGCCAAATGTAGGTAAATCTTCACTTATAAATGCGATGAGTGATTCACGTCTTAAAGTCGGAAATTTTAGTGGTGTAACAGTTGAGAAAACTGAAATTTGTTTTGAGCATCATTGTCATGCTATTGAGATGATAGATCTACCGGGAACTTATTCTATAAATGGATTTTCACAAGAAGAAAAAGTTGCACGTAATTACCTTTTAAATGAAGATTATGATGTAATAATCAATGTAGTGGATTCTACTCATCTAACAAGAAATTTACTTTTAACTTTAGAACTTCAAAATTTAAATAAGAAAATGGTATTGGCTCTTAATATGTATGATGAGGCTAAAAAAGAGGGTATTATCATTGATGCCAAGCAAATAGAAGCGATCACCGGTATTCCCACAATTGCAGTATCTGCAAATACAAAAGAGGGTATTGATGAACTACTTGATACTGTACATCATATTTATGATGATGAAAAAAGATTAAGATCAAATATTAGTTATAGTGATGCGATTGAAGAAGTTATTTTTGATGTAAAAGAATTTTTAGATAATAAAAACTATCAATATAAAGATTTAGATACTAGAGAGATGGCCATTAAGCTTCTTATTGAAGATAAACCTTTTTATAAAGCTATCCATGATAAACCTATTTTTATGGAACTTCAACCCTTATTGGTAAAATCACTTGATAAAATATACTCATATTATGAAACAAAAGATATAATTGATATTCAATCACAAGAGTACCACTCAATAGCACGTGGTATCAGAGCAGAAACAGTTAAAACTTCAACGGACAAACAACCAAAAAAATTAACAAAAAGAATCGATAATATACTTATAAATAAATTTGCGGGGATTCCTATATTTTTATTTTTTATGTGGGGATTATTTCAGCTTACTTTTGAACTTGGTGCAATTCCAATGGATTATATTGATGCAGGTTTTGGATGGTTAGGTGATGCTGTTGGACAAAGTATAGCTCATGAGGGACTTCGTTCTTTAATAGTTGACGGTATTATTGCAGGTGTTGGTGCTGTTGTTTTATTTTTACCAAATATCATCATACTTTATATTGGTATTGCATTGCTTGAAACTACTGGGTATATGAGTAGAGTTGCATTTTTACTTGATGGATTTTTTCATAAATTTGGGCTTCATGGTAAAAGTTTTATCCCTTTAGTTACCGGGTTTGGTTGTAGTGTTCCAGCATATATGGCAACACGAACACTTAAAAATGAGAAAGATAGGCTTATTACTTTATTTATAATTGGATTTATGAGTTGTGGTGCTAAGCTTCCCATTTATGTACTTTTTGCAGGTGCATTTTTTGCTCCTGAGGAAGCTGGAAATATATTATTTTATATCTATATTGCAGGAGCAATGCTAGGACTTGTGATGGCAAAAGTTTTAAGATTGACTGTATTTAAAGGTGATGATGAACCATTTGTGATGGAGATGCCAAAATACAGAATGCCCACACTAAAATTAATATATATGATTGTATCTTCTAAAGCTTGGTCATACTTAAAAAAAGCAGGTACATTTATTTTGGCTGCTACAATTTTAATCTGGTTTGCAAGTAACTATCCCAAAATGGATACAACAAATCAATCAATACAACTTGAAAATAGTTATTTAGGGCAAATTGGAAAGCTAAGTGAACCATTCTTTGAACCACTTGGATTTGATTGGAAGCTTGCAGTTGCCCTTGAAACTGGACTTGCTGCAAAAGAAGTTGTAGTTGCGACTTTGGGGATTCTTTATAATGTCGGAGATGAAGTTACTGAGGAATCTGATCAACTGTTAAGTGCAATTAAAGAGCAAATACCATTTGCAACTGCCGTTTCATTTATAGTCTTTGTGATGATATATCTACCTTGTTTTGCGGCATCTATGGTTTTTGCCAAAGAGGCTGGTGGATATAAATATTTAGCATATCTATTTGTTTTTACAACAGCAGTTGCTTGGATAATGAGTTTTATAGCATATAATATAGCGTTATAAAGCTATATTATACAGAGGTTTTTATTTAGGGTTAGGCAGGATATCTATATTGTATCTTTTACCTAGTTTAATTAATATGGGAATTGTTAAAATAGAACCCGGCATTGCAATAAGCGGCAATAATGCGGCCATCTTACCAACATCTTTCAATTGATCAATAGCTTCATCTATCTCTTGGCTTGTTGGATTTGTATTACCACCTAATTGGGTATGTAATAAATCTTTAAATGTGATTATCATCTCTTTAGTTTGAATTGTTTCTTTTTTAATAAATATACGATATTTACTTAAAGTACCTTTTATCTTAGTATTCATTTTTATCCATCTCTTATATTTAAGAGTTTGAAAGCTTATCTAAAATATATTGTTCTAAATCTTTTCTTTGAACATCTTCTTTTTGTGCTTCTTCATAGATATCATTAATAGATTTATTATATTCATCATAAGGGAAATACGGAAATTGCAGAGCCCAAGCATCTTTAATTCTTTTTCTTGTAACACTATCCCTAGTCCACTCTTTAAAGAAACTGAAAATACCAAACAACCAAGCAGTAAAGAATACAGCTATGATAATTGAAGCATGACAATCTAAAAGGCTAAAAAATGAATGGGTAATTAAAGCAATAGGAGCTATAAGTATGTGTGCTAAAATAATAAATACAACATAAGCACGAGCAAGTCTTAATCTAAAACCTAAAATTGTACCATCTAATTTCATCCCTTCATTAAAAAGTTGATTAGCTTCAAGTAAAGTAGCAAATTTAACAGGCTGTTTTGACACATTATAAATATATGATATCAGTTTTTCTTTTAAGTTTTCAAACATTCTTACTCCTCCTCATTTTTTTGTATTCTATCGTATTTTGCATAACTTAAATATAAAATATATTTTAATTTAGCTTATTTCTACTCTATTTCTGCCATTTTCTTTGGCTCTGTATAAAGCTTCATCACATTTTTCATACATATTTTTCTTTGTGTCGTTCTTTTCATATTGACATACTCCAAAACTGGCAGTTACTCCACCAGCGGTTTTATGTTCAATCTTTTCAACATTAGCTCTTAAGTTTTCAGCCACGATAGCCGCATTTTCTTTTGAAGTTTTTGGCAGAATCATAACGAACTCTTCCCCACCCCATCTAGCAAATGTATCAGTCTCTCTTGTATTTTTTTCTATCGTTTTTGCTAAAAGTATAAGCACCTCATCACCTACAAGATGTCCATGAGTATCATTAAAACTTTTAAAGTGATCGATATCAACAAGTATCATACTAAAAGTTTCATCATATCTATCTGCTCTGGCAATTGAATCTTTAAATACTTCATCTATTTTATTTCTATTATAAATACCGGTTAAATTATCATAATAAACTTTATTTCTCATTTCTACTTTTTCTAAAGTCATAAGTGAGATATCAATAAATGTTGCTAAATATATATCTTTGCCATTTTCTCTACTGATTGGTATAAGATTGAATTGAAATGATTTTGGTACAAACTTAGCAAAATCAAATATCATTACATTTCTTTTTGTAGCTCGTGTTCTTAACATAAGATCTATAAGTTTTTCATCATCTTTTAATAGTCCTTTATGTATAAAATCATCTTGTTCTAAAAATATATCTATAAAAGAATTATATTTAGTATTAAATTCCTCTATTTGTTCTATATGAAAAAAGTTTTTAAATGTTTTGTTTGCAAATGATATTGTTTCTAAGTCCGTCACTGCTAAAAAATGAGTATCAGCATCTATGATAGATTGTAATATTTTAGTATTCTTTATATTTTCTTTTTGTTTTGCTATTAACTTACCTCTTCCTACTAACATAGAAAAAAGTTCTTTTTCCTTTATAGGTTTAACTAAACAAGCACAAACATTTAAGGATAAAAGTTCAGATATAAATTCATTATTATTAGATTCTGTTGTTACAAATATAGAAACATTATCATCTACAGCTCTTATTTTTTCAGCCATCTGCAAACCTGTAATTTTAGGTATATTTATATCTGTTATAATAATATCGGGTTTAAATTCTAAATACTTCTCATACCCCTCTTGTCCGTCGCTTGCCAAATATAATGCAGCAACTCTTTTTTCAACCTGTTTAGCAAAAGTACTTTGCAAAACCTTATTTTCTTCAACATATAATAAAGTTACATCCTTCAACAATGAATAATCCAAATCTAACATCTTTTAACCCTGTATTTCATATCTATCTCTAATCCTTTATTTAACTTTATATAAAGATTCATCATCTCTTTAAAAAACCCATTCTACTATATTATTTGGTTAAATTTCTTATACCAATATTTTACTTTTTGATTAATCCAGCTTCGCACAAAAATGGGCTGTAGATGAAATCCATTCTCTTTATTCTATCATATTTTGCATAACTAAGATATAAAATATCTTTTGCTCTTGTAACTGCTACATAAAAAAGCCGTCGCTCCTCCTCTAAAGAGCCGCCTTTACTCATCAAAGTTCTGTTTGGAAATCGCCCATCCATCAAGTCACATACATAAACTTCTGTAAATTCAAGCCCTTTACTGGCATGAATTGATAATAAATTCACTCCACCACCCTCACTTAGCTCTCCGCCACCTAAAACCATCGCATTTATAAAGTTCTTTAAATTTGTATGTTTTCGTGATAATTGTTTTAAAGTTTCTGTTCTTCTTTTAGCTTTAAATACAGCGCTGTCTTTGATACTTGCATTTATCGTTCCATCTTTTTGTTTTGCCCGTCTATCACACAAGAGATCAACTATAGTTATAAAAAATTGACTTTGTTGGATATGTTTTAAAGCATTTAATGGACTGCTTATTCTTTTAAGCTCTTTAATAATTAGATAAAAATTAAATAAAAATGTAGCTCCTTCAACACTGAGTTTAGGATGTTTTAAGATAGCATTACTCAAAAAGTTTTCCCTATCATGTGGTTTATCAAGTCCTATATCTTTAAATCTGGCAACAGAACCCATCTCTATAAAATCATCAAAAAGTCCTAACTGTTCATTTTTTATAATATTGGTTTTATATGGATTTTTAATACTGTCATCTGGATTAAATAAGCCCTCTATAACATTTCCATGACCTAATTTTATCAAAGCATCAAATATATCTTTTGCTATTGCTTTACCTATCCCTTTTCCATATTCAACCAAATGAATAAATGCCATCATATCGTTAGGATTTATCATCAATGTCAGCATATCCAGCAATGCCTTTATCTCTCTTGCATCAAAAAAACTATGACCGCCTTTTCTTTTACACTCAATTCCCAAGTCTCGTAAATTAGCTTCAATACCATCTGCACTTGAGTTGTTTCTGTAAATTATAGCTATATCTTCTTTTTTAGTTTGTGATTTACTAATATTTTGTGCGATATATTCATACTGATTATATAATTCATCAAAAGCTAAAAGTTGTGGTAGATGGGTATGATTTGTTCGTACCACTTCAAGATTTTTTTCATATACTCTTTCGTTATGCTCTATGACTTTTGAAGCTAAATCCAAAATAGGCTTAGTTGAACGATAATTTTTAGTTAAAGTAAAAACTTGTGTATCATCGTATCTATCATCAAATGATGAAATAATACCAATATCACTACCGTTAAAAGCATAAATACTTTGGTCATAATCCCCAACACAGAATAAACTTTTAGGCTTAAATCCATCAAGAAGTTTACCTTGTAAGGGATTTGTGTCTTGGTATTCATCTACTAATATTTCTTTAAAATCAAACTCGTTATGTTCTTGAGCTTCAAGCATGGTTAAAAGTAAATCATCAAAATTTACATAACCATATTCTTTCTTAAGTACATTAAACTCATCAATAACATCTTCATAAATATCAAGATAATGCCCTTGGGCAACATTTCTGTTTGTTAACCAATCACTAAACTCATCATCATATCGGCTATTTAAAAACAATGAATATATATCATATAAATATCCACCGTCATATGGCGGTGCATCTTCATGAATATTTACAAAAATCCGCTTTTCATAAACTGACTTAAATAAAGTTTTTAATTCATTTGGTTGTTTTAAAGTGATATTATAATTTAACTTTTTTAACAATTTATAACTCACACTGTGAAAAGTACCTGCCATAATACGACTTGCAATTTCTTTATCAAAAAAAGTTGCAACTCGACCCACCATCTCTGCCGCTGCTTTGTTTGTAAAAGTCAAAAGTAAGATTTGCTCAGGCTTCACTCCACTATTTAATAAGTGTCCAATACGACCAACAATAGTCGAAGTCTTACCGGTACCCGCACTGGCAATTGTTAAGTTATGTCCTGCTTTACAAGTTGCAGAAGTGTGTTGTTCTTGGTTTAAATTAGTTAATGGCATATATTAGAGTATTAATTATTTCTTTTTTAATTCCATATTAGTTTCATTAATTTCAATAATACCACCATCTTTTAACTCAGTCAAAGCCTTTTTAAATGCTTTTTTACTCATACCAAAAGTTTCATTTATATCGTCAGCATCACTTTTATATGTAAATCCAATCTTTCCGTCATTAGCTTTTAAAACTTCTAAAATTTTAGAACTTCCCACACCTTTTGAAGCTTTTTTACCAATTGGCTGTAGTGATACATCTATTTTTCCATCTTTTCTAATATCTTTGATATATCCTACTAGTTTATCTCCTATCTCAATAGGTTGAAAAATCTCATTATCAAATATCATACCTTCATAATTATTTGCGATTAAAACTTTATATCCAAGCGGAGTTTTGTGAAAAACCATTAAATTTACCTCTTGATTTTTCTCTAACAGTTTTATATCTTTACTTAAAAATTCAGAAAACTTTTCAGTTCCGTAAAGTCTGTCAGTATCCAAATCCTCAACTATTCGTATAACTTTAGTTTGCCCTTTATGATAAATCGTTTTTTGATATTTTTGAGGCACTAGTAAATCTTTTGGCAATCCCCAATCCATAAATGCACCATACTTCATAGTATCAACAACTTTTAAAGCTACATACTCATCTACCATACCTTTTGGAGTAAGCGTAGTTGCTACTAATCTATCTTCACTATCTGTATAAACAAATACATCTATCTCGTCTCCTACTTCCATATCATCGGTTACATAAGCGTTTGGAAGCAATACAACCTCTTCATCCTCACAAATCAAGTAAAGTCCTGGTTCTGTATCTCTGTCAATTCTTAATCTGTTCATTTTCCCTAAAAATATATGTTCATTTATCATTTTATCTTCTTCTTTTTTATTATTTTTTCTTTTTTATTATCTTGGAGATTATTAATCCAAATATTGATACTACTATTATAGATGCCCCACTGCTTAAATCATACATATATGAAAGTGTCAGTCCGCTTAAAGTAAAAACAGCAGCAAAAATCACACTTAAAATCATCATAGTTGATAATCTATTTGCATAGTTTTCAGCTATATAAGTTGGTATTGTTAAAAGTGCAATTACTAAAATTAATCCTACAACTTGAATAGCAGCTACAACGGTCAATGCTGCTAAAACTAACATCAGTGTATAAAAAAACTTTACATTTATACCACGAAGCTGTGCAAATTCACTATCATAAGATATTGCTAAAAATTCACGATAATAATATGTTACAAGTGCAACTATAACTATATCTAAAACTATCATATAATATATATCATTTAGTGAAACAGCAATAATCGAACCAAATAAAAAGCTCATCAAATCTACATTGTACCCTGGGGTTAAATCGATTAAAATAATCCCAAGTGCCATCCCTGCACTCCACATTATTCCTATAACTGCATCTATTCGTTCACGATTTTGTAAAGTTAGGTATGCGATTATTATAGCTGTAATTACCGCAAATATTGTCGCACCAAAAAGAATAGGAATGCCTAAATACAAAGCTATTCCAATCCCTCCATAACTGCTATGTGCTATCCCACCTGCTAGAAATGAGATTCTGTTTGTGACTATAAGAGGACCTATAATTCCAGCACTAATAGATACCAAAATCCCAGCTAATATTGCATGTTGTATAAAAGTATACGATAAAATATCAATCATGACTACACCCACAAGAACTAATAGCACCTAAACTATTAAGCAATTCAACTTCACAAATATGCTCATCATCTTTTATATCTCTTTGAATATTATCAAGAGTATGAAATACAATATTTTTATTTATATGTGCCACTTTTTTTGCATAATTTAAAAGTACAGAAATATCATGACTTACAACAATGATAGTCATTGTTTGATTTAACTGTTTTAACAAATCATATATTTCTCTTTGTCCTTTTACATCAATACTAGCTGTTGGCTCATCAAGAAGTAAAACTTTTGGATTACTGCACAATGCCCGTGCGATAAATACTCTTTGTCTTTGCCCTCCAGATAAATTACCAATTTTTACATTGGCAAACTCTTTCATACCAACTTGTGTAAGTGAATTTAAAGCACAAGAAACTTCATCTTTACCGTATCCAAAAAGTGGTCGTTTCCCTACAAGATGTCCCATAAGTACAACTTCAAGTGCAGTAATTGGAAAACCTATATTCAGATTTGTATTTTGAGGCACATAGCCTAAGTGTGATTTTTTTAAATCATCTCCTAATGTTATAGTTCCACTTTTTGGAGTAAGTAAATTTAGTAAAAGTTTTAAAAGTGTTGATTTACCACCACCATTTGGACCAATTATTGCTAAAAAATCTTTATCATTTATAGTTAAATTTATATCTTCTAAGACATTAGTTTTATCATAGCTGAAAAAAAGATTTTTAATACTTATCATTAATTTAATACCTTTTCTAATTCTTGTTTTGTTGTAACATATTCAATATTTGTAATTTTAAAATTATTCAACTTTACTATCATAACTTTATCACATTTCTCAATATCAAGATAAACTTTCGTCATATCTTCATCATCTAATAAAAGAATAGGATATTTATAATCTATCAAATTATGAAGTACAATAAACTTCAAAAGAGACGGTACAGCGGATAGATCCATCACAAATAAAGCATCTCTTTTGGCTAAAAAATCAGATTCTACAGTATCTAAATAATCTTTAACTAAATGCCCCGTCGATTTTTGAAATACAAAAATAACTTCTCGTGTATCTTTTGTCAATTTATGTTCTTTATCAAATTGATCCAAAAGCTTAAAGGGCTGAATATTTGTATCTATCTTAATTGCTGCATTTATAAAAGTAAAATTTAAAATAAAAATTATAAATATTTTTAGCATACCCATCCCTCTTTGATTTCGTATGATATCTAAAAAGTGATTATAAACTAGATTTGACCTCGTAACTTAGACCATAGCAAACCAAGATATTCATGCCATGCAGTTTCTGTTCTTTGTAAATCTTGACCACTTGGCATTAATAAAAAGTCAATATTCTTTTTACCTAATATAACAGTTGGTGCAGGGATAGGGTTAAGTCCCTCTTTTTTAAATAATGCAATAGACCGAAGCATATGATAAGATGATGTTACTAAAATAAATGGTTTTGTACCTAACAACTTTTTCATAATCATTGCCTCCTCTTTAGTATCTCTTGGTGTAGTGTGCATAATAATATCTTCTTTTGGTATACCTGATTGTATTAAAAGATTTGCATTAACTATTGCTTCAGGAATATCATAAGCACCTTCATATCCAGAGGTTATAATCTTGGCATTTGGTATTTTGTGATAAAGTCTTAATACTTCCCAACCTCTAGTTTTAATATCACCGCCAAGAAGTAAAATATACTTTACATCTTTTGGTATAATTTCTAAATAACTGTGATGATTATTAAGAGGATTTATCATTATTTTACTAAAGCCGCTATTTGCCATAATTGCAATCCAAAGAAAACTAATGGTTAAAAATATTTTTGCTTTTTTATAATTATTTCTGTATAAAAATACAAATCCAACTATTCCTAAAATAAATCCTATAGACAACGGCATCAATATTGCAGATAATAATTTCTTTAATATAAATCCTATTTCCACTTTTACCTGCCTAAAACAAAAGATGTATATCCAACAACTCTTGTACTGTCATTACTTGCATCTGCACTTGTTCTGTAATCCAGCATTTGAGATTGCATATCATGATTTCTTGCATATTCAACCAAAGCTTTAACTCCAATTATTCCACAAGCTTCACAACCTTGATTAAATTTTGCCATATCTAATTCTTTTATTGCATGTAAACAGATATCATCCAGAACCATCGCATCATCAAGATTGTAAAAATGACTTAAATCTGTACTAATTACAACAAAATTATCTTCATCGCTTAAAACTTCATCTATTATTGTTGAAAGACTGTGATATTCACAATCACTATAAACTATCTCTACTACTTTAGTATCTGGAAAATAATGCTTGATAAACGGCATTTGAGTTTCTGTAGAATGTTCTTGATGTACTTTATCATCAAAAGTTAAAACATCATATTTCTTTTCTAAGTGTTGTGCAAACTCTAAATCTATTTCTAAATTTCCCAAAGGTGTTTCGTAAACTTCATAAAGTGACACACTGGCACCTTTGAAACCAAATTTATGAGATGGTCCAATTACTACTATTCTTTTTGGATTAATTTTATTTTTGATTGCTTTAAATGCAGCATTGGCTGTAAAACCGCTGTATATATATCCGGCATGCGGTGAAATAATTGCTCTTGGAATAAAATTAAAATCTAATTTAAAATTTGAAGTTTTTAAAACATTATCAAAATGTTCAATATATTTTATTATCTCATCTGATGATGCCGGATAAAATGTACCACTTACACTTGTTTTTCTAATACTCATTTGATACTCCTTTGTAACTTATTGTATATCTTCCTCAATAAACTTTCCATATCCTCTTGAATGTATCTCTTGATACAGCTTCCAAAAAACTATAGGTATATCACGAAAGATACCTATATCTATAGAATAAATATATACCATTTTTTCTTCAAATTTATATACAGATTGGCTCTTTTTACCAAAAAGCATCATTGTTGAATTTAGATAATCACCTTCACCTAGTGTTTTATACAATTCACCATTTTTATACATTTGTACATTTCCACTTTCTATTATGTATATCTTTTTTTGTTTCAATAGTATATCATCAATAGTGGCAACTTTAAATAACTTCATATTATTCGCAATTTCTTCTAATTTCTTTGAAGATATAAATTCTCCAAACAACTCTGTTTTATTTAAAAAATATAATTTTTCCTGCAATTGCTCGATATGGGAATAAAGGTCATTACATTTAATAAAGTTCATATACTGATTAAGTGGAATTTTTAGTGCATTAACATAGCCAAATGTTCTGTAAGTAACTTCAGATACACTTTCTTGCATCCCTTGCAGTTCACCTATTATTGTACCTGAGGAGAGGATATTATGAATATTTTCATTAGTATATATACTCTCTATATTTCCTGTAATTATCATATATATGTTTTTAACGATTTCATCCTCTCTTAAAATAATAGAATTGGGATTAAAAGTAATTATTTCATTATTTAGAAGCATTTCAATGGCACTCTTTGAAGCATTAGGGAAATGGTCTACAAGATAAACAGAAGCGTGTTTATAATCATAATTTTGTGTTGACTGTATTAAGATATCAATTGTTCCAAAAGAAGCACCTGAGCCTATGTGTTTATCTTCCTTTGAAAATTCTAAAGATGTATGAGACAATAATAATTTACCGGATTTATCATCTACAAAATCTTTTGATTCTCCATGTATCATACCGCCGCCAATATCAATTTTCTTAATATCAGCATATTTTAAATATAATTCTTTTACCTCATCACAATACTCTTTAGAAATACCAAATTCTTCTTTATCGTTGGTTACCATATTATCTAATACATTAAATGAACTAATATCAGCTAAATGAGCATATATCTTATATCTATCATCTGCCATTGTTCTAAAATAAAATATATTTGTTTCGATAGGATGAGGAGATAAACTTGGCTTAACTTCTAATCCATCCAAAAAATTCCAAACATCTAGTTCTAAATCAATAAACTCAAAAAAATCACCCAACTGCTCAGGTTCCATTTCTAATAAAATAGCTAATTTTTTTAATACAGAAGCTCTTACTATTGAAGAACTGTAATATTTTAATTTATGGTCACACTGCAACAAAGAAGTTATACCGGCAAAATGGTCATCATGTGCATGAGTATGAAATAAACCTTCAATTTCATTTGTCCCTATTCCTAAAGCTTGAAGTGTTTCTAAGATATTCGGACCGGCATCAATCAAATATATTTTTCCTTGGAAAGTTAAAATACTTCCCATAGACGGTTTATATATATCCCAACCATCACCTTCTCCAATATGAATTATACTAAAATATTCTCTTTTTATCTTTGTATATCCCAATCTATAAGGTGAGGGATAAATCTCATTTTCTTTTAAATTTAAATCTATAGTCACTTTTTCATCTTGATATTCAAATTCAAAAATATTTTGAGAAACTCTTGTTATATATAATTCATCTTTTATTTTAGTTTTACAATTTTCTTCAACATTAACAGAATCAAGTAAATCATGAGAATTTTTCATATTGCCAAATGCAAATTTTAATTTCATTTTCATAATTTTTCTGGCTAAATCCTCGTCGGCTCCGGCTTGAATAAGTTCATCTATACTTGAAAGACCATAGTTTCCTGTAAAAATATACTCCATTTGAATATCAACTTGCTTTTTATCTCCAATCAATAAGGGTTTTACTCCATCATTATTTGGATGGTTTGGAATTATCATACCCTGCTTGTATAACATTTGAAGTACTGGAAATTCTGTAAGATTTGAGAATAAAGAATTTTGAACCATTTTATCAGATAAAAGCACGGCATTTGGTCCTGTTTCATATGAAATACCATTCTTTTGCGTATTCATGATGAGACCTTTTTTTATTAAATGTTTAACACTGTCTGCCGGTGTTCCACATAATATTCTCATATCAATATCCGGTATCTCTACCCAATATACACCATTCATAATATTTAACATTTTTATTTTCATAGGCAAACTCCTTAGTGATATAAAAGTTTTTGTTTAAGGTATTGCAACTTTTTATTTTATTTTTTCAACTTGATATATAAATACTTCCGGTGCAGTATCCAAATCAGTAATCCCCGCTTTGGCAAACAAATGATCCATAAAAAGTTCAAAACTTGGAAGTTGTTCCCAAACTTGCGGTAAAAATGTTGCTTGTTTAAATCCTTGTTTTATAATCATACCATCAACACCGATTTTGATTTTATTTTCCAAGTCGTGCATTGATGAGTATTCTACTTTAACAGCTTTGCTTAAAAGTGATATTTCGATATCTGTATTTTCAAATTCATCTTGTGTTAAAGGGGAAAATCTAGGATCTCCAAAGGCAGCCTTTTTGGCATTTTGTTCAATATCATCAATAAGTGTATTATATGGAACCAAAGAACCTATACATCCTCTAAGCTTTTTATCAATTGTCAAAGTTACAAATGTTGCTGCTTTTTGTGCCAATATAGGAAACTGTTTAATTAATTTCTCACTATCTATGCTGCTTGTACCGTTTAATTGATCTTTTATGGATCTTTTTGCTAAACTCAAAAGTGCATTTTTTATCTCTAAATCATCATTTTTCATCTACAAGCTCCTTCACTGCTTCAATAAATTTTTCATTACTATTAACACAACTACAAACTTTATAATTTTTAATCCCTAACTTTTGGGCTAATTCTCTATATTCAATATCAAGTTCAAAAACTGTTTCACTGTTATCAATTATAAATGAGATTGGATAAATTATCACTTTTTTATCTTTAAAATATTCAAGAGTTTTATCAAGACTTGGCTGCAGCCATTTCATAGGTCCAACCTTTGATTGATAAGCTAAATTTATAGATTCAAAAGTTGTAGCATAATGCGATAACTTTTCTTTTAAAATTTCAACATGTTCTTCTGTTTGCTTCTGATATGGGTCACCTTTTTTAATAATTTTTTGAGGTAATCCATGTGCAGAAAATATTAAATGATAATCACTATATTTACCTTGTTGTTTGATAATTTCATTGCAAACAGCTTGATTATATAATTCATTTTTATAAAAAGGTTCTATTATTTCAATATTAAACTCCCCCTTGGCATGCTCAATAAAATCATCAATACTTGATTTGGTTGTGGTTGTAGAATATTGTGGATAAAGTGGTAATAAAATAACATCTTGTATATCTTCTTTTTGAATTCTAGCAATTGCAGTTTGAGAAAATGGTGAGGTATATCTCATGGCAGTTGTAACAAAAAATTGCGGTAAATGTTCTTGCAGTGTGGTAACTAATTTATCAGTTAAATTATGCAAAGGAGATTCTCCTCCAATTTTTTCATAATTTTCCCAAGCCTTATCATGTCTTAACATCACAATTAGGGAAGCTACCATTGAACGAATGGTATCATTTGAGATACTTAGAATATTTTTATCATTAAACATATTGAGTAAAAAAGTACCTAACTCATCTTTATTTCTAGCCCCGCCCATATTTAATAATACTAATGCTTTTTTTACCATTTTGCCTCTATTTATCTATATTTATTATTGTATCACTACACCATGCAGCTAAACTTTCATCATGTGTTATTAAAAGTATTCCAAATCTATCTAAAAATTTTACTAAAAGCTGCATCACTTCTAACGCTGTTACATTATCTAATGCACTCGTCGGCTCATCTGCAAGGAGTAAATCAGGTTTCATTAAAATACTTCTTAAAATACTGCACCTTTGAAGTTGTCCACCGCTTAATTCATGAGGTTTTTTTTCTAGCAATACTTTATCTAATGATAACTTTTCACATATTTCATCCAATTCATTCATATCATAAACCACATCTTTAATTTGTTCTATTATACTAAAAGATGGATGAAATGAACTGTAAGGATCCTGATATATTGAACTTACTTTTTGTACTTTAATTGAACCTTCTAATGGTTTTAAATTTTTACAAATAAGTTCAAATAATGTACTCTTTCCACTGCCGCTCTCTCCTACTATTGAAACTACTTCACCTTTGTTTAAATTACAAGAGAAATTATTGAAAATCAATTTATCTCTCACATAGCCAAAAGTAAGATTTGAAATTATTAATACATTATTTTTCATAAAATACATTTTACAATAATATTTATATAAATTAACTTCACAATAAGTTCACAATTTAATCCTATACTTTCATTGTGTAAGGGAAATATGTTAAAACGACTATTTAGGACTTATATAAGAATATATAAAGTTAAGTAGTTGTAAAATACTTACGAAATTAAAAACAGGAGAACAGATATGAACAAAATCGTATTAGGAACATTAGTATTAAGTGTTGCATCATTTGCAGCAGTGAATTTAGGAGCTTGTAAAGGTTGTCACGGTGCAAACTTTGAAAAGAAAGCTTTAGGTAAATCTAAAATCGTTAGTGATATGACAAAAGCTGAAGTAAGTGCTTCTATGATAGGTTACAAAAATGGAACTTATGGTGGACCAATGAAAGGTGTTATGAAAGGTCAAGTTGCTAAATATAGTGATGCTGATTTATCTTCAACAGGTCTTGGTAAATAATTAATTAAATTTAATAATTTATTCTTAAAGCCGACTACTTTTTAGTAGTTGGCTTTTTTAGTATCTGATTTTAAGAGTTTTTATCTTCTTTAGTCTTATTTTTACGAGATTTCATCTCTTTTATAGATTTTACCTTTTTCTCTTTTTCAATAGCATCATTTAAATCTTCTTGAGAATCAAACAGCAAACCACTCATCATTTTTTCACCATCATCAAATTGCCCTTGCTTTGCACCCCAGATAAAAATACCCAATATAGTAAAACTTAAAACAAGTCCTACTACCAGCATCATCGTTAATGTTTCTGTCATAATTTAATCCTTTTTGATTCTCAGGCTGTTTCCAACTACAAGCAACGAACTCAAACTCATAGAAAGTGCTGCAACCAATGGTATTACAAAACCGGCTACTGCTAATGGAATTGTTACTATATTATACACTAAAGAGATTGCTAAATTTTGTTTTATAAAGCTATATGTTCGTTTTGATATTCTAAAGCTGTCTCTTATCGCATCTAATGAATTATTCAAAACTACAACATCACTTATAGCAATTGCTATATCTGCACCATTTCCCATAGCCATTGCAATATCAGCAGTGCTAAGTGCCGGTGCATCATTTATACCATCTCCTGCCATAATTACAATTTCACCATTTTGTTTTAATTCATCTACAAATTGTGCTTTTTGTATTGGATTCATATTCGCTTTATAATCTTTTATTCCAACAGCTTTTGCAACTTTTGAAGCTACTTTCTCATTATCACCTGTACACATAATTACTTTTATATTTTGTAAAGAAGAGATTATCTCATATGCCCCTTCTTTTATCTCATCTTCAAGTTCAAAGGTTGCTATATTTTTATCATTTACTATAAAATGATAAATTGTTCGTTCATACTCTTTTTTATTATCCACTTTACCGCCAAAAATTTTTAATTCTTTAAATTTAGCACTCATTCCAACAGCAGGAATTTGTTTTATATCTTCTAGTTCTAAAGTTTTAAGATTTTTATAATTGTTTTCCAAATATTTTCTAACAGCACAACTTACCGGATGAGTAGAACTATCAACCAAAGAATAAAGTATATTTAATTCTTCTTCACCTAACACTTCACCCTCAACACTCAGCACTTTTAACTTCCCCTTAGTTATCGTCCCTGTTTTATCAAGTATCAAAGTGGTTGCTTTTGCGAATGTTTCAATATATTTTGCCTCTTTAAATAATATTCCTTTTTTAGCCAACCAGCTAATTCCGATTAAAGAAGCGATTGGGGTAGCCAAAGCCAAAGCACATGGACAAGCTATAACTATCACCGAAATAGAAATAATTAAAGCATTTTCAAATTCCGCATTATAAACATACCAACCAAGAAAACTCAAAACTGCAATAGTTAAAATAGTTATAGAAAAATATTTTGAAAGTTCATTTGCGGTATTTTCAATATCACTCTTACTTGCCAGTGAATCTTCTATAATATTTACAATATTATTTAAAGTAGAATGTTCATAGTCAGAAGTTACTTTATATCTAATTACAGAATCTAAGTTTATAGTCCCGCTTATTATTTTATCATCAATATTTTTTGTAACTAGAACAGATTCACCACTAATACTACTTTCATCAAATGAACTGGCACCGCTAATTATAATACCATCAACACTGGCTTTCTCTCCAACTTTAATCTCAATAATATCATCAAGTTTAATCTCTTCTAAACTTACAATTTTTTTAACGCCGTCACTTACAATTGTAGCTTCAGTCGGAAGTTGAGATTTTATTTTATCAAGAGTATCAGCTGCCCCTTTTTTACCCAAAACTTCAAGATATTTTCCAACAAGAACAAAAGTGATTATCATAGTAACACTGTCAAAATAACTATGGCCATCTCCTCCAAATAAAATATATAAAGAATAAATATAGGTTAAACTGGCTCCTGCGATGACCAAAAAGTCCATATTAATAATGCGATTCTTTAATCCATAATAAGCTCCACGAAAAAAGATTATACCACTGTAAAATAATACAGGAGTAGTTAAAATAAATTCTCCTATATGTACTAAATTTAATATATCATCATCAATTCCACTAAAAAATCCACTATATTTAGCAACACCTAACATCATAATATTTACACTGGCAAATACGGCAACCATCATTTTTATAAAATAATCTCTTTTATTTTTAGTTGCTTTTTCTTCACTTTTTGTTTGGTCATAAGGATATGCGTTGTAACCAATGCTTTGTATCTTAGCTATTATTTCAGATAACTTTATTTGTTCATCATCCCATATAATTTTTGCTTTATAGTTTGTGAAATTAATATTTGCCTCTATTATGCCATCTGTTTTATGTAATATTTTCTCATTTAGCCATATACAAGCAGCACAATGAATCCCTTCGATTATTAAATCTACTTTTTTAAATCCATCCTCGGTGATTTTTACATATCGTTTTTCAAAAGTTTCCAAATCAAATCTATCTAAATCGTCATGGGCTTGAAGTGGAGGAGTTAGTGTATTGTTTCCCAGCTTGTCATAAAAGCTATCAAGCCCATCATCTTTTAAAAGATGATAAACTCCTTGACAACCGTTGCAGCAGAAATTTAATTCTGGGTTTTGCGGCTCTTTTATCATCACCTTTTCATCAAACTCAAGATGACAATGGGTACATTTAACTATCGACACTCAAAAATTCTCAATTCTCTATTTTTTATAATTTTAGTATGTTTTTTTATAAGTCCATGCATACAAATATAAATATTATTCTTTTGACAAATTTTTAAAAAACCAACTGCACTCATCAAATTTGAAGTCGCCTCTATTGGATTGACACTAAAAGGTTTCATAGCACCTGTCATAACTATTTTTTTATTTTTAAGATTATTTGCTAAACATAAAGCTGTTTTATTTATCGTATCTGTACCATGAACAATGATAATCTTATCATAATTAGATTTTTTTATATATTTAATCAGTTGTTTTCTATCATCTTTATTTATTTCTAAACTGTCTTTGTAAATTAATCCAAAAATCTTTATATCCGATATTTTGGAAATTTGTAAAATCTTATTTATTGCATTGTTATTTTGAGAAACTATCAACTCTCCGCTTATTTCATCATAAACTTTATTAAAAGTCCCGCCTGTGTTAATAATTAGTATTTCATTATTCATTATTCACTCTTAATTAAATTTATTGTATTATACCTAATAACTAATTATAAAAGAAGATATATAGATATGAATTTAAATACTCAAAGATTAAAAGATATTACCGTTTTATATTGTGAAGACGAAAAAGATTTACGAGATGTAACTGTTGGTATATTGCAAAATTTTACAAAAGCACAATTTATTGCCGAAGATGGTCAAGAGGGTTTAGAACTTTTTAAAAATCATCAAGATGAAATAGATTTAATTATTACTGATGTAAATATGCCGCATATGAGTGGTTTAGAGATGTCAAAAGAGATTAAAGAGATTAATCCTGATATCCCTATTATAGTAGCAACAGCATTCCAAAATAGTGAATATTTATTAGAAGCTATTGATCTTGGTGTTGATAAATATGTATTAAAACCAGTTAATATCAAAAAGCTTATTGATACAATGTCACAATCTTTACTTTATCATGAATTAAGAGATTTATATCGTGATGTTTTAACTCATTTACCAAATAGGAATGCTTTAATTAAAGCATTTGAAAGTGAAACAAACTCTCTTGTTGCTTTATTGGATATTGATAAATTCTCAGTGCTGAATGATTTGTACGGTGAGGAGAACGGTGACCATATTCTTGTAAATTTTGCCAAAAAGCTGAAGTCGTATTTTATAAATGATTATAAAATATATCGTGTTGGTGCAGATAAATTTATGGTTTTAGCTAAACATGATGAAAAATCTCTTGACAATTTAAAACAATTATGTGAAGACTTTACGAAAGATATTGACCTGCATGGTCTACAAATAAATAATTATGATATATCTCTTAGTGTTACTATAGGGATAGCTGCTTCTGATGACAAACATGCTTATGAATATGCACAAAGGGTTGTGCAAAAGGCTAGACAATCATTTGTTCACCTTATGGTTTACGAAGAAAAATTATTTGAGCAAAAAGAAGATTTTGAAGAAAATTTACGATGGATTAAGAAATTAAAATTAGGTGCTTTTGATGGACATTTTCAACCATTTTTTCAGCCAATAGTAGATTCTCAAACTAAAGAAGTCTATAAATATGAAGCACTGATTAGATATATTGAAGATGATGGTACAGAAGTAGCGCCATATAAATTTTTACCAATAGCAAAAAGGGCTAGACTTTTCCCTATGATTATTAAGATTATGCTTACTGGTGCACTTAAAGTAATTAAAGAAAAAAACTTACGAATATCAGTTAATATATCATATGAAGATATTATAAATAAAGATACAAATGAATTTATTTTTACAATGCTTAAAGAAAACAAAGATGAAGCAAGCTTATTGGAGTTTGAACTATTGGAAAGTGAAGAGATAGAAGACTTTAGTATGGTTAAAGATTTCATAGATGAAGTAAGAAGTTATAATTGTAGAGTCGGTGTTGATGATTTCGGTGCAGGATACTCTAATTTTAATATGCTTGAAGCTTTAAACATAGATTTTGTCAAGATTGATGGATCTTTGATAAAAGATATCGACAGATTACCTAAGCAGGCTCTTATCGTTGAAACTATTTCTGAATTTTGTACTAAATTGGGAATAAAAACAGTAGCGGAGTTTGTTAGTTCTGAAGAGATATCTTCAAAAGTTGAAAGTATAGGTATTACATATATGCAAGGATGGCATTTTGGAAAGGCTGTTTGTCAAAAAGAGTTATAATCCTATGCCAAATTAGAATTCCACAGTACCTTCAATTGCAAATTCTGCTTTAGGGTCAAGTTCTGAGTGACTTAGTATCCCGATACTTAATCCAAATTTCTCAAATATTTCAGAAATTCGTTTTCTTAAACTTGGATCTACAACCATAGAAATCCCTGATATGCCTTTATCATCAAGTGATGTTATCAATTCTCTGGTTTTTGTTACTAGATTATTAATCTCTGAAATACTAAGCATTAAGTGACTCACTCCATGCTGTTCTTGTAATTTACCCATAAATTCTTGTTCTAACTCACCTTTAATAGTAATAATATGCAATATTCCATCACTACTTTTAAATTTATTTGTGATTAATCTAAATAATTTAGCTCGCACATGCTCAAGTAATATATCTGGAGCTTTTGTAACTTCTGAAATATCAGCAATTGATTCTACAATTGTGAGCATATCTATAATTGGAATTTTTTCATGAAGTAAATCTTTACAAACTTTTAATAATACCCCATAAGTAGTCACTTTCATAGCTTCTTCAATAACTATAGGGAAATTCTCTTTTAATCTATCTATAACATTAACAATATCTTGTCTTGTAATTATATCTTCTGCATGTTTTTTAATAGTCTCAGAGATATGTGTAGATATAATAGTGGGTGCGTCAACGACAGTAAAACCTTTTTGTAAAGCTTCATCTTTTAAATCTTGATTTATCCAAGTGGCATCCAATCCAAAAACAGGTTCTTTGACTTTTTTCCCGGATATTGCAGCACCACCTATCCCTCCCATAGCAAGTAATTGATTTAACTCAACATTTCCTCTTGATATTGGGATTCTTTTTAAATATAAACAGTATTCATTTGTACCTAGTGTTGGTTCATCGGCAATTCTTATTTGTGGTATTACAAATCCAAGTTCACCTGCAATAGTATTTCTAATACCTTTGATTTTATCAAGTAATTCACTGTCCCCTCTAATTAATTGTAATAATCTGGCACCCAATTTTAATTCTAAAACTTCCAGCTTCATAGTTCGCTCTAATGTTGTTTCCTCATTCTGAACAGTTGCTTTAGCTTTTTGTTCTTTAATCTTATCAATATCTGTTGGTGTTGGTTTACCTTTTTGTTTTGGTTGTTCTTTAAAAAATCTGGTGAAAGCATTATCTCTATCTTCTTCTATCATATAAATAATATAACCTGTCATAAAAAGCAATAATCCCATAGCTAATAAAATACCTACAGGAAATCCCGGTATCATAGAAAATAAAAACAATCCTATACCAACCATCATTAAAGATCTGCTGTCTTTAGCTAATTGTCCTATTGAAGTACTGGCAAAATTACCTTCATCTGCATTTGAACGAGTTATCATAACAGCAGTTGCAGTTGATAGTATAAGAGCAGGTATTTGAGCAACAAGTCCATCACCAATAGTTAAAATAGTATAAATCTCTCCACTTTGAGCAGCTGTCATATCATGTTGAAACATACCTATTAACAATCCGCCAATAAGATTTACTATGGTAATAATAATACCGGCAACAGCATCACCTTTTATAAACTTAGATGCCCCATCCATAGCTCCATAAAATGCAACTTCTCCCTGAAGCACTTTTCTTCGCTCTTGAGCTTGCTTATCATCTATAAATCCCGCATTCAAATCAGCATCTATAGCCATTTGCTTTCCTGGCAGTGCATCTAAACTAAATCTTGCAGTTACTTCAGCAACCCTTGTAGCACCTTTGGTAACAACCATAAAATTAATAATTACCAATATAATAAATATGATAATACCTATAACCATATTACCGCCGACAACAAACTCCCCAAAAGCGGCTATAATATCACTAACCGCATCAGGTCCATTATGCCCCTCACTCAAAATAGATCTAGTAGTTGCAATATTTAATGATAGTCTAAATAATGCAAGTATTAAAAGTAATGTTGGAAAAGTTGTTAAATCTGACGGTTTTATAATATATAAAGAAACCAGTAAAATTAAAAGTGATAAGGTTAATGAAATAACTAAAAAGAAATCTAAAAAAGCTTTTGGTAACGGAATAATAATAATCCCAATGATTGCAACAAAAAGTGCAACCATTACCAAATCTTTTGAAAAAATCTTTTTTAAATTCATATATTATTTAAATTTATTTAAGAAAATTCATCAATGACAATGAATACATTTTTGAAACTGTTGAATATAACGCTTGATATGTCATCTCTAAAGATTTTGACTCCATAGCAAGCTTTGATAAGTCTGCACCGCCAACCTCTTGCATTAAGATATTATAATGCACTGACTTAGTTTCAATTCGTTCTAATGCAATATTAAAAATATTATTTCTTCCACCAAGTTCTGCATGTCCAATATTTGTTGCATCAAATTGTTGTGAAGTATTATCAAGTGAGGTTCTTAAAATAGCCTCCATCTCAGTACTTGTAACAGTTGTTGTTTTTTTGCCATAATCAGCAGAAGTAGCGTCTTGCTCAGTAGCATAACCTTGTAAAGCATTTATCATTATATTTAATTCGTCAAAAAAATTGTGTTTAGCTTCTAAAAACCTAGTCCCGGTAATTGCGCCTGCTGCAGTAGTATATGTTGTTTGTGTTCCAGATGTTGTAAGAGCTACTTCAACCGCAGGAACTTCTAATACACCATTTCTATCATACTGCTGAATTTTATCTTTTGCACTATTTAGTTTCCACTCATTTCCATTTTCATCAATAATCCTCTCAGCTTCATTAAATGACAACTGCCCTCCATCACCTGCAGTAGAAGTATTATACATCAATACATCATAAGCGGTAACTCCTCTTTCACGATAAGTATTAGGCTCAACCGCAACTGACCTTAAAAATGCATCACCTCCAAAGTCAACTTTTCCATTTGCATCAAAATTGGCATCTTTTGTAAAAGTTTGTTTGGTAGTTTGAGAACCTGTAAATATATATTCTCCATCTACTGTTGTATTTGCTATGGAAAATAAATTTTCTCTAAGACCTTCTAGATTAGTAGCTATAGCTGTTTTTGCACTGTCATCCATACCGGCGTTTAAAGATTTTAACAAATCAACTTTTATTAAATCTATAGTTGTTTTTATTTCATCCATTGAACTGTCAGAAACTGCATTTTGAGCTGTAGTTTTATTAATCTGAATTTCCAAACCTTCATACACTCTTATATTATCTTCAATATCTAATAACTTAGAATACTTAACTACATCATCACTACCATTTTCTAATGATTTACCTGTACTCATCTGGTATGAGATTCGTTCATTTTCCGCATTTAAGTTTGAAATACGGCTCATCATGTGACTAGTCATATCAATCATTGAACACCCCCTATTTGTTACTATATATCTTTATTTTTTATAGATAATACTATCCTTTTTATGATTAAAAAGCAATTATCCTATAAAATAACATTTTTAATTATACATACACTAACTTTAATCTAACCTTAAAATTCATCATTTCTTAAAATTAGATTAACTATTTGCCACTTCCATTAATGTATTTAGCGTGATTCCAAATTCTTGGAGTTGTTCAGTTTCTTGTGTTAAAAAACTTCTAATTTTATTTTTTTTAGATAAAGCCAGGTCTAATTCTCTATCCATACCCGGCTTATATGCTCCAACACGAATTAAAACTTCATTTTCTTTTATTAATGCTAATACTCTTTTTAATTTTAAAACACTATTGTACTGTTCTTTTGTAATAACTTTATCTATAACTCTTGAAGCACTTTGAAGTAAATCTATAGGCGGATAATACCCCTGCTCTGTCAGTTCTCTTGTTAAAACAATATGCCCATCCAAAATAGACCTGCTTTGATCAGATATTGGATCACTCATATCATCTCCCTCTACAAGTACGGTAAAAAAAGCGGTAATAGTTCCTTTAGAATTTGAACCTGCTCTCTCCATTAATTGTGGTAAAAGTGCAAATACTGATGGTGGATAACCTCTGGAAGCGGGCGGCTCTCCGCTGCTTAAACCTATCTCTCTTTGAGCCATAGCAAATCTTGTCACAGAATCCATCATAAGTAACACATCATGTCCGCGGTCCCTAAAGAATTCTGCAATTGCCATAGCCGTAAAAGCACCATATTTTCTCATCAATGCTGATTCATCACTTGTAGCTGTTACTATAATTGTATTTTCTAAATTATTTCCAAGATTATAGTGTATAAATTCAGGTATTTCACGACCTCTTTCCCCAATTAAAGCAATAACTTTGATTTGCGCTTCACAACCTTTTACTATCATCCCCATCAATGTAGATTTTCCAACACCGCTTCCTGCGAATATCCCTACTTTTTGTCCTTTTCCACAAGTTAACATAGAATCAATTGCCTTAACTCCTGTTGAAAATTTTTGATCTATAATTCCACGTTCCAGTGGAGACAAAGACGGTTTGTTTATTGGAGAATTTTCTTCTAAATTTTCAATTCTTCCTTTGTCATCTATAGGTTCTCCCAAAGCATTTACAACTCTTCCTAGTAAACCATAACCACAAGGTACACTTAACCCCTCTTTTTGTAGAAAAACTTTATCATGTATTCTAAAACCATCAATAAAAGAAAAAGGTATAATAGTAAAATCATCACTATGAATAGCAGCAACCATACCAAGGACAGAATACAAATGCTCTTGGGATTCAATCTTAACAATATCACCAATAGCAACTTCTAAGCCGCTTGCTTTAATAGAAGTACTGCTAATATTTACAATACGACCAAAGGGTACGAATAAATCCTTATCATCTAATTTATTTAATATATCATCCAAATTCATTAATTTAACACTTCTTTCTCAATACTTTTATAACCTGTCACACATTTTTTTATAAAAGTTATCTGCATCTTTTAAACTTTTACACTTTTGAATACTTTTTTTATATCTATTTTCTTTTCCTAAATACTCGTATACCCTTGCCATCTCATAATATATATTAGCAAGATTATTATCACTTAATTTTCGAGTTTGTTTTATAACCATGTCAAGATAATTTAAAGCGGTCTCATAATCATCATCAAGCTTGGCTTCCTTTACTAACTCTAAATCTACAAATGGAGAATATACAAAAGCTTTCATATCCTGCTGCTTTTTATATAATTTATTTAAAATAATTTGTGCTTCATTTTCATCATTATTTTTTTGAAGATACAAGTAATATTGATAATAAAAATCTATTATTAGAGGGTTGTCTTCGTTAGCTTCTATATATTCAGGATGCTTATTTGTATATCTAAAAAACTGCTCCATACTTGATGCATTATTTAATTTTCCATATACTAAAAATCGATATAAAAATTCTTCCTCTTTTATTTTTGAATCATTATTCATATCAATCTTTTGAATAAATTCATAAGCATCATCTATTTTATTTAATAATATGGCAACCTTTTCTAAAGATAAATATAAACTTGCATCTTTATGTCTTTTAAAACTGCTTTTTGCCATATTGTAAGATCTTTCATCCGGAATTTCAGTCAAACAATCAAAAAGCTGTGTTCTACTGGTATTATTCTCAATTAAAACTTGTAATGCTTCATCTCTTACAAGATGTAGAACTTGTGATAATTCTATACATTTTTCATTTTCTAAATAAAATCTGATCATATCTGCATTAATTATATCAAAAAGTTCATCAATATTTTTATATCCAAATCGTTGTGTAATTGTAGTAGCTATTTTTCGATAAATATGTTTTAATTTTCGTATCGATTCATAATCTTTTTGCTTATGAGAATTTAGTAATTCTTGTAAAAGTACCTTTTGCTCCATAACTTCAGATTCAGAATATTTAGTTAAAATTTTTGATGGTTCTAATTTTCCTTCTCTCATTAAAATTTCATCCATTGAAATTTTAACCTGACTGTAATATGGAGTCTTGTTTTTTTGTACCATTAAATCTTTATATAACTCTTTAGCCAATGTCATATAAAAGGTATTCCTTCCTGCAATTTTCATATATACATTTGCTAATCTAAACTTAAACTTATTTACACTCTCTTCTTCAACTGCATTATTTAAAAGCATTTTTAGAATATCTATAGCGAAATTAGGCATATTAGCATCAATTAATTTATCAACTTTTTTTAAAGCTAAAAAACTGTCATTAGCATAATAGTTGATATTCTTTTTCAATACCTTTCCAGCTAGATCATAAGCTTTTTCATCTTCGCCTGCCAATATATAAGCATCATATAACTCATCTGCGACAACTGTTGCTACACTTAAATTCTTTGTCTTAACTAATATTTCGTATAAGACATCAATAGCTTTTTTATATTGCCGCTTATGAATTGCTATTTGTGATAATGTAATCTTACCAAAGGATTTTGCGACTGGGTCATCAAATATCTTTGAAATAGAGTTAGCATAATATTTAGCTTCTTTTGGTTTATTAATATTTAAATTTAGTACCACCAATAATTTATACGCATCTAGCAAATCTTCTCTTTGTATTTTAGAATTGTTAATTCCATTTTCTAATAATGCAATAGCTTCTTTTGAAAATTTCGTACCACCTCGTTTATATAATATCTCTGAGTATAAAAGTATAATACCGGAATTTAATATTTTTAATTTATTTTTCTCTTTGAACTTGACCATTTGATTATAAGCATTCTCAAGTTGACCTTCTCTTATAAGTCTTTTTATGGTCTGTAATTTGTGGTTTCCTGTTAATATTTCTTGTTTTTTAAACTCTGCAATTTGACTTTTATCCTCATTTATAAAACTATAATAAAAATCTTGTTTTGCATAGCTTGAGATAGTTATCATTAAAAATGTAAGTATTATATTTTTCATAAATTTCCTATTTATTGTTTTTTTAAATTATATATATAACTAAAAATATCTGCAATTGCCCGATAAAACTCTTCCGGTATCTCTTGACCTACTTCTATTTGATCATGAAGGGCTCTTGCCATTGCAGGATTCTCTATTATCGGAATATCATTTTCTCTAGCAATATCCTTTATTTTTAATGCTATAAAATCAATACCTTTTGCTATTACTTTTGGTGCAGATGCTGTGCCTTGTTCATATTTTAATGCTACTGCATAATGAGTAGGATTTGTAATAACAACATCCGCATCTTGAACATCACTCATCATTCTTTGCATAGCCATTTTCATCTGAATACTTCTAATTCTACCTTTTATCTCTGGATTTCCATCCATTTGCTTATGTTCATCTTTAATCTCTTGTTTTGACATTTTTAAAGACTTAATATAATAATACTTTGTAAAATAAAAATCTATTATAGCAAAAATGATTATAATTAACAAAATAGCTGCTACAAAATATCCGGTTAATTTTATAATTTCATTAATTGAAGCACCAATTCCCATATCCATCATTGCCAAAATATCTTTTGCTACAAACAAAACAATAACATACATCACTATAATAATAATAGTTAATTTTGCCATAAGTTTCAAAGCTTCTAATATTTTTTTCATACTAAAAACATTTTTTATTCCACTTATTGGATTAAGCTTGCTAAATTCCAACTTCAATGGAGTAAGTATAAAACCAAACTGCATTACATTAAAAGCAAAAGCCATTACAAGCACTAAAATAAAAAAAGGTGTTAAAGCAGAAAGCAAAGAGGTAATTACGGTATGTGTTATAGTAAAGTATATTGTACCGTCCATATCATGACCTATAAAACTAAAAATATATAACATCATTTTTTTTAATTCCATAAACATTTGTTGTGAAAAAAACAATAAATATATTGAACAAAAGAATAATATAGCAGCACCCGGTACTTCAGAGGATTTACCTACATTTCCTTTTTCTCTTGCTTCTTCAATCTTTTTGGAGGTGGGTTCTTCAGTTTTTTCATCTTCATCATCTGCCATAATTTACCCCTCCTTTTTCTTAATAAAATTTATTCATAAAATATGCTTTAAATGCATCTGCAAATATTTCAAAACCAAGCATCATAAAAATAAATATTAACGTAAATTTTATTTGGAATGTGATTACAAATGGAGAAAATGCCGGCATTGATTTTGTACCATATCCATAATAAATATCCATAATAAATCCTATAAAGAATAAAGGGAATGCAAAAGAAAATGCAAAAGCAAACATATTTGTAACTTCTTTTATAGCAATGGATATACCATCATAAGAAAAAAGATCAAAAGTACCCAATTCAATAAGTCCAAAGCTTTGGCTTAACATTAATAATGTAATCTCATACATACCTGTTTGAAAATACAAAACTAAAACAACCATATATAAAAATCTACTTACAATACCTTGCTGGGTACCAGTGGCTGGATCAAACATATTTGCCATAGATAAAGCTGTCGCATAACCTATTAAATCTCCAATAATTTGAATAGCTGAAAATATAATTTGCACAAAAAATGATGCGATTAGACCTAGTGTGGCCTCACTAAGCAATGCTAAAATAAATTTATCCTGCCCTATAATACTGATATCATAATCTACTAATGGGAATAGAAACAATGTAAAATAAAATGAAATTGCTATTCGTATAGTTGGATTAACTGACTTATGTCCAAATATTGGCATAAAAGCCATAAATGCCAATACTCTGGCTAATAATAATGAAAAAGCTAAAACTGTTGGCTGGTCAATTAAAGATACTAAAGCTTCCACTATAAAATATCTTTACATATAATCTTGAGTATCTTGTATTATCTCATCATCAATTAAAGTTTGTTCCATATGAATATCTTGCGATTGGTTATTATTCTGCTCTTGTTTTGCTTGTTCAAAAGCATGGTTTGAAGAGTCACTTTGCATACCAAAACTTAATGATATATTTGAGCTGGTTTCACTAAAATTTCTTTGTAATGCACTTTGCAAAGAGGCTTTATTGTCTATAAAAGATTCCAGTGTCGCAGTGCTTGACATATTCATAGATACACTCATGCTCTTGTCTGCTTTATTACTTTTTAACATAATTGAAATACTGCCTAAACTAGCAGGATTTAGATTTAATCTAAATGCGGTAACCGGCGGCTTATAATTTAGATACATATTTCTTGCAACTTCACTCATAAAACTTCCAACTTGCTGTCTAGCTCCTATAACTTTAGTTGTAAAAACCTGGGCAACATTATTTGGTACAGTTAATTCAATTGTCTCTTTTATTTTCGAAGTTTGGGATGTTTGAGCTTTTTCTATTATTTTAGAAGCGGTAGGAAAAATAGTTGTTGGTTGATTTATTGGATTTTTAATATGTTTATTTTGTTCTAATATTAATTTATCTAAAAAACTATTTATAGATTTTATTTGTGTATCTTTTTTCACAACTTCTATCTTTTTTTCACCACCTTCAGTAGTTATTTCAATATCTGTAGCATTTAGCTCTAAAATATCTGCACTTTTTTTAACCCCTGTTGTTGTTTTTACCTCTTCTAAAACTTTTTTACTCTGGGTAATCTTTTGAATTTTACCAAGTTCATTAGCATTTTTTTGTGCCCCTAAAAACATATTCGCAGATATATTGTCTTTTTGTGTAATATTAACATTTATTTTTTCTACTGATTGTTTTGCTATTGTCTGCTTTGTATCTTTTGGTAAATCTATCTTTGTCTGTTGAGATTTGGCTTCTGATATCAATTGTTTACTAGATGACTTTATCTCTTTTATATCATCCACAATATTCTTTCTAACTTCTTTTGGCAACTCATTTATAATTGAGTTAAATAATGATGTTTTATCTGACGAAGCGGCTTTTATATTATCTTTATTTTCAGTATTATCAACTAAGTTCTCATTTTTATCTTTTAATGTAGTTATATCAGATTTATTATTTGTTTCAACTATCTCCTCTTTTACTGAGATATCTTTAGTTTTATTTTCACTCTTAATATCTTTTGAAACGGCAGCAGTTTCATTCTTTTTATCTTTTGTAACTATCTCTTCTT
>JAGLOP010000021.1 GCA_023138835.1 Arcobacteraceae bacterium
ACCTGACATGATGGGAATGCCTGGATTTGATATGATGGAGGGAATGCCACCTCCTGAATTTATGGATGATATGATATTTGGAATGCTTCCCCCTGAATTTATGGATGGAGATTTCTATATACCACCTGAATTCATGGATGGAGATTTCTATATACCACCTGAATTCATAGATGGTGATTTCTTTATGCCACCTCCTGAAGATGATTATTATGATGACTATATACCACCACCGGGAGAAGATGTATTTGAGCCTGTAACAGTTACTGAAGGTACTGCGGGAAATGATATTTTATATGGTACAGCGGCAAATGATGCAATTGTAGCTTCTGGTGGTAATGATACAATTGATGGACTTGGTGGTATAGATACTATGACATATACAAATATTGCGGCAGACCCTATGGTTGATCTAGTAGGTGGTCAAGCAATTAATGTAACTTTAAATGGTGCAACTGCTGCAACTGTAACCGTAGGTGGTACAGCAAAAGATACTATTAAAAATATTGAGAACTTTATAGGTGCTGGCGGCGATGATACTATTACAGGTGATTCTGGAGCAAATACATTAGAAGGTCTGGCTGGAGCAGATACCTTGAATGGTGGTGATGGTATTGATACAGTAAGTTACCAAAATTCAACAGAAGGTGTAACTGTAGATTTATCAGATAGTTTAAATAATGCCAATGGTGATGCCGAAGGAGATACATTAACAAATTTTGAAAATATTTTAGGGTCAAATTTTGATGATGATTTAACTGGAGATGAAGCTGCAAATAATATTATGGGTGGAGACGGTGATGATACAATATATGGTGGAGCTGGTGTTGATACAATATATGGTGGAGCTGGTATAAACGAGATTGAAGGTGGTGACGGTGATGATATTATTTATCTAGATACAGTAGATACTGAAGGATATGATACTATTATTGTTGATGGAGGTAGTGATACAATATATGGGTTTGGTGGTATAGAAACTGATATTGGTGTAAGTGAAGATATTGATAGTATTTATGTTTCTAATGGTGCTTCAGCTATTGTTACAGTTACTTCAGACTTTACAGCTAATGATAGCACCTATCATAATGGAACTGGGGGAGGTACAGTTACTTTAAACCTTGCTAATGGTATTGATACTGATTTAAGTTTAGCAGATACAACAAATGACTTAGACGGATATATTATTACAGCTGCTGGTAATACAATGGCTTCTACAATAGTTGGCTCTGAAGCTGATGATACTATTACAGGTGGAATTGGTAATGATACTTTAACTGGCGAAGATGGAATTGATATTCTTATTGGCGGGGATGGTGATGATACATTATTTATTGATGATGATGATACAACAATAAGTGGTGGAGCTGGTATAGATACAGTTAGTCTTGATAATAATATTGATGTATCTGCTGCTACATTTAATACTATTGAGGTAATCACAGCAACTGAAGAAGGGGCTGATCTTACTGTTAGTGTCGTACAAGCAAATGCATTAAATGCAGTTGCAGCTAGCTTTACCGGTGATGGTACTATTAATGATGAACAATTAATTATAAATGGTACGGGTGGAACTGATATAATCAATCTAAGTAGTATGACTTTTACTAATTCAGGTGCTACAATTAATGGTGATATGGGAGCTGATGTAATTACAGGTAGTAATGGAAATGACACAATTACTACACTAGATATAGCTATAGTTGATGGTGGTGATGGTACAGGTGATACGGTTCAATATTTTGCTGCTGTAAGTGCTGCTAATTTATCTGATAGTGATTTAGTAAATGTAGAAAATATAGAAATTACACAGGTTATGGGTGATATGAGTTATGATTTTAGCAATCAAACTGAAGATTTATCTATTACAGGTAATACATCTGGTGATACAATTACGGGTGGAGCTGGTGATGATACAATTACTGGTGGAGCTAGTGATGATACACTTGATGGTGGTACTGGTAATGATACATTTGTATTTAGTACAGCTGCTGGTAATGGCACTGATGCAATATCAAACTTTACAGTTGGTACCGGTAATGATATGTTAAATATTATAAATTTATCAACGGTTGGTACTGGGAATATTGGTACAGCTGTTAGTAGTGCTACTGTAGCTCTTTCTGATTTTAAAGTAATTACTATTTTGGATAATGCAAATTTTGCAGATGAAAATGATGTCATGTCAAAAATAAATTTTGCTATAGATACAACAGGTGATGTCACTGGAAATACATTGATTGCAATAGATAATGGAACAGACAATACTGCTATATTTAGTTATAGTGATGATGGTAATGCTGCCGGTATACAAGTGGCTGAATTAACAAAAATTGCTAATTTATCTGGAGTAGATGATGTTAGTACTTTGCATGTAGATAACTTTGTATTTGCATAGATAGCCATATATTTCTCTCGTTCCCACTCTTTTGAGTGGGAATGCGTATGGTGGAAAAATTATAAAGATATCTTTATGGTTAATTAAATTTTATTCTAATATATAAGAATTGATTTATAGTTTAATTCTATATAAATTTAAAGTATTGTAACTTATAATTAATAAATAGAATTTATTAAAAAATAGTATATTGTTTTATTGGTATTATGATAGAATTATTATTATATTAAAACATAGGAATTCTATGCTAGAACTTATAAGAAGATTATTAATCAATAAAAAAATATCTATACTTATACTTATATCCTCTTTTTTTATAAATCTTTTTGCAATTGCTATGCCTGTTTTTGTAATTTTACTTATAAACAAATATGTTTCAAGTGGTCTTGACGGGACTTTATATACTTTAACTATTGGTATTTTAATAGTTTTAGTTATTGAAGTTTTTATGAAGAAAGTGAGGGATCAACTTTCATCTTTAATTAGCCCTATTGAAGATAAAAAATTATCACTTAAAGTATTTCAAGCTATGACAAATTCAAAAACATCAGCCTTTGAACTGTTAAGTACAAGTCTTAAAGGGGAGATGATAAAAGGGCTTGAAAAAATAAAAACAGCCTATGGATATAAAAATATTAATATCTTTGTAGATATACCTTTTGCACTTCTATTTTTACTTGTAATTTATATGCTTAGTCCTATGGTGTCTTTGATTGTAACTTTTTTCATTTTAGTGATATCTTTTTTTATATTTATTGGTATGATATCTGGTTCACAAAACAAGGCTTTATTTTTATCTGCAAATTCATCTAAAACAGCTATTGCATCTTCTGCATTAAATGCATCAGATACTATTAGAATAAATAATGGCAGTAAGTATATAAACGAACTTTGGGAAAAGCAATTAGAAGGGATTGAAAAGTTAAAAAAGAAAGTTGATAATAAATATGTAAATATTATGGTTTTTTCACAATTTTTAACTGCACTTGTAGGTATATTCGTTTATTTTATAGGTACTCAAGAGGTTGTGGTGGGTACTTTAAATATAGGATCACTTATAGGTTTAAGTATTTTATCCTCTAAAGCTGTAGCTCCTTTTATACAAGCGGTTCATATAAGTGAGCAGATAAATGATGCGAATACATCTTTAAAGCAAATAAATAACTTTTTAAGTATTCCTGTAGAATCCACTACGGGTACGGCACTAAGTGAATATAATGGAACTATTGAATTTAAAAATGTTTCATTTTCATATCCTGGCGCAACTACACCTATTTTTGAGAATATGAACTTCAAGCTTGTTGAGGGAAATACACTTATGATTTATGGACCAAATGGAAGTGGAAAAAGTACATTCTCAAAACTGTTAGCAGGTTTATTTGAACCAACTAAGGGAAATATTCATATTGATGGAGTTGATTTACGACAAATTGCTCCATATTGGTACAGAACACAGCTTATGTATCTTCCTCAAGAGCCGGCATTTGTACCTGGTACTATTTTAGATAATATAAAACTTTCAAACGAAGAGCTTAAAGACGATAAATTAAATCAAATAATCAAAGATTCAAATCTTAAAGACTTTTTAGATAAAAGTCAAAAAGGGATTTTAACTCAAATTGTAGAAAATGGAAAAAACTTATCTATGGGGATTAAACATCGAATTGCATTGGCTATGTCTTTAGTCAATGATGGAAAACTTGTAATTTTTGATGAACCCACAGAAACTTTAGATATGGATGGGAAACATGCTGTTTATACTTTAATAAATAAATTTAAAGAAAAGAAAAAAACAATTATATTATTTACACATGATAAATATCTTCTGGGAATGGCTGATTATTATATAGACTTATCAAACAGTACAACTCCTAGAGTAATTTCAAAAGAACAGTGGATACAACATTATAAAAATAATATTAACAAACAAAATAAAAAGAGTAATAATGAATCAAAATAATGATGAGATAAAAATACCTAAAGCAACATATTTTTTTCTTACCTTAGTTGTAATAGGCTTGGTTGTCCTCTTTTTTTGGGCCAAATATTTTACACTTGATATTTTAAGTATTGCAAGTGGGGAAGTGGCTCCACAAGGTGAGATAAAATTTATTCAACATCTAGAAGGTGGTATTGTTAAAAATATTTTAGTTAAAGAGGGAGATATAGTTCAAATAAATCAACCAATTATAGAACTAGAATCTACTGCAAGTGGTGCAGATATAGGAGAAGTAGAAGTTAGAATTGGATTTTTAATAATTGAGATACAAAGACTTAAGGCACAGATTAGCAATAAGGATATATTAATCTTTAATAAGAAATTGGAACAAGAAATTCCAAAGATGATAGAAAATGCCAGAAATTTACATAAAACAATAATACTTAGATATAAAAGTCAAATATCCACTTTAGATGAAACTATTAAACAAAAATATCAAGATATTAAAGAGGTAAAATCACGAATTAAGAATTTAGAGATAAATTTAGAATACCTTAATGAACAAATCAACATCAGTAAAAAGTTATTAAAAGATGAATTAACAAATAGATATGCTCACTTAGATTTATTAAGAAAACATATTGAGGTAAAAACAAAACTTGATAGTATAAATGAGATTATTAAAAAATCAAATTCAGAAGTAAAACTAGCTAAAGAGCAATTAAAAACATATAAACAGCAATTTATAGAAGAAGCAGAACAAAAACTAAAATTAGCACAGCAAGAATTATCTCAATTAGATAAAAGGCATTTTAAATTTAAAGATAAACAAAGTAGAACAGTTATAAAGTCACCTGTAGCAGGAGTGATAAAAAAATTACATGTACATACTATTGGTGGAGTAATTAAAGCAGGTAATACAATAGTAGAGATAGTACCAAATGATAATAACTTAATAATTGAAGCATTACTAGAACCACAAGATATTGGATATGTTCAAGTTGGACAATATGCTTATGTAAGGTTAGCTTCTTCTGACGCTATGAGATTTGATAAACTTGATGGCAAAGTTACCTATGTAAGTCCCGATACCTTTACAAATGATAGAGGGATATCTTTTTATAAAGTACAGATTCAAACAAATCAAAACTTTTTTAAAAGTAAAGGATTAAATTGTGCTTTAGTACCGGGGATGCAAGTAACAGCAAATATTAATATTGGGCAAAGAACTATTATAGACTATCTCCTTGATCCTTTTAAATCTGGTACAAGTATGGCTTTGACCGAAAAATAATAAGTAAAATTGATATTAAAGAAACTAAATACTATAATATATTGTAATGAAGAATTTAAAATTTAAAATCATATTAGTATTAGTATTTATTATAGTGTATACAATTATATACAATATCAATAGCATAACTAAAGATCAACAGATATCTAATGAATTACAAAATTCCATAAAAGATCTTAAACTAAACTATGACATTACAACTTATCATAATAAAAAAAATGCAGATGCCATTGACTATAGCTTTACTAAAAATAAAAAGTTACTAAAAATATTATCAGAGTCTTTAGATGCAAATGATAAACAAAAAGAAGTTTTAAGAAAAAAACTTTATGATATGTTATATATTAGATTCAATGCTATGAAAAGCAAAGGTATTAAGATTCTTTTATTTGCACATCCTGATAATACCACTTTTTTAAGAATGCATAAACCAGATAAATATGGTGATGAATTAAGTAAAATAAGGTATGGAATAACACTTGTAAATAAAATAAAAAAACCGATACATGGTTTTGAACAAGGGAAAATTTCACATGCATTTAGAAATATATACCCTCTATTTGATGACAATAATAGATATTTAGGATGTTTTGATCTATCCTACTCATCAGATAATATGCAAAACACCCTTTCAGCTGTAAATAAGATGCACTCTCATTTTTTGGTAAATAAAGAAGTTATAAATGCAAAAATATGGAAAACAAAAGAGATAAAGTCAGATTATACATCCAGTATAGAACATGAAAACTATATGGTTTCACAAATTAAAAATCCAAAATATAAAGATGTGGTTGTATCAAAAGAGATTATTGCCAAACAACAAAAATATATAAATGAAAATATAAGCAATTCAAAGTCATTTGCTATATATCAAGAATATAATAATAAAGCAGTCATCTTGTCTTTTATACCGATTAAGAGTATAAAAAACAGTAATAATGCAACAGCTTATATTGTTTCTTATACATATAAAAAACAGATTTTGGAAATATTAAATATTTTTATGGTTAGAAATACTATCTCTTTTATTATACTTGTCATTGGTTTATATTTAATATATAATCAATTGATACATAAGAAAGAATTAATAATAGAGGTAACTAAAAAAACTAAAGAACTAAAAGAATTAAACGAGAATCTAGAACAAAAAATCTCTATAGAAACTGAAAAAAACAGGGAAAAAGATAAACTTATATATGATCAAGCTAAAAATGCTCAAATGGGTGAGATGATAGGAAATATTGCCCATCAATGGAGGCAGCCTCTTAGTGTAATAAGTACAGTTTCAAGTGGATTAAGTCTTAAAATAGAATATAAAATCTTTGACGAGGATGAAGCAAAAAAAGATTTAGATATACTCCATAATTCAGCACAATTTTTATCAAAAACCATTGATACTTTTAGGGACTTTATCAAAGAAGAAAAAAAGTCAAAAGAGGTTGTATTGCAAAATAAAATTAATTATGCAATAGATATTATCAGTGCATCATTAAAAATCAATCATATAAAACTAATAAACAATATAGACTATTCAAATCCTATAAATATCACATTAGTTGTAGGAGAGTTATCTCAAGTACTTATAAATATTTTTAACAATGCAAAAGATGTTTTAGTTGAAAAAAATATTGAAGATAAATGGATAAAAATTAATATTGAAGTAAAAGAGGACTTAGCTGTCATTAGTATTGAAGATAACGGAGGGGGAATACCAGAAGAGATACTACCAAAGATATTTAACCCATACTTTACTACAAAACACCAATCACAAGGAACAGGGCTGGGTCTTCATATGAGCCAAGAGATAATAAGAAAAAATCTAAATGGAAAATTGTATGCCAAAAATTCAGATAATGGTGCCATATTTTTTATAGAGTTGCCATTGTCTTAATAACCTTATACTTGCACAATTCCACATTACAAAGTCTCGATTTATAAAATCAATCAACAAAATTTACACAAAAATCAACAATTTGATTCTATAATTGTTAATATTATTTTAAAACTTATTAAAAAGTAGATACAATATTGATAGAGATAAATCAATTATACTGTAGAAGACAAAGGATTAAAGATGAAGAATTTAACATTGAGGGTAAAAATATTTATTATTGTCTCAATTGCTGCTGCAGCGATAGTTGCGTTAATTATAATTGCAGAGGATAAGCTTGATAATTCTTTAAACAGTTTAGTAAATCTAAAAACCAAAGAGGGAAAACTTTTAAAAACTTCAAGTAATATCAAATATAAAATTTCTATGATACATAGACTTTTTGAAGAACTTGCAGATACTCATCATAAAAATGAGTATGAAAGAATTTACAATCAAATAGAGAAATATCATGAAACCTTAGAGGAAGATTTTAATGAGATTAAAAAACTTACAGGTAAAATTGACAATAAAGAGCTCAGTAAGTATGCAAAAGAGTTAGATGAAATGTTTGATATCTTTTACTTAAGCGGTAAAAAAATAGCCTTAATTCATACAGGTATAGATATTACAAGCCAGCTTAGTCATAAGCATGAAGAACAAGAAGATAAACATGAAGAAAATGATGCCAAGATGCATGATGATGAAAGAATTCATGATGATAGTATCCATGAATCTTTTCATGAAGCTGATGAAAAAATAACATTAATAGCCAACAATATGACTCTAATTGCAGAGAAACTTCATCTTGAAAAAATGAATAAACTTGAAGACTATATAAATCTAGCAATATTGGAGATGGAACTTCTAGGAGCTTTTGTGATAGCACTTCTTGTTCTTTTAAGTTTTTTTATAATAAAAAATACTCTTTTATCACTGAGTAAATTTAAAACAGGTCTTGATGAATTCTTTTTATATTTAAATCAAAAGAAAGAAAATACATCGCTAATAGATATTGATTCAAAAGATGAGTTTGGACAAATGGCTAAAGCTATAAATAACAATATAACTGCAATCGAAAAAGGACTGGAAAAGGATAAAATGTTTATTTTAAATGCTGCCAAAGTTGTAGAAAATGTAAATGACGGTAATTTTAAAGATAATATTATACAAAGTGCCGCCAATATAAATCTTCAAAAACTAAAGCCGCTTATAAATAAACTTCTTGCGCAAGTATCAAATGTTTTAAAAGATATAGGAGACACTTTAAATACGGTTGCGAGCGGCGACTATGAAAGAAGAGTTACAAATGAGTACAAAGGGGATTTTGAAGTTTTAAAAAATGCAACAAATATTTTAGGTGAAAGATTAAATGATAGACAAATTGAAAATGACGAACAAAATTGGATAAAAGACGGGATAAAAGAGTTAAATGAAATTTTAGTAAATCAATCTAATATGCAGGATGTATGTAAAAAATCTATCGATTTTATATGTACATATTTAGAAGCAGGTATCGGCGCTCTTTATGTGTATGATGAAAATAAACAAGAGTTACATCAATATGCAAGTTTTGCTTTTATACAAAGAGAAGATTTATCAAACATTTTTAAACTAGGAGAGGGAACTGTTGGGCAAGTAGCACTACAGAGAACCCCAATAAGTTTACGAAATATTACAAGAGAACATATGGTGATTAAAACCGGAACAATAAGTGAACCGCCTTTGAATACTTACACCTTTCCTTTATTGTATAATGAAGTTTTATTTGGAGTAATGGAGATTGGATCATTTGAATTATTTAATCAAAAATCAATGGATTTTTTCAATGCAGCAAACAGAGTTGTAGCAACAGCAATATCAACAACAAGTCAGGCAGAAGAGGTGAGAATGCTTTTAAGCGAAAGTGAGATTGCCAACAAAGAATTAGGCGAAGCTAATACCATGATGGAGGAACAGCAGCAGCAGCTTGAAGAGGCAAATGTACAAATGGAAGAACAGCAGCAGCAGCTTGAAGAAGCCAATGCTCACATGGAAGAGCAGCAACAACAGCTAATGATGTCGGAGCAGGAACTAAAACAAAATAACAAAGTACTTGAAAAATCAAAACAAGAGATTGAACAATCCAGCCAATACAAATCTGAATTTTTGGCAAATATGTCACACGAGCTTAGAACACCGCTAAATTCAATCATTCTCTTATCTGATCTTCTAGGTAAGAATAGAGCTAAAAATCTCACAGAAAAAGATACTCAAAAAGCAATCACAATTAATAAATCCGGAAATGAACTCTTAAGACTTATTAATGATATACTTGACCTCTCAAAAGTTGAATCAGGGAAAATGGAACTGGTGGTTGATAGATTTAAAAGTGCTGATCTTTTAACAGAAATAAAAGATATGTTTGAAGTGGTGGCAAATGACAGAGGATTGGATTTTTATATAGAAGATGAGTATAATAATTATGTTTTAAATGATAAAGATAGAATCAGCCAAATCATAAGAAATCTTATTTCAAATGCTTTTAAATTTACAAAAGAGGGTTCTGTAACAGTTAAATTTGAAAAAAGTGAGAATGCCGACAAACCGGTTCGTTTCAGTGTTAGAGATACAGGTATAGGAATCCCTGAAGATAAACAGAAACTTATCTTTGAGGCGTTTAAACAAGCTGATGGAAGTACAAGCAGAGAATATGGAGGGACAGGACTTGGTCTATCTATAAGCAAAGAGCTGGCAAAAATGATGGGTGGAGAGATCACATTATCATCAACTGATGGAAAAGGAAGCTCATTTATAGTTACTCTTCCAAATTTTACAGATAAAAACAGCCAGACAGAAGAAACACATAATCCAAAGGATTTTGATTTACTAAAGGATTCTGATTTATCAACCGTTGCAAAAGAATTACCACAAGAGATAGAAGATGACAGCGGTAAAATAAATTATACTGATGAAACATTTTTAATAATTGACGATGATGAAGTTTTTGCAACAACTGTTTATGAGGGGATAAAAGAGAAAGGTTACAATTGTTTAATATCACTTAGTGGTAAAAATGGTCTAAAAAAAGCCAAAGAATATAATGTACAGGGGATTATGCTTGATCTTGGTCTGCCTGATATTGATGGGGTAGATGTTTTAAAAGAGTTAAAAGGTAATTCTAAATTACAAAATATTCCTGTTCATATAATTTCCGGCAGAGATAAAGATGAGGCACTTTTTAAAATAGGAGCAATAGGTTATACTCAAAAGCCTGTTTTAAATGATGATGTAGAAGCAGTAATAAAAAATCTTGCCTCTTTTGGAAATAAAAAAATAAAAGATCTTTTATTAGTAGAAAAAAATATCAAAGAAAGAAATGACTTAAAAAAACTAATAGGTGAAGGTGTAAATATAAAAGGTGTATCAACATCGCAAAGTGCTATTAACGAAATTAAAAAAGGCAACTATGATACAGTCGTGATTGCTCTTGGATTTAATGACGGTACATGTGAAGTATGTGAATTTATAAAACATAATTATCCTAAACTGCCTATTATTATCTATGCAAATAAAGATGAACTTGATAATAGTGAATTGGAAAAGATACAAGAATATGCCCATAGTATTATTTTAAAAACAGCAAATTCTAAAGAAAGAGTTGTAGGAGAGATAAACAATTTTTTAAATACAGTTAAATATGATGAACAAACAGAAGAAATACAATATGAAGAAGAGATCAATCTTGATGGTATGACAATATTAGTAGCAGATGATGATATAAAAAATATATTTGTCCTTGATACTGCACTTAGTGAATACGGTGCAGATGTTGTTCGGGCAAAAAACGGCAAAGAGGCGATTGAAAAAGTTAAGGAAAATAAAAAAATAGATATTGTATTGATGGATATAATGATGCCTGTAATGGACGGATATGAAGCTATTGGAAAGATTAGGGAAGATGAAAGTATAAAAAATATACCTGTTATAGCAGTAACTGCAAAAGCTATGAAAGAGGATAGAGACAAGTGCTTAAATGCAGGTGCCAATGAGTATATGTCCAAGCCTATAGATATATCAAAACTATTACAATTAATAAAAATATGGACAGCTAAAAAACACAGATGAGTATCGTAATATCAAAACTAAAAAACCTTACAAAAATTTTAGTACAAAAATCTATGTCTGCAAAAAATGTAGAGGTTTTTTTAAAAGCTACAAAAGTAGCGAATAGCGGTTGCGAAGCAAACTTTCCTGGAAAATATAATGATATCTCGTATGAGATAAACTTTATGAATATTATGGTAATTCCTCTAAAGATTATAAAAAGAGTTTCCAAAATAAGAAACAATTCAATACTCTTTACCAATGAAATATCACTACGGCATTATTTACAAGATTTTAACATTGAGATCACTTGTGAAGATTGTTTTTTAATTACAAAACAGATGAACAAAATTGATTTTATAGGAATTGGAGGAAGCGCAGGAAGTTTAGAAAAAATTAACAATATAGTTAAAAATCTTCCCCCTTCAAATATCTCTGTATTTATAGTTGTTCATCAACAAAAAGATAAAAAGTCTTTATTACACAAAATCTTGCAAAATCAAACAACACATTATAAAGTTGCAGAAGCAATATCCAATCAAAAAGTGATGCCCAAAACAATCTATACTGCACCACCAGGCAAACATATGATAGTGACAGGTGGATATATCTTTTTAATTGATACCAAAAAAAAACATTTTTCAAAACCATCCATAAGTGTATTATTTGACTCTTTGGCAAAGGAGTACAATCAAGAACTTTTAACTCTTCTTGTCTGTGGATATGGTAAAGACGGTTCTGATTCTTTGGAAAATTTAAAAAATAGCGGAGCAACCATACTACTTGAAGATTCAAAAGAGTGTGAAGCAACCCCTATGCTTGATAATGCAGTAAAAAGTGGGAATTATGATGCTGTTTTATCTCTTAAAGATATCAATAAATATATTCATAATTCTATCAAAGGCGATAAAGAGTTTAAAGACAAAGATATAGATTCATTTCTACAAGAGATATATAACATTTATGGATATGATTATAGAGATTATCAAAAAAATCATATAATAAGAAGAATTCATCATTTTTACAACTTAACTCAACCTAAAAATTTTGATGAACTTAAAAAAATAGTACTTGAAGATAAAGCTGTTTTTGAAAAACTTTTTTTAGATATCTCCATAAATGTAACAACACTTTTTAGAGATTCCAAAATCTTTAAAAAAGTTAAAGACGACCTTATCCCAATGCTTGACAGTTTTGCTGAACTAAAGATTTGGTGTGCAGGATGCAGTACTGGAGAGGAACCGTATTCGCTCGCAATTTTTTTAGAAGAAGCTGGACTGCTTGATAGAAGTATTATTTACGCTACAGACATAAATAAAGTGGTTCTACAAAAAGCTAAAAACGGAATTTATTCTAAAAGTAGTTATGATCTTTTTACAAAACACTATTACCAAAGTGGCGGTAAAGAAAGTTTTAGCAACTATTTTGAGGTATATGATAACTTTGTAACGATAAAAGATCATATAAAAGAGAAAATTCTATTTTTTGAACACAATTTAGCAATGGATAGTATAATAAATCAATTTCAATTAATATTTTGCAGAAATGTATTGATATATTTTGACCAAAAATTAAAAACGAAAGTATTTAATCTTTTTAATGATTCATTAGATAACTATGGCTTTTTAGTTCTTGGAAATTCTGAAATGATAGACAGGGATTTTATAAATTTTAAACAGTTTGATACTAAAACAAAAATATATCAAAAGAAAAGGTGATAACAAATGAATACAACAATATTAGTAGTAGATGATATAGAAGCAAACAGATTTTCACTTGAGTCTCTTTTTGAAGAGTATCTGGAAAATGTAGATATTTTACTGGCTTCCAGTGGAGAAGAAGCATTGGAAATTGTATATGATAAAAATGTAGATTTGATAATATTAGATATTCAAATGCCGGGACTCGATGGATTTGAAACAGCAAAATTTATAAAAGAGAATCCAAAAACAAATAATATACCAATAATATTTCTGACCGCAGCATATAAAAAAGAGGAATTCAGGCAAAAAGGCTTTAAACTAGGAGCAATAGATTATTTAACCAAACCGATTGATAATGATCAGCTGATAAATAAGCTTCGTTTATACATTGAAATTTTTGCAAAAAACAAAGAGATTCTGGAAAAAGAAAAACTGATGATCACACAATCCAGACAAGCTGCCATTGGAGAGATATTAGGTATGATCGCTCATCAATGGAGGCAGCCTCTTAGTATAATCTCGACAGTTGCAAGCGGTATGGAGATGAACCTTGAATTTGAGAATTTTAATAAAAATGAATTTATAGAGTCTTGTAAAGAAATTGAAGATACAACACAAAAACTCTCAAAAATAATAAATAAATTTTCAGATTCTTTTAAACAGGATGAAAAGAAAAAAGAATTTTGTATCAATGATATATTACTTGAAATTCACTCGGTTATTGATTCAACTCTGAACTCAAAAAATATCAAACTTGTCAAAGATCTTAAAGCAGAGAAAAAAGTTAAAGTATACGGACATGAACTAAAACAAGTAATAGTAAGTATCATTATAAATGCTGTAGAGATCATATCTGAACGAAAGATCGAAAAGCCGGTTATTACTCTTAAAAGCTGGGATGAAGAGAGATACTCTTATTTTGAAATATGTGATAATGCCCAAGGGGTAAAAAAAGAAAATATCAATAAAATATTTGAACCGTATTTTTCAACCAAAGATGAAAAAAATGGCGTAGGGTTAGGACTTTATATGTCCAGATTTATTATTTCTAAACATCATAACGGTAAAATAGAAGCAATTAATACAGAAAAAGGGGTTTGTTTTCGTATAGCTATACCAATTTCATAACCTTATTTTATTAAATTTCTATTGATATTGATTCAAAACAACTATATCTTTAAGTAAAAATAGATTATAATTCGAAATATTTTAAAAAGTTAAGCATTGAGGATATTAATTTAATATTTTGACTGCTTCACTTAGACCTTTACAACTATATTTAAAAGCAACTCCCCAGGGTAGGAATACAGCAAGGAACTTTTTTTTATAGTGTGTTTTGGTATCTGGGTGGAGTACTTATTCAAATTGACATAAAACAATCAAATAATTCATTTAAACATTAAACTTTCAAAGAATATTTGTGTATAATACAAAATATGATAAAACAAAATGATGAAATTCAATGGAAGTCCACCCACAATCAAAAAATATTACGATTAAAATATGTTCGAGTACTTGAAAAATTCGTTAAACGAACTATTGCATTACTTAAACACCCTGAATTTGACTATGTATTATTTAAAGAATTAACATTTGCAAATTATGAATTTGTCCAAAAATTAGAGGCAATACGACTTGACAGTGAGTATCTAAAAAAGCTGCAAGAATATTCTCAAATAATTTTAAATACAATTGCCAATCATAGTAAAGATTTTAAAGATGAGCAACAATTTCTTTTAAAAGAAGCCAACCTGCTTCATAAAGAAAAAAATAAAAACAACTATAAAAAAGACAAGCACAAAAAGAAAAAATTTAACGATGGATACTAACACCAAAGAAGTTAATCTTACTGGAACTTTACAAAAGGTTCTTTATCAAAATGAAGAAAATAAATATTGTATTGCTGTTCTTTCAAACGGGCAAAAAATTTGCGGGGTATATTTTGATACAAATTTAAAGATGCTCGAGGGTGAAGAGATACTTTTAACTGGACTTTGGGAAACTCACAAAAAATACGGTGTTCAGTTTGCTTTTACCTCTTTAGTTATTAAAGAAGCAGAAATTTTCTTTTTTCTTACAAAAATTGTCAAAGGTATAGGTAAAAAAGTAGCCAAAGAGTTATTGAAAAAGTATGATGAAGATGAACTATGTGAAATACTTGATAATCGTCCAAGTGTACTTTTAGAAGTACAAGGTATAAAAGATAAAAAACTCACTCAAATAGTAACTAGCTGGAATAAATTTAAACATCTTCGTGAACTTGGTTCATTTTTAGGTCAATATGGAGTTACCAGCAATCTAATAAATAAGATTTACCAAGAGTTTGGTGAAGTTGAAAATTTAATAGAAAAAATTCAAGAAAATCCATATTTACTAATTAGAATAAAAGGGATTGGTTTTAAAAAAGCAGATGAGATAGGTCGGGCTTTGGGCATTGAAGAGCATAGCACTTTTAGAGTTGGTGCTTGTATGAGTTTTGTACTTAAAGATTATTGCGATAACAATGGAAATAGTTCAATTTCTAAAGATAAACTTTATTCTTTATGTGATGATAATTTAAATTTTAATAATCAGTTTGAACTGTATGAAAAAGTTTTAATTCAAATTTTAAGTACAAAAGATATTCATCAAACTACGGAAAACAGATATGCTCCAAGTATGCTTTGGAATGCAGAAAAACGGATTTTAGAATTCTTTCAAACACGAGCAAAGGCAAATCCAAATAGACCTATAGTAGCCGGTTTTCAAAACTATATAACTAAAAAAGAGGCAACTTTAGGATTTACTCTAAGTGAAGAGCAGAAAAAAGCAGTTGAACTTATCAATGATGGTGCCAATACAGTTTTGTTAGTTGGATATGCAGGAACAGGAAAGAGTACTTCAAGCAGGGCAATACTGGAACTAATTGAAGAAACCATAAGTTTTAATGATATTAAATGTATGGCGTTAAGTGGGATAGCAAGTCAAAGAATCAGTGATACAACTGGCTATGAAAGCGCTACTATTCAATCTGAACTAATAAAAATGCAAAATAGTGACAAAGATTATTTTTCATATAAAGCAATACTTGTAGATGAAGCCAGTATGATAAATAGTGTCACTTTTTATCAAGTGATTTCAAAAGTTCATCCTGACTGTATTTTTATCATTGTTGGAGATGATGGACAGCTTCCGGCTATTGGTGCCGGAGATATTTTGGCAGATGCCATTAAATTTAAGTTAGCACCAGTATGTAAGTTGACAAAAATATACAGACACAATGAACTACAGGCGATAGCTACAATCGCAAATGAAATACGAAAAGGTGAAGTACCAGAGTATGACAAAACTTATGAAGATTTTAAATTTTTAGATGTAAGCATACCATCTTATTATGCACAAAAAGCTATCTTAACTGACTATGAGATGAATATGCTAAGAAATGATAATAATACCAAGATCTTACATACTATAATTAACACTGCAAGTCATTATTTGAAAGACACTTATTCATATATAAAAGAGAAAGAAATTTCAAAAGCCTTAACACTTTTTCAAGTGATTACACCTATTAAAAGTGGAACTTTAGGGGTAGAAAATTTAAATATGAATTTACAAAAACTATTTAACAGCACAAAGGGACAAGCATACAAAAGTAAAACTTATGAGTATAAGTTAACTGATAAAGTGATACATATTAAAAATGAAAATATGAAAGCCCAAAGTATGAATGAATACAAAAAAGGCAGTATTGACTTTGTAGAAAAAAGAATTTTTAATGGGCAGCTAGGGATGATAATCAAACTTGATTTTGAAATTAACAAAGCTATTATTTTATATCCAAATGATGATATGGTAGTGTTTTATGATTTTGATATGCTTGATAATCTTATCTCTTTAGCATACTGTTTAACTATTCATAAAACTCAAGGTATGGAGTATGATACAGCTTTAATCCCTATGACTTTTTCTCACTATATTATGCACAATACAAAGTTACTTTATACCGCAATTACAAGAGCTAAAAATATGTGTTTCGTTGTAGGTGAAAAAGAAGCATTTGAAAGTGCCTGTAAAAAGATTGAGATTACCCAAAGAGAAACTGTCATAAATGATATTATGAGTTAAAATTAGATTAACCATAGTTGCTGTGACAATAAGTAACACTTCCCATTTTATATTTAGAAATAATTCAAATCATTATATAGACTTTAGTAATAAAATAAGGATAAAAGTCATAATTTAATGAATTATTTATTTTGTTAATTAAGAGTTATCGCTGTATAATCAGGTACAAAAATATTAACAAGATTGTTATAAAAAGAAAGGGAAATATGGAAATTTCGACAGTGAAGAAGATGGAAAAAGAGGCAATTAAGAGTAGCGGGATTGATTTTATAAGGTTAGGGTTCGCTTTATTTTTTATGGTAGCGGTTTTAAGCTATAGTTTTATGAGTACAGGCGGTATTCCAAATAATATGTTTTTAGCAATTGCGGCATTGTTTGGTGCTTATATGGCTATGAATATTGGTGCAAATGATGTTGCAAATAATGTTGGACCGGCAGTTGGTTCAAAAGCGCTTACAATGGGTGGTGCTATTATAATTGCAGCAGTATTTGAAGCAGCTGGTGCTTTAATTGCCGGTGGTGATGTTGTAAATACAATTAAAAAAGGTATTATTGATATTGATGCTTTTGGCGGAAATACAGATTCGTTTATCTGGGCTATGATGGCGGCACTGTTAGCTGCTGCTTTATGGTTGAACTTTGCTACTATGGCTAAGGCTCCGGTTTCAACTACTCACTCTATTGTCGGTGGTGTTATGGGTGCTGGTATTGCTGCTGCCGGATTTAGTATCGTTGCTTGGGGAACTATGGGTAAAATTGCTGCTTCTTGGATAATATCTCCTGTACTTGGTGGAATTATCGCAGCTTTATTTTTATATGCCATTAAAAAAACAATAGTATTTAAAGATGACAAAATAACCGCTTCAGTTAAATGGGTTCCTATATATGTTGCGATTATGTCTTGGGCTTTTGTTACATATCTTACTTTAAAAGGTTTAAAAAAGGTTTGGCCGTCAATTGTTGAGATATTATCTTTTTTACCTGATACAAAAAAACCGACATTTATGGTTGCTTTTATATTTGGAGCCATTTTAGCAATAGTTGTTTATACAATCGTAAAAGCTGTTGTTGATAAAAAATCTCATAATATCGAAAATAGTAGAGCTGGTGTAAACGCACTCTTTACAGTGCCTTTAATATTTGCAGCTGCCCTGCTTAGTTTTGCTCATGGCGCAAATGATGTGGCAAATGCTATTGGACCTTTAGCAGCTATAAATGATGCTGTTATGACTGGTGGAATTTCATCAAAAGCAGGTATTCCTCTTTGGGTTATGGCAGTAGGAGCACTTGGTATCGCAATTGGTCTTGCACTTTATGGACCAAAATTGATTAAAACTGTCGGTTCTGAGATAACTGAACTTGATCAAATGAGAGCATTTAGTGTTGCAATGGCTGCATCTATTACGGTTATCATAGCTTCTCAACTGGGACTTCCTGTATCTTCTACACATATTGCTGTGGGTGGTATCTTTGGTGTTGGATTTTTAAGAGAATATTTAGATGAAGCCGATAAAAGAGATGATATAGCTTTAGAAAAAGAGGTGATAGTTGATGAAAAAAAAGTTTTAAAAGCACTTAACAGTGAACTTAAAACTTTAGAAACAATAGAAAATAAACAAAAAGCAGATTATGAAAGAATTGTTGACCTTTATAAAATGATTGATGAAGAAGAAAGCAAGATTAAAAATGCTAAAAAACATCTAAAAACAGCTCAAAAAGTACAATATGTAAAAAGAGATGCTGTTAAAAAGATAATTGCTGCTTGGGTTATAACAGTTCCAGCCGCTGCTATGTTATCTGCACTTATATATTTTATGATTAGAGGTATTGTACTATAATGTTAAGAAGAATATTTTTACCTACTATTTTAATAATATTAGGATACGGTTTTTGGGTTAGTCCGGATTTTAAAGAGATAGCGGCAGGTGTTTCTATCTTTTTATTTGGTATGTTATCTCTAGAAGAGGGGTTTAAGGCTTTTTCTGGTGGTACATTAGAAAAGATTTTACAAAAATCTACGGATAAACTTTATAAAAGCATCGGTTTTGGTGTAGTTGCTACAACTGTTATGCAGTCAAGTTCTTTAGTTTCAGTTCTTACTATCTCATTTTTAGGAGCTGGATTAATTGGTCTTGCTCAAGGTATAGGAATAGTCTTTGGAGCAAATATTGGTACAACAACCGGGGCTTGGTTAGTTGCAGGGTTTGGATTAAAAGTAAAAATTTCTGCTTATGCTATGCCTATGCTTGTATTTGGTGTAATACTTATTTTCCAAAAAGCAAAATCTTTAAAAGGTATTGGGTATATTTTAGCTGGACTTGGATTTTTATTTTTAGGTATCCATTATATGAAAGATGGATTTGAAGCATTTAAAAGTACTATTGATTTAGCTTCTTTTGGTGGAACTGGACTTAAATATCTATTTATATTTACAGGAATTGGGATATTTGCAACTGTTGTTATGCAGTCATCTCATGCAACACTTGTACTTATTATAACAGCACTGTCAGTTGGTCAAATATCTTATGAAAATGCTTTAGCACTTGCTATTGGTGCTAATGTCGGTACAACAATTACTGCTATTATTGGAGCAATGAGTTCTAATATTGTAGGAAAAAGATTAGCAGGAGCTCATCTGATTTTCAATGTAGTAACTGGACTTATTGCGATAATCTTTATGAGTCAGATTCTGTATTCAGTTGATTTTGTAAGTAGTATAGTAGGAATTGGAAATGATGATTATACTTTAAAACTTGCAGTTTTTCATACTATATTTAATGTAATTGGTGTTGCTGTAATGGTACCATTTATTGGTAAACTTGTAGTATTTCTTGAATCTGCATTAAAAGATACTACTATAAAGGGTCAAAATATTGATAAAGCAAAATATCTTAATGATTCAGTATTGGAACTTCCTGGAACTGCTATGGCAGCACTTGTAAGAGAGACAAAACATCTGTATGAAAATGCATTTGAAATTATCACGCATGGCTTAAATTTAAAACGAACGAATATAGTTTCATCGATGAATTTAAATGAGGTTGTAAATGATTCATACAGCCAAAGTACTATTGACATTGATGACTTTTATAACCGTAATATAAAAGGTATCTATGGAGAAATTATTGATTTTTCTACAAGAGCCCAATCACAAATGGTACCAGAAGACATAGAGGTGTTATATAAACTAAAACTTGCTAATAGGGATATTGTAGAAGCTGTCAAGGATACAGAGCATTTACAAAAAAATTTAGTAAAATATTCAAACAGTGCAAACGAACATATTAAAGAGCAGTACAATACTATCAAAAGAGATTTGGCAGAACTTTTAAGAAATATAAATATTATTGCAAATACTGATGAAGAAGATGTAATTATATTATTACTTTCTAAAGCCAAAGTACATACTGAAAAATATGATATAATTGCAAACGGGACACTTGATAATTTAATTAGAAACAGTTTGATTACTAATGAGATGGCAACTTCATTGATGAATGACAGTGCTTATGCATATGATATCAGTAAAAATCTTATTGCTATGGCAGAAGTAATATTTATTGATAACTATAGTGATATAAAAAATCTTGGTGTTAATATGGTTATAAGTGATAAGGATGTTGATTTAATTTTAGACAAAAAGGGATAATTGATGGGAATAAATAAATTTATAAATAGTGTAAAAGAATCTTTAGGATTGGATAAATTAGAAAAATCTAGTAAAAAGAAATCTGTAAAGAATCTTTTAAAAAAATTAAATGAAAGAAAAAAAAGTACAAATAAGTTATTAGAAACTACATTAAATAAAAAAGATATAAAAGAGTTAGAAGAGGAGATTCAAATTATTGTTTGTCAAATTAAAAAGGGAAAAGAAATCTTACAAAAACTTGAATCTAAATAAAAAGGATATTGATATAAAAGATAAGCATAATACAAAGAATGTAAATTCTTTTTTAAAAAAGATAGTAAAGATATGGGATAATCCTAATTCAAATATCAAAAATATTAATGTAAAGTATTTAGGTGAAAAAATATTTCAAGATAGTGATATTATTGAAAGTAATTTGATATTTAAAAGGAACAACTCTCGCTATTTGCGTTTCAGTTTATTGGTTCCTGTTGTTGTTAGTAGAGATATTTATGAAAAACTCGATAATAAAGATATTAATAATGTAGAGAAGTTTTTAGATTTTTATATTAGAGTAATTTCTGATAGTATCGTTTTTATATATAATACTACAAACCCTAGAAGCTATATAGTAAAATATAAAAATGAGACTGTGGGTATATCTAATAATATTTATAAAAATAATATCTATAAAGTTAAATTTGAGATCTATGGAAAAAATGAAACAATTTATTTTAATATTGATGACTCAATCTCTGATATTATGACTTAATTCTCCTGAACAATTAACTGAATAAAAGTAGTGAAATGTTTTACTAAAAATAAAAGGATTTTTTGGTCTGTATCACTGAATCCTTCATCACTATTTTTATTTAGCAACTGAACAATACCTATGCATTCATCATTAAATCCAAATACCGGCATTGATATTATCGATTTTGTTTTATATTTTAAATCAACACTTTTAACTGCACTTGGATTTGCCTCAACATTATTGTCTATTAGAGTTTTTCTTGTGTTATAAGCTTTTGAAATAATACCTCTATCATCTGGAAGTTCTAAATAACTTATACCATCCGCATGAACTGTCCAAAAACTTTTACTATTTTTATCATGCACAAAAATAGAACATCTATCAGCTTTTATAATATCTCTTATTGCATCAGAGATAATAGTAATTTTTTTTACAAAGTCTTTCTCTTGAGTAATCTTTAGATTCAAATTCATCAATCTTTCCATTAAATCTTTATCTAGTTTTGCCATTATTGTTCCTTTGTATTGTCATATAACCAAAATGATAAATCATTTATAAGTAAATCAATAGATTTGTTAAATGCTTCAACCCCTCCATAAGCATTGATGCTGTTACATGGAACCTTATAACTGAATATTTTAGATATAACTTTTTTACCTTGATCATCTTTTATTAAATAAAATTTTATTTTTAAAGTTACATAACTTTTTGAATTTATATATTGTTTAAAATCAATAAGTTCACTTTGAAGAGTATAATCAGGTTTTGAATAAATATGTGAAGTGATAATATTATCATATATATTTAATTCATCCAGTTTTGAACTAAGAACTTCTAAAATCATCTTAACAGGATAATCACTCCATTTACTTAATTTGTAAGTTTGCAGCAGATATTTATCTTTACTATAATAAATTGTTGTGGTGTTTAAATATTTATTTGTCACCGGCTCTAAAATTTTAATAGTTAAATTTTGTTTATTTTCTTTTATTTTACAACAATCTTTTGAAGATTCTAATTGAAATATTTTTAATGCAGGCAGATTCACACTATTACAGCCTGTAAATAATAACATCATCCATACTATAGATATTTTTTGTATTGTTTTATTGTGCATAGCAATTGTCCTCGTTACACTGTGGAATTTCATCCTTTTAGTCATCATTTTTTTCTCCAGGTCCAAAATCATCAGATCTACTCTTAAAAAGAATATCACTTGGATTATCACTTAAATTATCAACTGATTTTTGTATATTTTGTATTGTTCTTTCTAATTCTATCATTAAAATATCAAATTTTTTTAAACTATCACTTGTAATCCCTTTTAAATCAAGTTTACCATCATAAATTAGTTTGTCAAATTTCTTAAATGCCAGATTTGTTGAATCAGATGCTTTTCTAACTTTGATTAATGTTTGTTTTAAATCATTGTCTATTAATAGATCTGACTTTTGCAAAGTTTTATTAAGCTTTTGAGTAAATTTCTCAAAATTATCAAATGCATTATTAAGTTTTTGAATACTTTCATCATTTACAAGCTTGTCTATTTTTGTATCAACATTTAAAACTGTGTTATTTAAATTTGCAGTTAAAGTATTTGTATTATCAATAATACCAGATATTTGTTTTATATTATTATTGCTGAATAATAAATTTAACTTATTAAGTATACCATCTACTTTTTTGGTTATATTCAGTGCCACATTACCTAAATTTCCAAAGAAAGATTGTTTTGAGGTTATTGTCGGGATTTCATCTTTTTTGTTTTTTAATAATTGACTTTTAGTTGAACCGCCAATTAAATCAATATATTTTAATCCGGTAATCCCTTGAGCCTCCAATACGGCAACTGTGTCTTTTTTTATTGGTGTTCCGCCATTTACTTCTAATAATATTTCTATTTGTTCCGAATTATCAGGATTAATTTTAATATCTTTTACCACACCAATATTTAATCCTTTGTATTTAATAGATGATTCAACATTTAATCCAGCTATAGACTCTTCCAAATAAACTTTATATAAATCAACTTTTTTTGAATCTATACCATATTTACCAAGCCAAAATGAAAATCCAACAAGTGCCAAAATAAATACAAATAAAAATGCACCCACTAATGTAAAATTTACTTTACTATCCATATATCACCTCCCCTAAACTTTTAAAAACTTTTGCATCGCATAATGCCCTGAGTTAATTGCATCTTCATAATAACCCTCAAATAAAACCTTTTTATCATGGAATACAACAAATCTGCTAAGTGCATTTTTTATACTGGCCAAATCATGCGTAACCATAACCACTGTCAAATTTAACATATCTCTCAACTCTACAATCAATCTATCAAATGATTCTGCACTTGCAGGATCCAGACCTGATGTAGGTTCATCTAAAAATAAAAGTTTTGGGTCCATAGCCAAAGCTCGTGCAAGTCCAACTCTTTTTTTCATACCACCACTTAATTGTGCCGGATACAATGTTGCTGCTTTAGTCGGTAATCCTACCATTTTAAGCTTTGTATATGCTATTTCCGAAATTAAAGTATCTGGTAAAGATGTGTATTCTTTTAACATTACTGAAATATTTTCTAAAACAGTTAATGAAGAAAACAATGCTCCAAATTGAAATAATACACCCCAATTTTGTTTAAACTTATATGATTGAGAAAGCGAAATATCTTTTATCTCTTGACCTAAAACTGATATATTGCCACTTTGAATATTTTCAAGCATAATCATCTCTCTCATAATAGTAGATTTTCCAGAACCACTTCCACCTAAAATACCAAATATATCACCTTTATTAATCGTAAAAGAAATATTATCATGAATTAAATTTACTCCAAATTGTGTAGAAACTGATTTAACTTGAATTATTGACATTCCTATATCCCAACTTGCGTAAAAATAACTGAGAAAATAGCATTTAAAGCTATAACCCAAAAGATTGCATTTACAACACTAATCGTTGTAAACTTTCCAATACTATCTGTACTTCCTGTAACTTGGAAACCTCTATAACAACCAATAATAGCAATAATAAATCCAAATACTGGAGCTTTTGCAATACCTATAAAAAAGTGTCTAATTTCAACTTGAGTATATAATCTATCAATAAATTCCAAATATGTTATATCAAGCTGCATAGATGCAACAACCATTCCGCCAAATATACCAATTAAATCTGCTAAAAAAACTACCAATGGCAAAGATATCATAAGCGCTATCACACGGGGCTGTACTAAAAATATAGATGGTTCAAATCCCATAGTTTTCATAGCGTCAATCTCTTCAGTAATTTTCATCGTGCCAATTTGAGCAGTAAATGACGATGCACTTCTCCCTGCAATTACAATTGCAGTAAGCATTGGCGCCAATTCTCGTATTACTGATATACTAACCATCTCAACAATAAAAATATTTGCACCAAACTGTTTTAGCTGGTCTGCCCCTTGGTAAGCAATTACTAAACCAATCAAAAATGATGTCAATACCACAATAGGCAAAGCTTGAATTCCAGAGATATCTATCTGTTTAACAATCGCCTTAAATCTTATTTGTGAAGGATGCCTAAGTGTTTGAAGAAAATAATAAAAGTTTTTACCCAGAAAATTTAAAAATAACATAAAACCCTGAAAATATAAATATATAAATTTGCCGACATTATAAAAAATATTCTTTTGATTAGAATCGGTATCTATTTTATTAATAATTTTGTTTTTTCTATAAAATAAAAGTAAAGCTTTTTGAGTTGAATTCATATTGATAAAAGTTACAGTACAACCGTTACGAATAAACAGGGACATATATTTAATGGTTAAAATTATACCGGCAGAATCAAATTCATTTGCATCTTTAAAATCAATAACTACTGATATATTTTTCATTTGTTTTGATAAAAGATCAAATTTAATATCTATATCAGATAAATTATTTTTTTGCCAATCACCTATCATATTTAATATAATACTATCGTTATCTTGTTTTATTACAGCTATATCACAATTCAATTGTATTCCTAATTTTGACTTGGCCTTATATCAACTAATATAAATTATATCTTAAAAAAAGTAAAAATAAACCAATTTTAGATATAATCGCATAAACAAGTAAAAAAAGGGTCAAAAATAAATGGTTAAAGTAGTAAATCTTAAAAAAACTTTTGGTGCAAGAGTATTATTTCAGGATATTAATTTATCTTTAGATACAGGAAAAAGATATGGTTTAATTGGTGCAAATGGTGCCGGGAAAACAACTTTCCTAAATATGCTAAGTGGTACAGAAGAGATAACAGAGGGTGAAGTTCAAGTTCAAAATGGTAAAAAAGTTGGGGTTTTAGGGCAAAATCAATTTGCATATGAAGATTATACTTTACTTGATACTGTACTTGCCGGAAATAAAAGACTTTATGATGCGATTAAAGAAAAAGAAGCACTTTATTTAGAAGAATATACAGATGCTATTGGTGACAAATTAGGTGAATTAGAGATGATTTGTTGTGACGAGGATCCAACTTATGAGTATGATGTAAAAATTACAAAGATACTTGAAGCACTAGGATTTCCTGCATCAACACACAATGATTTAATGAGTACAATTGCAGGTGGTGAAAAATTTAAAGTTTTACTTGCACAAGTACTTTTTCCTAAACCTGATGTATTATTCCTTGATGAGCCTACAAATAACTTGGACATCGCGACTATTTCATGGCTGGAAAACCAACTGCAACACCACGATGGTACTATGGTAGTTATCTCACATGACAGACACTTTTTAAATGCTGTTTGTACACATATACTTGATGTTGATTTTAAGAAAATTAGAGAGTTTACAGGTACTTATGATGATTGGTATATCGCTTCAACTGTATTAGCAAAACAAGCACAAACTGACTTTGATAAAAAACAAAAAGAGAAAGAGGAACTTGAAGCTTTTGTTAGAAGATTTAGTGCAAATGCTTCTAAAGCCAAACAAGCAACATCAAGACAAAAGAAACTTGATAAACTAGATATAGAAGCTATTTCAGTAAGTTCTAGACGTGATCCATCTATTGTATTTAAACAAGAAAAGTCTATTAGCAAAGAGATACTTGAACTTATAAATGTATCTAAAAGTTATGATGGTGAAGTGGTACTTAAAGATATAAGTCTTATGATGGAAAAGGGTGATAAAATTGCTTTAATTGGTCCAAATGGTGCTGGTAAAACTACACTTTGTGAAATCTTAATGGAAAACATAAAGCCAGATAGCGGTGAAGTCAAATGGGGAGCAACAGCTAAAATCAGTTATTTCCCGCAAAATACAACTGATCTAATTCATGGAGATATTACACTTTATGATTGGTTAAGAGATTTTGATAGAGATGCAGATATTGCAGAGATTAGAAGTTGTTTGGGAAGAATGCTTTTTAACGGTCAAGAGCAAGAAAAAAGTGTAAAAAATTGTTCTGGTGGTGAAAAACACAGAATGATGCTAAGTAAGATTATGCTTGAAAAAAGAAACTTTTTACTTTTAGATGAGCCTACAAACCACCTTGACTTAGAAGCAATTATTGCAATGGGAGAAGGACTTTTAGCTTTTGAAGGACATACAATTTGTGTGTCTCATGATAGAGAATTACTGGATGCATTTGCAAATAGAATTATAGAAATCCAAAAAGACGGTACTATTATTGATTTTAGTGGTACTTATGAAGAATTTTTGGAGAGCAAAGAAAAATAATGAACGAATCTTTCTTTTTAGTTGTTTTAATTATACTTATGATTATTTATGTTCTTAAACATTATATTACAAAATTAATTAATCATAATATATTCACTGAAGAGGAAGGTTTTAAATTAAAAAGCAAATATATAAGTTATTTTTTATTTTTTATTTTATCAGCAACTTTAATTATTGGTATGCTGTTAGGAACAAAAACTAAAAAAACTTATAAAAATGTAAGTGAAGGATTTGAAAAAGTAAGAACAAAAGATGATGGAAGACCAAGTCCAATGTTTGATATTGATACTTATTGGTAGTAATAATCAAATATCATCAAAATGAGTGATATACAAAAACTCCCCCTAGCAAAAAATAAAACTCAATGGCTGTATATTATTATAGCACTCAGCCTTATTTTTACAATTAATATAATTTACGAATATTCTAAATACAAAAAATTTACTTCAAATACAATATATGTAACAGATGCCAAAGTAATAAATACATATCCAAAAAAATATTATCAAATTCTAAAATTACAAACACCGTATTTTATATGTTTTACAGCTAATAAAACCGAACAAGAAATAAAAATACAAGATGATATCAATATTTATATTAACACTTCAAAAATAACATTTATAGAGTTTTTAAAAGGTTTTTATACTACAAGTTTCAACATTCAAAAACTTCCACAAACTCAAAATTTATTAAAAACTTTATCAACAAATATAGAGCAACAACACTCAAATAAAAATATCTCATCTTTATTTAATGCACTGTTTTTTGCAATACCTATAAACAAAGAGGTAAGGGAAGTTTGTGCCAGCTTTGGAGTGTCACATCTTGTAGCTATCTCTGGATTTCATCTTGGTATATTATCACTTTTTATTTATTGGATTTTATACTTTCCATATAAAAAACTTCAAAGTAAATACTTTCCATACCGTAATAAAAAGTTTGATTTATTACTACTTACAAGTATTTTGCTTTTCTCATATTTAATCTTTGTAGGTGTCGTACCATCTTTACTTAGAGCTTTTGTAATGTTTGTATTTGGGATATTTTTCTTGCGAACAAATATTAAAATATTATCATTTGGCACTTTAGCTTTAGTAGTTATGTTTATAATTGCAATTTTTCCCAAGCTGATTTTTTCTATATCTTTATGGTTTAGTGTAGCTGGCGTTTTTTATATATTTTTATTTATACAATATTTTAAAGATATGAATAAAATCATTGCTTTTCTTCTTTTTAATATTTGGATATATCTAGCAATAAATCCAATTACTCACTTTTTCTTTGGAACTTCAACATTAGTACAATTATATTCACCGCTATTTACAATTGGATTTATATTGTTCTATCCATTAGAATTATTTTTACATCTAATTGGTCAAGGTAATTTATTTGATAGTTTTATACAATATTGGTTAAATCTAAACATAGAAACAAAAGAAATTTTTACACCAACTTGGGTTTTTATCGGATATATAGTAATCAGCCTATTTTCTATACCTTGCCCTAAATGGTTTAGAACCTTGAATTTAAGTTTCATAGCCTTTAATTTATGGTTATTTTTAAACTAATTAGACAATTTATAAATATTTTCATAAAAACATAGCTTATATAATAATTTTTATGGTACAATGGTACCTTAATGTTTAATATTGATTAAATATAACAATTTAGAAGGAAAAGATAACATGCAAATATATGTTGGAAATATGTCATATCAAATGACAGAAGATAGTTTAAGTGCGGTATTCGCAGAGTTTGGTGAAGTTTCAAAAACTGTAATAATCGCTGATAGAGAAACAGGTAGAGCTAAAGGTTTTGGTTTTGTTACTATGAATAATGATGAAGAAGCAAAAGCTGCAATTGAAGCATTAAACGAAAAAGAAATAGATGGTAGAACTTTAAGAGTAAATGAAGCTAAACCTAGAGAAGAAAGACCAAGAAGAGAATTTAACGACAGATATTAATATCTAAATTTTTATTTTATTCCCAACATCTTTGTTGGGAATTCTTTCAAGCCTTAATAATTTCCACAAATAACTTTATCCAAGAACCTTATCAAGAGTATATTTCATATCTTCATCAAGATCTTTCATATTTGTTCGCATCCAATTTAAATATCCGGCATCTTCTCGTGCAACCTCAGCAATCTCTCTGCCTTTATATTTACCAAACTTAAATGTTTGTATTAACACAGGCGTTCGTGTCAAATCTGCTAATTTTTCCATAGGATTATAATCTGGATAAAGCTCCATACATTTAGCTACCAATTTACTTAAAAATAGTTTCATAACCAAAACATCACCAATAGCATCATGAGCTTTAATAACTATATTCAATTTGTCAGCTTCTTCTTGTTCTGTTTTATACAGTTCTAAAGCATATCTAATATATTGAAGTCTATGGTATGGTAAATCAGGAAACATATGCTTCGCACATCTTAAAGTATCTATTAAAGTATATCTGTTTTCAAAACCCTCTTTTTCAATCATAGATAAATCAAATTTAATATTATGAGCAATTAAATAGTTTGAAGAATCATTTAATTCAACAATTTTTTGATAAAACCTGGTATTTACACAAGCAGGTTTTCCTTCGAGTAAATCAGGAGTAATATTATGTACCTCCATAGCCTCAATTTTGATAGGCAAAACAGCACTGCACATCTCATCATACACTTCAATATCTGTTTTACTATTCACAACCATACCACCCATTTGGATAATTCTATCTTCTTCTAAAGCCCCTGTAGTTTCTGTATCAAATAATACATATTTTGCCATTTTTATAATCCCTTATTTTCTTTCTAACTTAAATTCCCATATCCGGTATATCTATTTGTGTATCCATTGCCATATCAACATTTTCCATAGTTGTAATTACAGGAGCTGCTCCAAAAGACTCTTCTTTATCTACAAACTTTGTAAGCTCTTTATGAAAATCTAATTTAATAGTCCCAACAGGTCCATTTCTTTGTTTACCTATGATTATTTCAGTCTCTTCAATAGGTTTATTGATAAATGCACTTTTATAAGTTTCACCCTTATCTTTGGCTTCTTTTTCTTTTCTTTGTTCATCTCTTTCTTTATAAACATCATCACGATATACAAACATTATGATATCTGCATCTTGCTCAATAGAACCAGATTCCCTGATATCACTTAACATTGGTCGTTTATCCGGTCTGTTCTCAAGTCCCCTGTTTAACTGTGAGAGTGCTAAAATTGGCACTTTCATCTCCCGTGCAAGCATCTTAAGTCCCCTGCTTATTTCAGAAACTTCAAGATGTCTATCCTTATTTCCAGTCCCTTGCATAAGTTGAAGATAATCTATAACTACCATTTTAATATTATTATCAGGATTCCCCGCAAGTTTTCTCACCCTTGCTCTAAGTTGATTTATATTTACACTGCCGTTATCATCTACAAATAATTTTTTAGTATTTAAATCTTCCATAGCTTTGGTTACCGTACTCCATTGAGCATCATTTAGGTCACCTTTTCTAAGATTTTGTAGCGGTATGTTTGTTTTTGACGATAGTAATCTTATCATAAGTTGTTCCGCCGGCATCTCTAAAGAAAAGAAAATCACCCCTACTCCATTTTCAACATTTGATAACGCAGTATTTAAGACAAATGAAGTTTTTCCCATAGCCGGTCTTGCTGCAATAATTACCAAATCTCCTTCATTAAAACCTGTTGTTTTTTTATCTAATGCTAAAAATCCAGTGGTTTCACCAATAAGATATTGATTTCCTTGTGCTTTCATTTTTAAAATATGTTCAGCAGTATCTCTTGTGATGGTTTGCATATCTTTAAGCTCACTGCTGGCACTATCTGTAGTTATTTTGTAAAGTTTATTTTGTACATAATCAACAGCTTCAGGTGCCGGTAGTTCCTCTTCAACTGTAACTTTATGAATATCAGTTGCTAAAGTTGACAATTCTCTTTTAACAGAACCATCTTTTATCTCTTTGACATAAGCCATAACATTTGGAGTAGGATTAGCTGAAAGAATCTCTATAATAATAGATTCATCGACTTCTTTGTTATCAACTCTTTTTTTGATAAATTCCTCATCTATTGGTAAATCATCTTGATTTAATTTTTCCATCACATCAAATATTTTTTGATGAGCTGATAAGTAGAAATCTGAGGGTTTTACTATACCTAAAACATCTTCTATAAGTTCTGGATTAAAAAGTATTGAGCTTAAAACTGCTCGTTCTATATTTAAAGCGTATACGCTGTCTATTGCCATCTATATTTATCCTTATTGGGCTGAAGTTGTACTATATGAAGTAGTCGAAGTCGAAGTCGAAGTTGAAGTTGGAGCCGTATCTGCCAGACTTGACACATATGAACTAAATTCACTAAAACTTGATGATTTGATACTACTTAAAAGGGAACCAATTATACTTTGTGTCGCATTTGCCTGACTTGTTGCAAGTTGTCCAAATTGACTTAAAATTTTTGATTTATCAAAATCTGCACTCTCTGCTGCATAATTCACTTCTTTAATATCATTTCTTTCTGTTTTTAATTTTGTATAATATTCATTTAAACTACTTACACTCATTTTTAATCTAGATTGAAGTTCTTGATAATCTTCTTGAAAACCTTCTATTGAAGTAATTGCATCATCTACAACAGTTGATTGAGTAGATGCAACTGCACTTGTTAAACCATCTTCTGCCAAATCTTTAAGTGTATCCAACCCAAGTCCTTGAGTGTTTGATCTAATAGATTCATTTGATATTGTAATTTCAGGAAATTCACTTATTTGAAAACTATACACTATACTTGCACTATCATCTGTGCTTGAATTTTGCATAAAATACATATCATTATAATTACCTTCAGATGCTATTTTATCAAATGTAGTCAAAATATCACTAATTTCATTTCTTAAAATTTCTCTTCCCTCATCTGTTGTAGTATTTTTCTGCGCAAGTATTAATTTATTTTTCACACTTTCCAGCAGATCATTTTGATACGATAACGACTTATTTGTAACTTGAGAATAACCAACACCAAGATTTGCAGCACTAAATGCAGTTGATACGGAATCGATGCGTTCACTGAAACTAACATCAACAAAAAAAGCAGAACTGTTGATATAACTTTTAGTATCAACTGTTGATAAACTTTCTAATGCACTGCCGCTTACATCTGTAGTAGATGTAGTTGCGGTGGTGCTATTAATATTAAAAGTATCTAATGCTGTGATTTCCACCTGAACACTTCCTGTATAATTATATTATCTCTAGTACCATTATACAGTAATTTCATTTATAAATTTATAAAATAACTCTCCGCTTCTTTTTCAACCTCTTCTAAAAATCTTTCAAGTAATTTTTCAGTAGGTAATTTTTCAATAATTTCACCTTTTTTAATGATAAGCCCGCTGCCTTTTCCGTAAGCTATTGCAACATCAGCACTTTTAGCTTCTCCGATTGCATTAACAACACACCCCATTACTGAAATATTCAAAGGTGCTTTTATATGCTTTGTAGCCTCTTCAACTTGGGCAACTGCACTTACTAAATCAGCCTCTATTCTACCGCAAGTTGGGCATGAGATTATATTTACACCGTCTTTAGTCAGCCCAGAATCTTTTAAAATAGCCCGCCCTACTTCAATTTCTTTTTCCAACTCGCCTGTAATAGATACCCGTAAAGTATCCCCTATTCCATCAAGAAGTAAACTGCCAAGTGCAATTGAAGATTTAATAGTAGAGTGAAAGAGAGTTCCTGCTTCAGTGACACCCAGATGAAATGGATAATCATTTTTAGGACGAAGCAATCTATAAGCTTCTACCGTTCGTTGTACATCGCTGGCTTTTAGACTTATTTTTATATCATCAAATCCTAAATCTTCTAAAAACTTAATATTATAATCAGCACTTGCAACCATACCAAGGGCAGTTTGACCGTATTTATCTTCGAAAACAGATTCTAAAGAACCACAATTTACCCCAATTCTAATTGGAATATTTCTATTTTTACAAGCTTTAACTATCTCTTTAATTCTACCCTGCTCTCCAATATTTCCAGGATTAAAACGGATACAGTCAACTACTTCAGAAGCTATCAAAGCCAATTTATAATTAAAATGAATATCAGCAACAATAGGCAAACTGCTTTGTTCTTTAATAGCTTTTAAGGCATTGGCCGCATTCATATCAGGAACAGCGACTCTTACTATATTTGCCCCTGCAAAATGAAGTCGTTTTATCTGCTCTAAAGTAGCCTCTACATCACTGGTTTTACTATATGTCATAGACTGAACAGAAATAGGTGAATCGCCGCCGATTGCCACATCACCTACAAATATTTTTTTAGTTGGATATCTTTTATAAATCAAAATCTATCCTTCGTATAAATTGTGTAATATTATTTTGCATCATAAAGATTATTTTATCTAAATAAAGATATAATATCCCTAATTAACGAAGGATTTCTTTATTGGAAAATATTAACATTTTTGATGTGATTGTATTATCACTTGTTACTCTGCTTGGTCTAAAAGGTCTGTTTAGAGGTTTTATAAAAGAGGTTTTTGCTCTTTTTGGTATTGTTGGTGGAGTATTTGTTGCTTCCAGGTTGTCATCGGAAGTTGGAGAGATAGTTGATAAAGTTTTTCACTTCGATAACAACAATACTCTTGTATTAGTAGGTTTCGTAGTAGCTATTGCAGCTTTTTGGATATTGGCATACGTAATAGGAATGGCACTAAGTAAAGTATTTAGTCTAAGTGGTTTAGGAATTTTTGACAGATTGCTTGGATTTATATTTGGCGCAGGAAAAGTGTTTTTATTATTTTCTATTATAGCCTTTGCCATTTCATCAGTAGAAGCAATTAATAAGAAATTGACTAAGAAGTTAGCCAATAGTGTGGTATTTCCGATTTTAAAAGATACCGGTAAATTTATCATTAAATTGGACACTACAAAACTGGAGAAAGGTGTAACCACGCGTGTAAATGGTGCAATACAAAGCACTAAAGATACTTTAAAAGATATTTCAACTGATAAAATCAAGAAAAAAGTTGAAGATAAAATAAAAGAATTTAAAGAAGAAGTAAAAAAAGAAACAAAGGAATAAATAAATTGTTTGAAAACAAATATATACAACAAAGAATAGAAAAAGCAGAACGATTGCGAGAACTTGGATACAATCCATATTCAAATGACAGTAAACGAAATACAACTATTAGTAAATTTTTAAATGTAAATAGTGATATAGAATTAAAAGAAGAGAAAAGAGATGAACATAGGATTTATACTGTTGCCGGTCGTATTAAGTTTTATAGACTTATGGGAAAAGCCAGTTTTTTAAAAATTGAAGATGAAAGTGGATTGCTTCAAATATATGTGTCAAGAGATAATTTAGCTGATGGTTTTTATAATGAAATAAAAAAACTAATGGAAGTTGGAGATATAATTGAAGTTAGAGGTTATCCTTTTGTAACGGGTAAAGGGGAACTTTCACTTCATGTTAATGATTTAAAAATTCTTACAAAAGCCATCTCTCCGCTTCCTGAAAAATATCATGGAATTCAAGATAAAGAACTTAGATACAGACAAAGATATTTGGACTTGATTATGAATAGTGAAGTTAGAAAAACATTTCATATCCGAAGTAAAGTTATCAGTTTAACTAGAAGATTTTTTGAAGATAAAGGTTTCTTGGAAGTTGAAACTCCTATGATGCACCCGATTGCAGGAGGTGCTAATGCAAAACCATTTGTAACACATCACAATGCTCTTGGAATTGATAGATACTTGCGAATTGCACCTGAATTATATTTAAAAAGATTGATTGTCGG
>JAGLOP010000022.1 GCA_023138835.1 Arcobacteraceae bacterium
GGGCTACTACAAAAGCTACTAAGTGAGGGTATAGGACATAGTGAGTTTAAGGATAGTGAGCTTGGGAAGATACCTGAGAGTTGGGAGGTTATTGAGTTTGGTAAGCATTTAGATGTAAAATCTGGTTTTGGATTTAAGGCTGCTGAATACTCTGAAAGTGGTATTCCATTAATTAAAATTGATAATGTATCATATGGAAATATTATATGGGAAAATACAACTTATTTGCCTACACACTTTACTGATGATTATAAAGATTTAGTATTAGTCAAAGATGATATTCTACTTGCTCTAAATAGACCCATTACACAAAATAAATTAAAAATGGCAATGCTAAAAGAAGAAGATGCTCCATCAATTTTATATCAAAGAGTTGGAAAGATACTATTCAATAAATCTTATCACTATAAGTTTGTGTATTTTATGTTATATCATTATGTGTATGATTTTGTTATTCATCATTCTGTTGGAACCGACCAACCTTTTATAAATATATCAAAAATTAGAAAATTATTAATCCCACTTCCACCACTTGATGAACAAAAACAAATAACTGACATCTTATCAACTGCTGATGAAAAGTTAGAAATGCTTAGAGCTAAAAAAGGGAAGTATGAAACACTTAAAAAAGGTTTATTACAGAAGCTTTTGAGTGGAGAGGTTAGGGTTTAATATGGCAAAGAAAAATCAAACTCTTTATATAATTGGTAATGGATTTGATTTACACCATAAGATTAAATCTTCATATTGGCATTTTCAAGAGTATATAAAAAAGGTTGATAGTTCTCTTCATACTTTAGTTGAAGATTATTTACAAATAGAAGAAAATTGGTCTGATTTTGAGGAAGCCCTAGCTTCTATTGATATTGATACACTTACTGAATATGCAAGTGATTTTTTAGTTTCATATGGAGCTGAGAACTGGAGTGACGCTTATCACCATGATTATCAATATGAAGTTGAGGAAGTAACTCGAAAATTATCATTCAAACTTAAAAAATATTTTAAAGAATGGCTAACTTTATTGAATATACCAAAAAAAAATAAAATTAAAAAGAAATTATTATCACTTGACAAATCGGGGAAATATTTAACTTTTAATTATACAAATATTCTTAGAAAAACTTATAATATTAATAAAGTCAATATCTTACATATACATGGCTCATTGCAAAAATCTGAACAAATTGTGCTTGGACATAATTGGAGTCCGAACAGTAAAAATTACTTAGGCGAGCAAAGAGATCCAGAAGATATAGATACAAGAGTATTAGAAGGAAATGAAATTATAGAAAGGTATTTTCGTTCAACATTTAAGCCAACAAAAAAGATTATAAAAAATAATAGAAGTTTTTTTTCTAAACTTCGTAACATAGATAAAATTATAATTCTTGGTCATTCATTATCACATGTTGATCTTTTATATTTTAAAGCTATTAATAAAAGTATTAATAAAAATAGAGTGAAGTGGGTGGTAAGTTATCACAGTGAAAATGATATAATAAATCATTCCAGACAATTGCAAAGCCTAGAAATTTCTAAAAAAGCGATTAAGTTTGTGAAATTAAAAGAAATACTAAAAACAAAACAAAAAAGAGGTTGATATGTATTTAGAAAAATTAGATATTCAAAACTTTAGAGGTATTAAAGAGGCTTCTTTAGCTTTTAATAAGAATATAAATATTTTAATTGGATCAAATAATGTAGGTAAGTCTGCAATAATTGATACTTTACGACTTGTGTTTAGTTATGGAACCAACCAGAGAAGAGATATTTACATTAATGAATCTGATTTTCATATATCAACTACAGGACTTCAAAATACAATAGAATTTCATTTAAAGTTTAAAATAGAGAATCCTATAGAAGCTGGTATGTTTTATGATCTCTTGTCAATTGATTCAACAACTAAAGAACAATCATTAGAATTACATTTTAGATATACATTAGATACTTCTGCAAGTAAAATCAAATTATCTGTATGGGGTGGAGAGAATGAAGGTCATTCTATCTCTTCAGAAATATTTGATAATATATATTTTGTTTATTTAGGAGCTCTACGAGACGTAGAAAAACATATGAAGCCTATTCGTGGAAATAAACTAGGAGGATTGTATAAGCAATTAGTAACTTCTGGTGAAGACGAAAAGTTAGTAGAAGAGCTTAAAAAAGCAATTGAAACACCTGAATGGAAAGCCTTTATAGAAAAAGGTGAAGAAAAAATAAATGAGCATTTAAAAAATACTACATTTCTAAATGATCCTAAGCAAGAAGTAACGATTTCACCGATACCTTTTGAGTTTGATAGGATAGCTGATTCAATGACAGCACGAATCCCATTCGGTTCAGAAACGTTAGAACTGCACCAAAATGGACTAGGTTACAATAACTTAATTTATACAGCGACTATCCTAGGAGATCTTGATTCAAGAAATGAGTATTATAAGTCTCTTTTAATTGAAGAACCTGAAGCTCACTTACACCCACAACTGCAAAATGTTTTATTTAGCTATCTTAAAAGTTATGCCTCAGATTTTCAAACATTTATTACTTCTCACTCTCCTACAATTACAGCTAAAACAGATTTAGATTCTTTATTAGTCGTACATAAAAATGAAAATAGTATCATTAAATCACTAGCTTTAATTAATTCTGGCTTGAATCCTAAGCAGAAGAAATATTTATCGAAGTTTTTAGACGTTACAAAATCTCAGCTCTTTTTTGCAAAAGGAGTAATATTTGTTGAAGGCATATCTGAAGCACTTCTTTTACCAATATTTGCAAAAATCATGGGTGACGAATATGATTTAGAAAGAAATGGAATTGAAGTTGTAAATATAAACGGTGTGGCATTTAGTGCATTCGCTCATTTATATAATAGTGTAGATCCATTGAAAAATGTTGGAGTAAAAGCTTCTATTCTAACAGATAGTGATAGTGATAAGAAAGGTGGAGACACTTCTAGGGCTGATAGTGTTAAAGCAATGGAAGCATCAGATTTAAAAGTTGAAATTTCTGATATAACTTTTGAAAATGAACTGTATAAGCCAGCTGCCAATCATACAGTTTTACAAGAGGTTGCTAAAGAACTTCACCCAATAAGTTATAAGAGAAATTATGAATCTAAGGGTGTAGTATTTACAGATTCTGTTGAATTTAAAGATTTTGTAGCTGACGGAAAATCTGAATTTGCACATATATTAGCTATTAACTTGAGTGAAAAACTTGAAATAGGAACTTGTACTTTTGAAGTACCTAATTATATTAAAGAAGCAATTAAATGGGTATTAGGTAAGTAAAATGAGTCTTGTAGAATCTCTATCTGACGAACAAAGAGAAGTCTTAAAGGCTAATGGAAAATTTGTTTTAAGAGCTTGCCCTGGTAGTGGGAAAACTTTTACAGTAACTGCAAAATTAGAAGACTTGTTAAATAGTTGGTCTTCTAACTACCAAGGTATAGCAGCTTTATCTTTCACAAATGTTGCATGGAAAGAAATTCAAAAAAATTTAATAGATAATGACATTAGTTTTAGATTTCCTCATTTTATTGGAACTTTAGATAGTTTTATTAATAGGCATATCTTTTTACCTTTTGGTCATTTAGTTATGGGGTGTGTTAATCGTCCAGAATTAGTAGGTGAGCCTTATGGAAGTTGGTCTTATCCTATATTGGGCAAAGGGTATTTAGCTTATTTTCAGTATTTTGATCTATTCAGTTTAGATATACATGATTGTTTAATTAATATTGGAGATACAACAAGTTGTTTTTTTGGCTCAAAATGGGAGCAAGTAGGACATACAAATAATATATTAAAAGCAAAGAATGAACTTTTTAAAAAAGGCTTTGCTACTCAATCAGACGCTAATTTTTTTGCTTTAAAGATTTTAGAAAATTATCCAGAAATTGCCCAGTCGCTAGTAAGTCGGTTTCCATATTTTATTATTGACGAAGCTCAAGACACGACTGAGATACAAATGGCTATTATTGATAAATTAGTTGAGAATGGTCTAGAAGAAATTATTTTAGTTGGTGATCCTGATCAATCAATTTATGAATGGAATTTTGCAAAACCAGATCTTTTTATACAAAAATATGAAGACTGGGATAGTGCAATACTAAATGATAATAGACGAAGTTCACAAACAATTTGTAATCATACATATTATCTTTCTTCTCTTGATACATGTTCTACTTCTGTAGCTTGCCAACCTGAAATAAAACCTGAAATAATTATTTTTGATAAGAATGCGGTTAATGATACAATAGATTATTTTATAGAAACTTGCACTAACAATGGAATTGAAATTAATGAACAAAATGTTGCTGTTATTTTTAGAAGTAATAGTTTTATAGATTTAATAAAGGGTACTACTTCTGTGGGTTTTGGAGTCAATACAAATGTCTGGGCTACTGGAGATTATTGGACTAAGGATATTGTTAGAGGGAAATATTTATACGACAACGGAGACTATATAACTGGTTTTAAAACTGTAAAATATGGTTTAATCAAATTTCTATCTAAGTCAAAAAGTGTTACCAAAGAAGTCATTGAATCATTATTAGAAGATATAGATATGGATTTATTAAGATTCAGAACTGAAGTATATAAATTTATTGATTCTTTACCTGACACTAGAAATATTTCTATAAGAGATTTTATAACGGCAATTAATGAAAACAATGAAGGATTTAACTTAGCACTTAAAGAAGCTACTTCTCTTACTGTTTGTGAGTTATTTAGAGACATTACAACACAAGAGCATAAAAACTGTAGAATAGGAACAATACATTCTGTTAAAGGTGAGACTTTTGAAGCGACTTTGCTTTTACTTAAAACAGGTGTTTCCACACATTATACTACAATGATTAAAGAAGGCAACTATCATTTAGTCGAAGAAATGAGAAATGTATATGTTGCGATTACTAGACCTAGACAATTGTTAGTGATAGCTGTTCCAAATGAAAAACATAAAATTGCTTGGGAACGAGTATTAAATATAGAAGAGAGTGAGTAAATGGAACTCTCTACAATCTTAACATATCTTGCACTGTTGATTACAGCATACGGTGCAACTCAAGAGTATATTAGATTAAAGTTAAAGCTTGTACCACTAAAGTATGCTTTATTGTTTGGAACAAGTTTATTATTTTTATATGTATCGAGTTTACAGTTTATACAACATGAGTTTATAATCTATGGATTTATACACTTTAGTAATGGTATTTCATGGTATTTATGGGAGTCTAAATATCTAATCATTTTGACAATAAACTTATTTAGTTTATATATGATTTTAAAAGCTTCAAAGCTTACACCAAGAAATCAGAAACAATTTTTAGATTTAGTTCATGAACTAAGAGCTTATAAGAACTATGGAATACTGCATAAATTAATTAAAGAAAATATAGAGATAATATTTGATTTAAAACATAATGAGACATTTGCTGAAAAAACTTCTTTTAGAGGCTTCGGCACTAAGTTTGACGAGCTATATAAAGAACTAGGAATTTTAGACCACACAACAAAAGATAAGGATTCTAGTTTTTTTAAAAAACAATGGAATAAGATAAGAATATATACATATAAAAAGTTAGCAAAATTTTCCTACAAAAAAGATATTATTAATGAAGTATTTCAATACACTGTATCTGATAAATTAATAATAAAAAGTATTGTGGAGCAGAATGAGCCTCTTGGTATAGAAATTTTAAAACAAATTATAAAACATGAAGCATATGATAGTAAATTTCAAAATAGATTTCTTATAAATATTTTTAAAGATACAAATTCTTATATCTATAAAGAGTTTATTTTAGGGCATAACAGCTCACTATTTAATTTTTTAAATGATAATCAACAGTATGAAAAAGGTTTTGATATTGGATTGAATATATCTTTTGCTATCCTAGAGTTAATTGAAGATAATACAGAAATGCTGAATAAAAGTTATGGGAAGTACCAGCTAGATCCATTGTTTAAGCAGATTAATGAATTGTTTTATGCCTTGTCAAAAACTGATCCAAATAAATCACATTATAGCAATTTACCGTATTACATTGAAAAAATAATTTTAGAACATATTGACTTAAGTTTAGAAGAAGAGACTGTAGGGTTCTATTTTTTATGTAATTTATTTAGCACTTTTGAAGAATTAAATCTTAAGGGTAATGGTATATATGTTGAATTGTTCAACTCTTTATTTTCATATTTTATAAGTAAATCCCAAAATGCAGATATTAATAATTTAGTAAGAATTGGTTGCCATTATATAAGCTATATGTTTAATGATCATTATATAAAAGATATAGATATTCATGTGGAACAGTTTAAAAAGTTTATATCAACTTATCATTCAAGCTACCGATATGAGTTGTGTGAAATGTTTTTATATGTACTAGATAAAAGAAGAGAGCGAGGTGATTGTGAAGATTTTATTGCCTATACTCATGGTGGCGTTAATCAGAAAATTTTAAATCACTGGAATTCTATTACTGAGTTTTTAAAAGAAGTATTAGAAAAATAAAGAGGAATGATATGAGCGAATACCTACAATCAGAATTACCAGCAATAGAACTTTTCAAAAAGTTAAAATACGATTACTTTGATGCCAAAGGCGAAATGTATGAAGTTGTTCTTGAAGATATATTAACTTCCTCACTAAAAAGAATAAATCCTTGGCTAAATGAAAATAACCTACAAAAAGTAATCCGTAAAATCTTAGCAGTAAGTGGTAGCTCACTAATGGAGATAAACTCTGAAATACACAAGCTCATAACTCGTGCCGATGCTCTATCTCTAAAACCAACACCAGAAGAAAAGCCAAGAGCTGTAAGGTTTATAGACTATGAGAACCTTGATAACAATGTATTTCTTGTAGTAAATCAAATGAAGTTCAAAGGAGAAAGAGCTAACTCTATTCCTGATTTAGTTGTATTTGTTAATGGACTTCCGTTAGCAGTAATAGAAGCTAAAAATCAAAAGGTAGATATAAGTGATATTCCAGATTTAGACTACTATCAAGCTAACTCTCCAAAACTATTTCACTACAACCAAATTATAGGTGCTATTAATCGTATAAGTGGCTTATATGGAACAATAGAAGCTTCAATGAAGTTCTACTCAAAATATAATGAAAAGGCTTCTGCTGAGCTTATATCACTTTTAGATAATGAACCAACACCACAAGATATTTTAATCTATAACCTTTTTGAAAAGAGAAAGTTTCTTGACATAATCAAATACTTTGTAATCTTTGAAGTTGATGAAGGTAGAACAATAAAAAAACTACCAAGATACCAACAACTTAGAGCTGTAAATAAAATAGTTGATAGGCTTATCAATGAAAACCGTGGTGGGGTTGTATGGCATACACAAGGAAGTGGTAAATCTATTACGATGATATATTTAGCGACTAAGCTAAGAGCTGCTACAAGTGGGTTTGATAATCCAACTATTTTAATTTTAACAGATAGAACAGATTTAGATAATCAAATCAGAAGCACTTTTAATAGAGTTGGTTTCTCTAATATTAATCAAGCAAATTCTATTTCACACTTAAAGACATTACTCAAAGATAGCTATGGTAAAACTCTAACTTCAACGATACAGAAGTTTCAAGAGAGAGCAGAAGAGAAAAAAGAGGTTGAAGTTCTAAGTGATAAAGAAAATATATTTGTTCTTATAGATGAAGCTCATAGAAGTCAATACGGACTAACTGCTTCATATATGAGACAATCACTTCCAAATGCTAAGTTTATAGCCTTTACGGGAACACCAATAGATAAAGAAAATAAATCAACTCTAAATGAGTTTTATGGTGGCGATTACATAGACAAATATACCATCAAACAATCAGTAGCAGATGGTAATACTCTACCAATACTTTATGAAACAGGGCTAAGTAAGTTCTTCATAGAAAAAGAGTTACTTGATGCTGAGTTCAATAAGATGTTCGGAAATGAGAGTGCTAAAAAACAAGCGATACTAAAAACCAAAGCTACACAACTTGATAAAAATGCTACTCGTAGAGTTGAAGAGATAGCAAAAAGCATTGTAGAACACTATAAGAATAAGAGCTATTTAGATGGTTTCAAGGCTATGATAGTTTGTAGTGGCAGACCACAAGCAATAGCCTACAAAAAAGCATTTAACAAGTTAGCTGAACAAGGTCAAAACAACTTCCAAAGCAAAGTTATTATGAGTTTTGATACAAAGAAAGATACACAAGAGTTTTATGACTTAGCAACACCAGAAGCAGATGTGAAAAAAGCTATTGAGGATTTCAAACTACCATTTGGAGATGAAAACAATAAAAGCCGTGGTGGTAAAAGACAATTTGACAACACTGCTTTTCTAATCGTAAGTGATATGCTATTAACGGGGTATGATGCTCCAATACTCCAAACTCTTTATGTAGATAAGATACTAAAAGAGCATAATCTACTTCAAGCAATAGCAAGAGTTAATAGAACTCGTAAAGGTAAAAATGCTGGGTATGTTGTAGATTTCGCAGGGATAACTAAACACCTTGTAGATGCCTTAGAAATATTTAGTGGAGATTTAGAACCAAGTGATGTAATGGTAGATATAGAGAGTGAAAAAACTACCCTTGAAAATAGACACACTAAGCTTATAAATTACTTCAAAAGTGTTAAGAAGAATAGAGAAACTGAAAGAGATGATTTTATACTTCAAGCTATTGGATATTTAGCACCAACAGATATAAAAGATAAGTTCAAAGAGCTTGTGAGTGATTTCAATAAATCAATGAACATAGTTCTTCCAGACCCTTTTGCTTCAAAGTATGATTATGATTTCAAACTATTCAATGAAATAAAAATGATGGTTAGAGATAGCAAAGAAAAAATCACTCGTGAAGATAGTAAAAAACTTCAAATGATTTTAGATGAACACCTTAGAGCTAATGGTATAGAGTATTTACTTGAAGCACCTATTGATATTACAGATTATAAACAGTTTCAAGCAGAACTAATAAAAGATGGAAAACATAACCCACTTGATAAAGCAAAAGCAATCATCAAAGCAAATGAAGAAGAAAATCCAGAGTTAGCACTTGAACTATCTGAGTTGTTAGAGAGAAAGTTAATTGATGCTAAGATAGACCGAAAACAGGCAGTTATAGATTTATTTAGTGATATGGAAGAGATAATCAATCGCCATAAAAATAGATATAGCAGTGCTGGGTTAAGTGATGAAAAACAGCTCGTAGTTTATGACATAGTTAAAGAGTTAAGTGATGAAGCAACTGAGCTTACACTTGAAATATTTGATACCCTTGATGAGTGGTTAAGTAAAAAAGCAATACTTGTTCAAAGTGATGCTCAAAAAGATATGAGAAACTCAATTAAACCAATACTTGCTAAGTATGGAGTAGATAGAAAACTTTCAAAGGATATAGTGGCTAAGTTGGTAGAAACATTTGTATAGTGTAGAGTATGGCACTAAAAATATTGTATTTAAAATAGAGAGAAAAGCTACTCTTAAAAATACATATATTAATGTTGATACTGATGGAGTACTTGTAAAAACAAATGATAGCACCACCATACAAGAGATTAATAAAATGGTTGAGAATAAATCAGCTTGGATAAGCAAAAAACTTGATATATTTAAATCAATAGCAATCAATAAAGATATTAGCACTGGTTCAAGACTTTATTATATAGGTAAAAGCTATTATGTAAATATGATTAAAGATGAAACTGCTGATGAGATAACCATAAACTTCACTCACTCAAAATTTCATATAACAACCCCACCCAAATACACTGTTGTTGAACTTAATAATGCTATTGAAAGCTTCTATAAACAAAAAGCAATAGAGAAAATAATACCATTAACAAAAAAGTGGGCTAAGATGATGGAAGTTGTTCCAGAACATATAAGTTTCAGATACTCAAAAAATAGATGGGGAAGTTGTAGCTCAACTAATCGCATATCGTTTAATTATCATCTTGTTAAACTATCTTCATCATTAATTGAATATGTTGTCATACACGAATTAGCTCATATAACTTTTCAAAATCACTCTAAGGACTTCTGGAAATTGGTTCATAAGCACTTAGCAGATTATAAGGTGAAAGAAGAAAAAATAAGAGTATTTGAAAAGTTGATATAATATTTGTTTAGTTTATTTCATCTTTTAACTCAATTTCAATAAAATAAATTACCGCCACACTGTTCGTGAGTTGATATTAGTTTACTACCACAAATAGGGCAAGTCTTTTTGCAATTCCCGCAAACTTGACCATACCAATTACAATTACTGTTTTTACAGCTATAAACATCATATGGATGACTAGAGCCAATTGCTGTGGCAACAAATGCTTTTTTACATAAATCACACTCAGCAGGAGTTAACCCTGTTATAAATCCCATCACAATAAATTCCTATCCTTTAGCATTAAAATAATTATCTAACCAAACACCCAATAATGTCATCATCAGTAGGTCTTACATACCTCATTGTAGTAGTAACATTCTTATGACCAATATACATACTCATAATTTTTACATTAATCCCTTTACTACCCATCTCAGTTAAAAGCCCTTGACGAAAGCTATGTGAAGTATAGCCATCACCTAAAACTTTTTTCATAAAACTATTAATTTGCTGTATAAAAGTAATGTTATTTATTCCTGTTCTCTTATTACTACCTTTGCCAATTACTCTATTTTCTGCATCTTCATTTTCAAAATCAAATAGTTTTACAAGCTGTTTTCCAAAGTTATCTGATAAATACAATTTTCTTTCTGTGCTAGTCTTACTTAAATCAATTTTTAAAATCTTATTTTCAAGCAACTCTTTAATATGCTTAATTCTAAGTTTCTTAAGTTCATTGAGCCTCAATCCAGTGTAATACAAAATTGTAAACGTCCTTAGCAAGTTCAATCTTGTATTTTCACGTAGTGATTCATCGCCTTTTGTAAATGCCATTAACTTCTTGTATTCAACTTCTGTTACATTTTCCTTAATCCGTTTTATTTTCTTAGTTTCCATAATTACCCCTATAATATATAACTATTAATATTATATTATAGTGTATGAAATTAAAAACTGATTAAATAACCGCCATAATACTGATAAATAAAGGATTCCATATAAAATATAATATTTTATAAGGTTTTGTGAAAATAGGTTTTTATTTTTTAAAAACCTATTTTTACTCACATGTGGCAATAAATTTTACAAAAGGGTATTTTTTAGGAATGCAGATAAAATATATATGGTTCTCTTCTGTAGGATGCTGATAAAAACTTAATGTAAAATCAAGTAAGGGTAGATTAAAAAAATTCTTTATTTCAGATGTTGTCAAAATAATATTAGACTGCAATGTTATTTCTGATAGTTGAGTTTCAATTAAAATATCTGCCTTTCCTTTATTGTCAAAATAGCTATCAAAAATAGTTGCACAATTATTTTTGATAGCTATTTCTATTTTAAATTGATTCAATAGAGGTTTCGTAATTACAGTTAAAATTTTATAGTTTTCTTTACTTAATTCTAATGAAAATATTTTATTTTTATCATTTTCTATAAATCCTTTTAATTTTATTGCTGTTTCTGCATTTTTTGATTCATAATAATTAGGGAGATGTACATTTTTCAAAGATACTTTAAGATATTCTTTGTCATAGCTTTTATATATTTCGGGCAATAGACTGGATGCTGCTGAATCATTTTTGAATTTAATTAAAATTTTATCATCTGATATCTCTAGATTTGAATTTGTATCGCATAGATTACAAAGTAATTTAGAATTATTTATAATTGCAAATTTTTTAAATTCTTTAAAGTTAAATTGTTGTAAATCTACGTAAAAAGCACTAACACCGTCAGATGAATGACCTATTATATATTTATTAGAAATATACAATGGGCTAGGTGTGTTTTTAAGTATTTTAAATATATTTTTAAATTCTGGTATAAACATTGAATTAATACCTTTTGCATCTTTCTCAACTACAAGATAGTCTTCTTTATTTTTGACTATACCAAAATAACCTCTATTTAATAATTGACAATTTTTATAAGTATCTCCACAAATTACAAATGGTTCAAAAACAAGTTCGTTTTCAAGTGTTGAATTAATGACAAATTGCTCAATTAAATCTGTTTTAACATCAATTGAAATAGCACACTTTGAATTAATACTATTTAGTTTTTTATTATTGTTATTTCTACAGAAAAATACCATTTCAAAATTTTTATTGTAATAGTTTATTTTAGTATTATTAATACTTTCATTATTTAACCATATAATTTCTTCAATTTTTTTAAAATTCTTTTTCAACAAGCTTTTAATTTTTTTCTCTGTTTCTGTTGTTGAAAAAAAATAGAAATGTCCTTCTTTTTTTACTACTTTAAGTAAAATTGGTAATATTTGTTCAAGCTCACTTAACTGTTCTTTATCAGTATGCACATAATTTTGAATATCAACTAAAGCACAATCATATTTTATCTCTCTTGGTATTTTAGTTATAATATCTTCAAACTTTCCAATCTGAATATTATTTACAAAATCTCTATTCGACGGTAATGTTATTAAAGATAATTTTTTGGCTTTTTCCTCATTTTTTTGTTTATTTTTAATTTCACTTAGTGCTTTTGCATAGCTATGTTTATTTTGTTCCATATCTTTTAGAATAGAAGAAGCCATTCCTTTGTTTAGTTTGGAGAGTTTAACAGTATCTGATTGATTAACTTCTAATTTTTTGATTATTTTGATTGCTTTTTTGTCAAGCTTATTAGATAAAGAAATTAAATTATAAATTGATGTTTCACCCATGTTTGTTTTTTTTGATAAGTCTTTAGCAAACGAATCTACTTTTTCACCATTTGTTATTTCTTTTGCTCTACCTCTACCAGCTGCACCTAATGCCGTAGAAGGATGTAATTTTTCATATATTTCTTTTCTTATTACTAATTGTTGAGCTTTATCTAAATAATGAAGCTCAACTCTCATAAGATTTTCATCAATTTCTATTAATTTCATTTCATCATCATTGGTTATATCAACTACATTACATCGAATAGTATCTAAGCCTAATTTTTTAACAGCTGTATATCTATGAAAACCTGAAATTAGAATATTATCTTGATTAACAGTGATTGGATTGATTAAACCACTTGTTTTTATTGAGTTAGATAAGTCATCTATTATCCTTTTATCAATATCTCTTAGTCTATCTTTGATTATTATATTGCTTATTTTTAAATCTATGACTTTACCCATCATATTTCCTTTTTAATATTGCATTAGTGGTACGCTAAATATTCAGCTGCGTTATCTTTTACTTAAGTACTTGTAAATATTGTAACAAAAAATAGATTTGAATAACTACTACAATCTAGTAATATTTATACTTATAATGCTAAAATAGCTAATTACTATATGGATGGAATAATGAAAGAAAAAAATGAAGTAAAACTTAAATTATCACAACTTGCTGAAAAGCTTGAAGAATTAAAAAATGAACAACAAGATATTTTAAAAAGTATTGTGAAAGATGATTATTTACAGAAGTTAAATACTAAATTTGATGATAAAAGTGATAAAGATTTTTATTTAGATATATACGATATAGCTTATGAAGATAAAACCATCGGTGATATAATTTCAAACAATAAAGTTGCTCTGGATTATTATAATCAAAATGTTAATACATACAATACCCTTTTAGATTTTGCTATGGATATATATAAATTATATGATGATATAAAAATTGACTACCTTGATAATATTGATAGCAAAAGTAGAATAGAAAAGATTCAAGCAAAAAAATATATTTCTATAAAAGAATTTGAAGAAATTTATGGAAAATCAGAAACTTCACAACAAGGGTTAAGAGGAAGATTAAAAGACCCAATTCCTTATAGACAAATAGTTAAAAATGGTGCTGTTACCTATGTTGTTGAAGAAATAGAAAAATGGTTTTCAAATCAGTATAAATAGACCATATAAACCAAAATAAAGTGTATAAAATAGTGTATAAATATTTTATATAATTCTCAAACTCCTTTATTTAAAAGGTATGTTGTTAAATTCTGAATATCTTTGGCAAATTCTACTTCAAGGATTATAGGTTAGATCTATTTAATAGTTTAACTATTGACTTCTCTATTTAAAACTTTTTGAACTGATTGAATTTTTGTTTTTAATCTATTCTTACAATTTTTACGAATATCAAATTTAAGAGCCGAATAAACTCTATCACAATCTTCTAATTGTTCATAAGCTAACTCTATCATTTCTAATGCCTCTTTCATACTAGACGCTTCAATAACAGTTCCCATTGGCGTTAGCTGATATGGAATCCCTGATTTATCAATAACATCAATAATCTTACTTACCTGTTTTGAAACAGATGAACCATCTCGACAATCTGCTGATGTCGGAAACATACTAAATTCTAAAAGAACACTTGTCATATAAAACCTTTTTATTATTTTATGGATATTTTATCGTAAAAAAATTAAAATCTATTTTTATTTATGAAATTGGCAAAGTTATAGTAAACTCTGCTCCGGTATAACTTTTACCATTATACTCATAAGAATTATTTCGTGCTTCAATATTTCCATTCATCCCATCTACTATTAAGGTATAAGTCATATGAAGCCCAAGTCCTGTTCCTTGAGCTTGATGTTTGGTTGTAAAGTATGGATCAAATATTTTAGATAATACCTTATCAGGTATTCCCCCTCCACTATCTTTAAATTTTATAAATATTTTATCATTATTGGTATATGTCGTAATAAATATCAATCTATCCTCTTCATCTAACTCTTTTAAAATATCTTTTGAATTATTAAATATATTGATAAAGCATTGTATTAATTCATTTGGGTAACCGGTTATTCTTATATCTTTTTGTAGTTCTAGTATTAAATTTATATTGTGATTATTTATAGAGGCTTCGATTAAATGTAAAAAGCTGTCTATATCATCTTTTAAATCAAAATTTTCTATTTTTCTATCACCTTTGATAAAATTTCTAAAATCATCTATTGTTTTTGATAAATATTGTGCATTATCATTTATCATATCACAAGTTTTAAAAAAGAATTTATCAGTAAGAGTACCAAGCTCTTTTTGTAGTTTTAAACCTGTTGCACCGATGGAGATAACTGACAATGGTTGTCTCCATTGATGTGCAATATTTCCTATCATCTCTCCCATTGCAGCCATTTTTTCTGTTTTAAAAAGTTTATTTTGTATTAATTTACTTTTTTCAACCTCTTTTTTAACTCTTTTTTCTAATGTAATATTTAAATGATGTACTTTTTTAGATACATTTTCTGTTTCTATCGTTTTTAACAAGAGTGATTTATTTGCTTCTTCAAGATTCTTATTTAATTTATCTAATTGTGTTACATCACTGAAAGTAATTATACTCTCTTGTAATTCATCACTATAGTTACACATTTTTGCATTGACTTGAAAAATATGCGTATGATTATTTATATTAGTTATTTTAACTTTATGAATTTTGTTTTTATTAGCTAATATATAATCAGTCCATACCAACTCGCTCATCATTTTTTGTAAGTAATCATAATTATCATCTGCTTCAAAAAAATCACAAATACAATCATGTTCTTTGGTAAAATCAACCAAAGTTTTATATCCAAAAAAATCTAAAAATCTTTTATTACAATCTTGTATAAAAATACCATTAGTTAAAATAATAATTGATTTTTGTGCATCTAATAAATTTTGAATTTTTTGTTTTTGTAATACTAGTTCTTCGCTGTGTTGTTCCACTAATTGTATCTGTCTTCTTTTAAAAATAATATATCCTGCTGAAATAGCAATCAATATAATTAATAATATCCAATACAAACGATTTTTAGATTTTAGTTTTATCTCTTCAAGTATTTGAGATTTTTTAGGTTCTATTATAATTATTAAACCATCATCATTTTTAAATGTTGTCTGTTTTGAATAAAAATTTTCTGTTATAACTTCATCTTTTAAAAGTAAATCTTTTGTAAAATGATTAAAATGATTAAAAATATTTATATTCGTTTTTAAATATTTTCCCCATGAATATTTTTTATCAAAATGTACTAAAAAGTCACCATCTTTGTCAATAACATATATATTGTAAACACTACTGTTTTTTAATTTATTTAAAAAAACACTAACATCTATATTGATTATTAATATCCCTTTTTTTATTCCATCTATGACAACAAGTGAACCTACTCTAAGTGTAGGTTGAATCGGTATTGTAATTTTACCATGCTCTATATTTAAATCTATTTTTGAATGCCATATACCGTTTTCTTTTATATTATAAATATCTTCAAAATAATATCTGTTTTTTTTATTTTGCAGTTTATCTTTTGGCACTATAAATGAGTGTTTATCGATTTTATCAACTCTTATTATTTCATTACCAAGTTTGTCTATATATCTAAATTGAACAACTGAAGGTAAACTTTTAATTGACGATAAAAAGAGTTCATTTATATGCTCTATTTCGTAATTGTTTTGAATAAAATTTATAAAGTATTTATTTTCTTCAATTCCAACAAGTGTTTGGTCAAACTTATTTATAAAATCACTTAATAACTCATCTCTTTCTTTAAATTCAATTTCTGCTTTTTGAATAGATAATTGTTTCACTACTTCCTCATCAGATAAACTCTGATAAGTCAAATACGAAATAGCATAAGCTATAACAATAAATATAAATACAACAAATAATTTAATTTTCATGCGAGAATACTACCCTTCACTTATATTGTAGCCTAAAGATAATTAAAATGCAAAAGTAAATAAATTATTAGAAAAATCTATTTTAACAACTCCTCCATCTTTTAACTTACCAAATAATATCTCATCAGTTAACGGCTCTTTTATTTTTTTAGTTATCACCCTTTGAAGTGGTCTTGCTCCCATCTTTTTATCATACCCAAGTGCTGCTAACTCTTTTTTAGCCTTTGCAGCTATAGTGATCTTAATATTTTTATCTTTTAAACTGTTACTTAATTCTTTGATAAATTTAGCTACAACTTTGACAACAATCTTTTCATCCAATTGAGCAAATTTAACAACAGCATCAAGTCTGTTTCTAAATTCCGGTGCAAAAAATTTATTTACAGCTTTATCGGTATTTAAAGTATCATTTTTAGCAAATCCCATTACATTAGCCTCTGTAGCACCTAAATTTGATGTCATGATTAAAACTACATTTTGGAAAGAAGCTACTGCTCCATTGTTATCTGTAAGAGTTGCATTGTCCATCACTTGAAGCAATAAACCCATCAAATCAGGATGTGCTTTTTCTATCTCATCAAGTAAAAGAACTGTATGAGGATGTTTTCTTATAGCTTCCGTAAGCAATCCGCCTTTATCATATCCAACATATCCCGCAGGTGCGCCGATAAGTCGACTAATAGTATGAGCTTCCCCATATTCACTCATATCAAATCTCTCAAAATTTACACCCATTTGCGCAGCTAATTCTTTTGCCACTTCAGTTTTACCGACGCCTGTGCTTCCTGTAAATAAAAAACTTCCTACAGGCTTATTATCTTCACCCATCCCTGCACGATTTATTTTTATCGCTTTACAAATAGTTGAAATAGCCTCATCTTGTCCAAATACTTTTCTTTGCAGGTTAGTTTCTAAATTTTGAAGTAAAGTTAAATCAGATTTTGTAGCTGTACGAGCTGGTATTTGAGCCATCTTTGAAATAGTTGCTTCAACATCTGCAATAGTTACCTTTAAATTCTTTTTGTGCGATTTAGTCCTAAATTTTTTAGAAGCACCAACCTCATCCATAACATCAATTGCACTGTCTGGTAAAAATCTATCATTTATAAACTTTTTAGATAACTCTACACAAAGTCTTAATGTACCCTCTTCATATTTTAACTTATGATACTGCTCATAAGTTGGTTTTAGTCCTTCTAAGATTTTAACTGCATCATCAATACTTGGTTCTTGAATATCAACTTTTGCAAATCTTCTGCTAAAAGCTTTATCTTTAGAGAAATCATTTCTATACTCTTCATAAGTTGTAGCACCTATACATCTAAGCTGCCCGGAACTTAAAAATGGTTTTAATATATTTGAAGCATCCATAGAACTATTCCCAACACTTCCAGCTCCAATTATTGAATGAATCTCATCAATAAATAAAATCGCATCTTTATCTTTAACTACCTCTTTAATCACAGCTTTTAATTTCTTTTCAAAATCTCCACGATATTTGGTACCCGCAATTAATGCACCCATATCAAGCATATAAATTCTTGATTCAAGAAGATCTGTCGGAACATTGGCTTTTACAACTTCAAGTGCAAGAGCTTCAGCAATAGCAGTTTTACCAACACCTGTTTCGCCTAAAAGTATTGGATTATTTTTCTTTCTGCGACCTAGTATTTCTATTACTCGTTTAACCTCGGCAGATCGACCTATTACTGGGTCAATTTTACCTTCTTGCGCAAGGGCTACTAGTTCAACACTATTGATACTTAAAGCGGTTTCCCCTTTTTTCTTTTTAAATAAATCTTTTTCTACCTCTTCATCGATCTGTTCAAAATCATCCTCACTGTCTCCGTGACTTATCTCTTCAAGGATATCAACTCTTTCTAAACCATAAGTTTTTAATAAATATGTACAGTAAGCTTTCTCATCTTTTAAAATAGCAACAAACATATCTTCTATATCAGCGACCTCTTTTCCACTCATTTGAGTATGAGCTATCATCCGTTCAATTATATTAGTTACCGTAACTGTTTCTACAGGGTCATCATTTTGAAATTGTTTCGGAAATTTTGGAGTATTTTTCTCAATATACTCTTTTAATTTAATAGTTACCTCTTCTACATTTATATCCAAATCATCAAGTAATGTAAAAATATGTTCATCTTGTATTAAATATAAAAATATATGTTCTTGTGTTATATATTCATGACTGTTTGCTTTTGCATAGCTTATTGATTTTGCAAATATTTTTTGTAACTCTACACTTATCATATTATTCCTCTTCTATTACGGCTTTTAAAGGAAATCCGGCTTTTTTTGCATTGTGTTTCACCTGTGCTACTTTTGTAGAGGCTATTTCATGAGTGTATACTCCACACACCGCTTTCCCATTGTTATGTACTTTTAGCATTATATCTGCCGACTGAGTTTGTGATTTTCTAAAAATCTTCCTTAAAATCTCTATTACAAATTCCATAGTTGAAAAATCATCATTTAACAAAAGTACTTTATATTTTTTTGGTTCTTCAACCTCTAATTCAACATCTAAGTCATATTCTATTTTGTGTGCCAATATTAAAACCTTTTTGGATAAAATTAATTAATTATATTGATTATATCAAATTGAGTTAACAAATTTCCTGAAAAAAGTGATTATATGAAACAAATATATTTTATAACAGCGACAAATACAAGTGTTGGAAAAACAAAAGCCAGCGAAATCTTTTTAAAGAAGTTTTCTAAAGATGGTAAAAAAGTAGGATACTTTAAACCTATCGAAACAGGAGTTGAAGATATCCCTCTTGACGGTAGAGCTATGTTAAATTTAACAAAAAAATTAAATCCCAACTTTAAAGCAACGATAGATGATGTAGTTCCTTACCAATTTAAACTTCCGGCATCACCATATGTAGCATCTAAAGGAACAAATATAGATATAAATTTGATCAAAGAAAAAGCAAATTATTTACTTCAATTTTGTGATACATTAATCATTGAAGGTGCCGGTGGATTAATGGTGCCAATAACAAAAGACTATTTTATGATAGATTTAATTAAAGAATTCAATTGTCAAACTATCCTTATAGTCCCAAGTAATTTGGGTAGTATAAATGATACTTTACTTTCTCAACTAGCTTTAAAAAACAACAATATAAAATTTGAATGGTATATCAACCTTTTTAAAGATAAAGAAAACTTTGAAGAAGTTACTTTACCATTTTATAAAGAGTATTTTGATAACATATCTTTTATTTAAAAAAGAACCCTAAGGAATTAAATTTGAAAATATTACTTTTGTCTATAGTGTTTATATCAACATTATTATCTCAAACAACATTATGTTATAAAGAAAATACCACAATCTCTAAAATAAATAAATCTATATTATTAGACGGTGGAGAGTGTCAAGGAAAATTATCTGCAACAACTATGGAAAAACATGGCTGGAAAATAAATTATTCACAAGTAAGCAAAAAAAATTCTGCATATAATCATCTTTTTATATTTAAAAAAGAAACTCAGGCAGAAAAACAATCTAAAGCGGCAACAACACAACCATCTCAAGCCAAAACTAAATTTAAAGCAAAAAGTCTAACTTTTAATCTTGCAACAAAAGAATTTTTAATAAACGATGTAACTAGAAATAAAGCAACTATTAATACAGGTAATTTAAACATTGGTCAAAGTGGTATCATAGTACATAAATATAATAAAGATTCTATTATAATAGCTAGTGCTATAGTACAATCAAGTTCCGCTTCAAGCTCAACTTTAATGCTGTATAAGCCTAATACTCTGATTCAAAATGCAATTCCAACATCTTCATTACAAGCAGCTGAGGGTGATACTTTTGTATTAAATCACATGTATAATTCAAGCTTACTAATAGTACCAAACTATGAAACATATCAGGAAATTAAAAGTTTATACCCTACTCAGAATTTTTTAAATTCTGATATCTTTGCTGCTTATTTAAAAATAGAAGCACTACCTGTTCCTAAACAAAAAGATGTAAAAGAATTTTGTAAAGATAATGATATTGGAACGATTTTTATTGCAGTAAATAATCAACTTTATATTTTAGATACACAATCATTTAAAACACTTCATACCAATAAATTATCAATGAATGATTCAAAAATTCAAACTCCATTTTTTACAAAAGTTACTGATATAGAAAAAGATTTTTGGGATTTTGGAGAGAGTGAAATAAGAGATTATAACAGCTATTTCTCAGCGCTGATAGGTAATACAACATATCAGCCAATCGAAATAAATAATGAAGAAGATAATGATAAATCAATTTTCTCAGAGATGTTGGACTTCTTGCCATGGTAGAAAAAAAACATTTAACACAGTTAGAATCTTTTGTAGGTGCCCAAAATATAAAGTCAGATAAGGCTCATTTAATAGCTTATTGTTACGATGCTACCAGAGATAGATTTGAACCGGATGCCGTTATATTTCCCAGAGATGAAAATGATGTAAGTAAAATTCTTAAATATTGTAATGATAACCAAATCATAATAGTACCGCGAGGTGCAGGAAGCGGTTTTACAGGCGGGGCTCTTCCGTCATCAGGAGGGATAATCCTCTCACTTGAAAGACATATGAATAAACTGATTGAAATTGATATGCAAAATATGGTTGCAGTTGTTCAACCCGGGCTTATAAATATGGACTTACAAAAAGCTGCTGAAAAGGTTGGTTTATTTTATCCTCCGGATCCGGCAAGTGAGGAGTATTCAACATTAGGTGGAAATGTAAGTGAAAATGCAGGGGGAATGAGGGCTGCAAAATATGGAATTACCAAAGATTATGTAATGGCATTAAAAGCAGTTTTACCAAATGGTGAAATAATAAGAGCAGGTAAAAAAACCATCAAAGATGTTGCCGGATATAATATAGCCGGTATTTTAACGGCCAGTGAGGGAACACTTGCAATAATCACGGAAATTACTTTAAAACTAATCCCAAAACCTAAACACAAACAAACTTATATGGGTATTTTTCCTGATGTAAACAGTGCGATGAATGCTGTTTTTAAATCATTGGCAAGCGGTGCGAATCCTGTGGCTATGGAATTTTTAGATGCGCTTGTGATAAAGGCACTTAGAGAAAAACTAAATGTAGATTTACCGGAACAAGCAGGGGCTGTTTTAGTTGGTGATGTTGACGGAAATTTAACTGATGAAGTAAAATTTCAACTTGAAACTTTAGAAAAAAGTTTTTTAGAAAATGGTGCAACTTCTTTTGTGGTAGCTCAAGATGAAGCACACGCACAAGAGCTTTGGTATGCAAGAAAAAATGCAAGTCCAGCTATTACAATCTTTGGAAATAAGAAATTAAATGAAGATATTTCAGTACCAAGAAGTAAATTACCGGAAGCTTTAAAAGCTATTTATGAAATAGGTGATAAATATAATCTTCAAGTACCTTGTTTTGGTCACGCAGGAGATGGAAATATCCATGTAAATGTGATGGTAAAAGACAAAAATGATGAAAAACAGATGGAAAATGGACATCATGCTATTGAAGAGATATTTCAAATGGTTGTAGATATGGGTGGAACTTTAAGTGGTGAACATGGAATTGGAACTTCAAAAGCGCCTTATATGAGTATTGCTTTTAACGACGCAGAGATGGAACTTTTCAGAAGCATCAAAAAAGCATTTGACCCAAATAACATTTTAAATCCTTTTAAAATGGGGTTATAAAATAAAAGGAAAAGCATTTGACTAAAAATATTAAAAAAATTATAGACTTTTTCAACGATGATACATTGTATTATTCGGCAAGTCTGAGTTTTTTTACTATTTTTTCACTACTTCCTATATTGGCTTTACTTGTTGTTGTAGTATCCAATATGCCTATTTTTGATAACTACTTAGCACTTTTTACAGCTTATATATTGGATTTCATAAATCCAACACACTCAAGCATGATAAGCTCAACTATTAAAGAATTTTTATCAAATGCAAACCAACTGGGGTCTATAGGTATTTTTTATCTTTTATTTGTATTTACTCTATTTTTTAATAATTATGAAGATATTGTAAATAAAATATTTAATACTAAAAAACGACCTATTTACAAAATGTTTTTTTTATATATTAGTTTTTTGATTTTATTACCTTTAATGTTTATATTATTTGTATTGGCATCATCAATATTTCAAGGTAATTTATACGCTACAACTATAACCTTCCTGTTTATGTGGGTATTTTTCATAATAATCTTTAAAATATCCACTACAGCAAAAGTATCGTTTAAAGCAAGTATATTTGGTTCATTTACTACACTTATAACATTAAGTTTAACAAAAAAGCTTTTTGCTGTTTATGTTTTATATAATACAACTTATACCACCATTTATGGTTCTTTTAGTGTTTTATTATTCTTTTTTTTATGGATTTATATCTCTTGGACTATATATTTATATGGCATAAAATTAACAGCACTGCTAAATGAGTCTGAATAAAAATTATGGTACTATTGCAAAACAACTTCAGGAGCTTCTTTAGAAAATGATTAGAACGATATTTATTTTTGCATCTCTTTTATTAACATCATCACTCTTTGGAGCTGATGCTGCGCCAATGATTAATCTTTCAATAGCAGCAGTAGATGAGCCGGCTCAATTTGTAAAAACAATAAATATAGCAATTATTTTAATGCTATTTGTTTTAGCACCTACGCTTTTACTTATGGCTACAAGTTTTACCAGACTTATAATAGTATTTTCACTTTTAAGACAAGCAATGGGATTACAACAATCCCCACCGAATCAAATCATCATCTCATTAAGTTTAATTTTAACATTCTTTATCATGCAGCCTTATGGACAAAAAGCATGGAATGAAGGAATTAAGCCATATATGGATGAGAAAATAACTTATGAAGTTGCATTTGAAAAAGGAACTGAACCGTTTAAAGATTTTATGATCAAAAATACCAGAGAATCAGATCTGGCACTTTTTTACCGTATTAAAAAGGAAGAAAATCCTAAAAATATAGAAGATGTACAATTAACACTTCTTATGCCGGCATTTGTAATAAGTGAACTTAGAACAGCCTTTGAAATTGGATTTTTGGTATTCTTGCCATTTTTGGTTATTGATATTATTGTTGCCTCTATTTTAATGAGTTTAGGTATGATGATGTTACCACCTGTTATGATTTCACTGCCTATTAAACTAATCTTTTTTATCATCATTGATGGTTGGTTTGTGATAATTGGGAATCTTGCCCAATCCTTTAAGTGACGGGGTTTGTCGTAGTTTTAAACTATCTTTTTTTATCATAATACTTTACAATTTTCTCTTTTTACAATATTTAATGCTACAAAAACTCTACCTGTTGCTTTTTCAATATTATTACTGATACTAAGAAGATGTTCATTTGAATCATTTTGGGCATTTTGATCAATATAGTTTTGCACACCTTGATGCACTAAAGCATGAGCTTCATTTAATTCTTTCCAGTTTTGTGTTTGTGTAAATGGATGCCCTTGTGTCTCTTGCTCTTTTATCCATTTTGCCAATCCACATTCTGTATGTGTAGCAACTCTAAACGAACTTTTTTCATCTAATTTAACAAAATTAGATGTTTTAAATTTTAAGTGATCTAATTTTAATTTATTTAGATTATAAACCATATCTATATCACACACTTGCTCTCTTGCCTCTTCTCTATATTCAGCATGTTGTGAAACACTTAACAGTCTTTCAGAAAGTATTCCAACTTCTTTTGCTAATCCATCTATATTTGTTGCATCAGATGCATTTTCTTGTGTATTTGTATCTAATACACTTATTGCATCATTGATTTGAGCAATACCTCTTGATTGTTCTTGTGATGCTAAAGACACCAATTCAATCATCTCTTTATTTTGACCAATTTTATCATTTAATTCATTGTATCCGGCAATCATCTCATCTGCAATCTTTTTACCGGAATTTGCTTTTACATTTGCAGACTCCACAAGTGTCTTAATCTCATTTGCAGCTTCTGCACTTCTTGATGCTAAGTTTCTAACTTCTTGAGCAACAACTGCAAAACCTTTTCCGGCTTCTCCCGCTGTTGCTGCTTCAACTGCTGCATTTAGAGATAAAATATTTGTTTGAAATGCAATTTGATCAATAATACCAATAGCTTCACTAATAGCAGTAACTTCTTTATTTATATCATCCATTGAAGTTGCTGTTTGAGATGCAAGCTCTTGTCCGGAAGTTGCTGATGATGTTACTTCAGCTGATAAAATGGACATTTTAGCTACATTCTCCGAACTGCTTTGAATATTACTACTAATCTCTTCAACAGCAGCGGCTGTCTCCTCTAAAGATGTAGCTTGTGCATTTGCAGATTTAGATAAAGAGTTTGCAGAAGTAGATAATACATTTATATTGTGTGATAATTGCTCACCACTCATCACAATAGTTGCAAGTAATTCAGATATATTACTTCCAATTGCTTTTGTACCAAATATAATAGAACCAATTGTACCACTTACATTTTCTATATCAAATTTATAATCAAACTTTGCATTACCATACTGGATAAGAGCCTTATCTATTTCATTAAGCTTATCACCCAAATCTTGTATCATATTATTTACAGAATTTTTTAAATCATTTGTTGTTCTATTATTAGTTTCAGTCTTAACCTTATATACAAAGAAACCTGCTCGCGCCATTTGGATAGCTTTATCAACCTCTTCTACTATTTGTTGATCTTTTGCCATCGTATCTCTTAGGCTTTGCATATATTCATTGAAGTGCCCCGCTAATTTACCTATTTCATCATTTGCTTCAATCTCTATTTTTTGGTTTGCACTTGAGAACTTCATCATAGCTACAATAGAATTTGTTAATTTCTCAATAGGCAATCTGATACTTTTTGCTATATAAAATGATATTATACTCATAATAATTGTTATAATTAAGATTGTGACAATTGATTTTAACAACATATCTTCAACCAACTTATCATATCTTTTTTGACTAATATCTAATTCTTTTTTTATCTCTTTTAATTGTGGCATTATTTTAAATTTAACTGCTCTCCAAGATTTTAATGATTCTTTCATATCATCTTTTGTAAATAACTTATTATTCATAGTTTTATTGTGCATATATGTTGCAACTTTTATGAATTTATTAATTTGTGGAGATATATTTTTACAAGAAGTTGATGATTCTTTTTGTAATTTTTTTAAAAAAGATTGAACTTTTGTGTATCCTGCAATCATTGTTTTTTTTGCTTTTTGTTTTGTTGGATGTTGTAAAACAACTCCAGTTGCCGAGTTATATAGCAGTCCGCCTATTAGAATGGATTTTAAATCACTTGTTTTTACTGATAACTTATGTGATATCTCATATTCTTTATTAAGACTTGTTATTGAAAAAAAAGTATTCACCCCTAATACAAATAAACCTACAACTACTAGTAGTAAATTCAATCTTAACTTTAAACTGATTGTTAAATTTTTAAACATATAATTTCCTTAAATAAATGAGTTGAAATACTAACATAAAATAATATAAATACTTATTAGGTATCTTTACCAGATCAATTCCCCACATCACTATATTTAATAATATTTTAGTTTTTTTAGATATAATTGAAAAAATTATGAATACAACACTAATGGAAATATAGGAAAAAATGCAAAAAACAGCTGAATATTACTTAATCAACCAATTAACAAAAAAATTAAACGTATTGGTTATACAAAGTAGTTGTGAAATTAAGAATAACTTTTCACCTTACTTTGAAAAGATATTTAATAATATAGATTATATTTATAAATATGATGATTTAATAAATTATATTCAAACTAGTAGACCTGATTTTATTTTTATAGATATTCAAACGAAAGATATTCAACCATTTAATTTTATAAAAACAATCCAGAATATAATTCCAAATCAAATAATTATTCTAATTTCACATATTGACAATAAAGAGATACTTTTAAAATCTATACGATTACACATATCAAGCTTTTTAAAAAAACCGTTTACTATAACTGATCTAAAAGATACTATTGTTGATTGTTTGGACTATATTTTTATAAATAAACATGATATTTTATTAAAACACAAGTTGTTGATTAAAAATACAAATGTAAAAGATGCGATATCTTATCTTATGGAACATTATCAAGTTGATATAGAACTTATAAATCACTATAAAGGTGTACCTTTAATTCGTAGTGCATCCATCGTTGATATTGTAGATGATACGGTTTCAGTAAAAATAAAAGATATACAAAAATATATTTTAGACTATTCTCATCATACCATTATCAATACAAATTATTTTACAGGAGATATTTATGCTTATTTAAAAGAGGTGAACTACGAAAAAAATATAGCTATATTTCATAAATTAAGTTTTATAAATTCATATATACACCATCGTAAAAATGCACGAATAGTACCTGATTCTCACTTTCAAATGTTTATAGAGATTGATAATACAAAATACAAATGTGATATTATAGATATTTCAATTAACTATACACTAATCACATTGCCGACTTTACCAAATAAATTAAGTATAAACAGTGAACAAAAACTATTTTTCTCCTTTAGGGAACCAAAATATTTCTTACAAAATAAATTTGAAATAGATCATATAACTACACAATGTACAGTATCTAATATATTTGATACCAAAAATATAGAAAAAACACTTATTTATTTTGAACTTCAAGATATTGATAAACAAAAGTTAGAAAAATATATTTATAAAAGAGGTTTAGAACTTGTTGATGAATTTAAAAATAAATATTTACAAAACAAATAGGACATCTTACTAATATGAAAAATAATATAAAAACTTCAATTAAGATAGCTGTTTTATCAGATAGTCATAAAAAAGTAGAATTAACTTCACAAGCTATTAGTTTTCTTAAACTTAAAGGTGCTTCATATATAATTCATGCAGGTGATTTAGAAGTTGAAGAAAATTTA
>JAGLOP010000023.1 GCA_023138835.1 Arcobacteraceae bacterium
TACAGGAGCAGGAAACGATACTGTTTCATCTGATGATATACGCAGTGGTTCAACAGTAGATACAGGAGCAGGAGATGATACTGTAACAGTAACTGATGATGTACATAGCTCAACAGTAAGTACAGGTGATGGAGCTGATAGAGTAACTATAGGTGATGATATAACTGCTTCAACAGTAAATACAGGAGCAGGAAACGATACTGTTTCATCTGATGATATAACTGCTTCAACAGTAAATACAGGAGCAGGAGATGATACTGTAACAGTAACTGATGATGTACATAGCTCAACAGTAAGTACAGGTGATGGAGATGATAGAGTAACTATAGGTGATGATATACGCAGTGATTCAATAGTAAATACAGGAGCAGGAAACGATACTGTTACTGTTGGTGATGATGTACGGCATGGAGCTACAATTAATACAGGTGATGGTGATGATACAGTTACTGTTGGTGATGGATTGGAAAGTACATCATCTATTGATACAGGTGATGGTGATGATACAGTTGATGTAAATAGAATAATGGAAGATGCTACAATTGATACAGGAGAGGGAGATGATACAGTTACTCTTGATGATGTAAGTTCTGGTTTTGATGATGGTAGTGTAAAACTTGGAACAGGAGATGATACTTTAACTATAGATGATAGTTTAAGAGGAACTGATGCAACATTTGATGGTGGAGAGGGTACTGATAGTTTAGTATTAAATGATGTTGATTTAGATGCTTGGAATGATGGAATCAGTGATAACTTTATTAACTTTGAAAACGTTACTTTATCAGATGGTTCTACTATTGATTTAACTGATGATACAGCAACTGCACCAACACTTGATATGAGTATAGGTGATGCTGTAGTTAATGCAGATTCATCAGATGATGATAGTCAACATGCTAATAATGGATATGGAAATGGAGACCAAGATGCACCTGGGAATTCTTTCTTTAATAATAATGCAGAAAATGCTACTGAAACATTCCAAGATGGTCAAAATCATAACTTTAATAACAGTGGCGACTCTCATACATATAATTTTGGTGGTGATACAAATTCTGTAGATATTGAAATTGCCGGTTATAAAGATTCAAAAGAAGAGGGTCGAATTATACTTACAAAAGATGGTGAAGTTGTAGATATTATAGAACTTGATGATGCAACAACAGGTGGTAATAATCAACATCATACATTTACTGTAAGTTCAGACAGTGCATTTGATAGTATTGAAATTGTTTCAGATTCAAATAGAAACTTTACGATTAAAAATGTTGAAGCTGATATTCAAGTTGGAGATAGTGAAGTAAGTACATCATACGATTATCCAATCACTTTAAATGCCGGATTGACAGATACGGACGGAAGTGAAGAGTTAGGTGATATTACACTTAATAATCTTCCAGAGGATGCAACACTTACAGATGCAAATGGAGATGAGATAAGTGCAAATGATGATGGAAGCTATACTGTTGCAACCGATGAAAATGGGGATGCTAGCGTAACATTAACTTCAAGTAGTGAAATTGAATCATCTGATTTAAATAGTATAACCGCAAGTGTAACATCAACAGATACAGATGGTAATGATATAAGTACAGTTGCTGTAAATGACAGTGGTGATATTGATGCTTCCGGTTCAGTCTCAGATGATGGTGAATTTACATTTGATGCTGATAATATGGATCTTAACTTTGATAATGTTATAGTTGATGAATCAACAGAAATTAATAGTATAGATATGAGTGATGGAAATCATGATATTACAAATCTTGAGTTAGCTGATGTACTTGATATGACAGGCGAAGATAATGTTCTTACAATATTAGGTGATGACACTGATTCAGTACAATTAGAAAATACCAATGATGATACATGGACTCAAGCAGAAGGAACAACAGAAGTTGATGGTCATACATTTGTAACATTTACAAGCAGTGATGCGACTATATTAATTGAAAATGATGTTCCTGTAACTATGGGATAAAGTTATGATAAGTAAGGACTAACCTTACTTATCAATCTTTTTAAATACATACTTTAGTATAATTTACTTTTCTTTTGAAAAATAATACAATATTCTTATAAACTTAAATAGGAGTATGTTATGGCAGATAAATCAGTAGAAGATATTAAAGATCAAGCAAATACAGGTCAGGTTACTGTAGAAGACTTTATTACAGCAAAAAAATCTGATGTAGATACTAATGGTGTAGGTATTGTAGAAGATGATAAAATTGTTCAAGTTAAAAAAGATGTAGCCGAGGGAGAGATAGATTTTGATAATATTAATGCAGTATTGCAAAAAGACAATATATCTGTAAATACAACTAATGAAATAAATACTGATGCAGATAATAAAATAGTTAAAGATGATATTGATGTGCTAGATACTAATACTAATAGTGATGAAGTACATATTATAAAAGGAGATATGAATGTTGAGCATATTAGGTTTAACGAATTTGATACACCTGCTTCTAACTTTAACGGTGAAGCAACAGTAACAGTTACAACAACAGATGATGACGGAGCAACAGCAACAGATACTTCAACTGTTACCGTATCTGATGTAAATGATGCACCAAATAATTATCAAGTATATACTCAAACTTCAACACAAACTCAACAACAAGAGGTGGAAGTAGAACACACAAGAGAAGTTATTGATACTAATGCTATGAATAGTGCCGGTTACTTTTTAGAAGATGGAGTATGGACTCAAACTATACAAGAAACTTTTATAAATACAAGAACAGAAATAAATGATGTAGAAGTTCCGGTATCTGCTTACAATGATGAAGATGCAAAATTAGTAAATTTAAATCATATGGGAAGTAGTACCGGTATTATCAGTTTAGGACATGATGTTAATGCCATAGATATTTCAATTAAATCTTTTAAATCATCAAAAGATGAAGGTGAGATTATACTTTATAAAGATGAACACGAGGTTGCAAGGATTGATATAGATGATATATATGATGACAAAGGCAATGTAGATACAAGTATTACTGTAGATGGCTATACTTTTGATAGTTATGAAGTTGTTTCCTTATCTAATAAACAAGCATTTAAAATAGGCGGAGCAGTTGAAGATGAAGATAGTGTAATTGCTACAACTATTGAACAAGAAGAGGTTGAAATTCAATTTGAAGATACAAGAGAGGTAAATATTGTTGTAGAAGATGCTGAGATTATAATGACAACTGAAACTTACACAACAATAGAAATTCAAGATGTAGAGGTGGAGATTAGTTTTGATGCTATTGATATAGGCGAAGGCGATCATATAGTTGCAAATCTTGAATTAGCTGATGTACTTGATATGACAAATGCAAATAATACACTTACTATTTTTGGAGATAAAGGGGACAAAGTTGAATTAGATTCAACAGATGGGAATGAGTGGATAGAAACTGATAATATAACCCAGATTGATGGACATAGTTTTATTACTTTTACAAATAATGATGCTTCTGTACTAATAGAACAGGAAATTCCTGTAATTATGGGATAAAAAACTATACTAAAGTATACTTTTGTTAGAATAGTATTATTCTAAAATAAAAGGTACTATTAGTTGTTTGATCATATTAAATCACTATTAACTAAGTTTTCATTTAGTGTTAGAATAGCTATATTTATAATTTTATCTATTTTTACTATTTATATATCATCAACTTTTTATGATGAAGAAACAATACAATTTGAAAACAAAGTATATGAAAGAGTGAATACTAATATTTTAGACACTGTGAAGTTACTTATCAAACAAAAACAAAATGCATCTTTATTAACCGCTTTATCATTATCTAAGAATCCAATTTTAATTGATATTGTTTTTGGAAAACCTTATGCAGATTTAAAATTAAAAGATTTTTCATTGGAGTTAAAAGAATATTCAGACTTTAAAGATGTAAAATTTAGTATTATCGATATAGAAGGTAATATAATTAAAAGAAGTTGGACGCATATTGAAGAGGATAGTGTAATATCAGAAAAATATTTTGCAAATATTATAGAAAATAAAAAGCCCATCTCTTTTTATAGTGTAAATAAATTTGGTTTGACTATTAATAGTTTGGTTCCAATACTTTATGATGGTGATTTAGCTGGAGTTTTAAATGTAATTACTCATTTTGATTCTATTGCAAAAGAGCTGTTGCATTATGACTTTAACACTGTTATATTTTTAGATGAAAAAATGTCATCTTTAATTGATATAAAAGAATCGTTATCAAAAAAATTTATTAAAAATAGTTATGTAGCCAATAAAAATGCCGATGATTTATCAATGAAGATTATTAATAGCAAAGGGATAGAGCACTATATTAATTTTAAAGGAACTTATCAATCACATCCAAAAACGAATACTTTTGAAACAAGATATTTGTTAAATGATAAAAATAATAACACAATTGGATATATGATACTTATGAAATCACTTGAAAAAATTGATATGGGTGATTTAGAAAATAATCAAGATATACATATTGCATTTACTATATTTATTATTATTACTATTGGATTAATTAGTTATTATAGAAATTCTTATAATTATATTGCGCAAATTAAAGCAGATAATGAGAAGTTATTGGTATTTAATGCAGAGATTAAAGATAAAAATGATGAATTAGATTTCAATGAAAAGAAAATCGCAAATATTTTTCATATTCAGCCAAACTTTATGCTTATATCCGATGGTCAATCAATAGAAAGTGCAAATGCAAGATTTTTATGGTTTTTTAGTACTTATTATGAGGGTGGTCTTGAAGAGTTTAGAAAAAACCATAGATGTATTAGTGATTATTTTATAAAATGTGAAGATAATACAATTGATACTTCTGATTATATTTATGGAGATACTATAGAGGGAGAACCTTGGAAAGATTATATATTAAAAAATTATAAACGGCAATATAAAGTATGTATGAAAAACGGTCATGGCGGATTACATCATTTTATTATAAAAATGACAGAGATGGAATATGCCAAGTTAGTAAAAAGATATATTGTTATTTCGTTTATGGATATAACTTATGAAATAAATCTTATGAAAAAAACACAGCAAAAGCAAATAGATATAGCTTTAAAAGCAAAAGAGATTGATATGCAGGAACATCTTGTACATATATCACATCAGTTAAAACAACCTATAAATTCAATTTCACTGGATGCTAGCAATATGAAATTTAAACAAGAGATGAAACTTTTAAAAGAGGGTGATTTAATTAAATTTGCAGACCATATTAATTTAAATTCTAAATATCTGCTGGATACTATTGATGAATTTGTATATACTAAAAAAGAAAAGGTATTGGAGAAACAAATTAATTTAGTAGATTCTATGAATTTATTTATTAATACACTTAAAAATACATACAACAGTAACAATATTAAATTTAGAACAAATATGCCTTCTACTGTAATATTAAAAACTATTGAAGAACATAAATTGTCTCAAGTTATTAATAACATTATGTTGAATGCAAAAGATGTTTTAGATAAACAATCAAAAGAAGATAAATGGATATCATTTGTAATGAAAAAAGATATTAATGATATTATTATAACAATTGAAGATAATGGCGGTGGAATAACTGATGATATTTTACCAAAAATATTTGATGAGAATTTTACAACAAAAGGTGAAATCAAAGGTACCGGACTTGGTCTTTATATAAGTAAAGATATAGTTAAAAATAAATTTAAAGGTGATTTGAGTGTTGAAAATACGCAAAATGGAGCGATGTTTAAAATTAAGATACCGTTGGATAAGGAATAATATATGAAATATATAATAAATAAACTGTTTATATTGATATTTGTTTTTGTAACTTTAGAAGCAAATATAATGTATAAATCACATATAGATAAAAAGACATTTTTGGAGATTGATCCTTCTTTTTACACTATTAATCTGGCAACATTGTATTATTATGATGATTATAAAGAATTTATTCAGGAGTTAAATACTCAAAAAGATATTTTCGTTTTTGAATTTGGAGACAATGAAGATGCTTTGTTAACAAAAATATTATTTGGTAAATTCAAGACTTATAAAGATGCTTTAATTATGGTCACTAAATTACCAGAACGATTAAAAAACAATAAACCATATATAAATAAAATTGGAGAGTTTCAAGATTTATATAAAAAATATCATAATAAAAAGAACACCATTATTTATCCTGTAGATTCTAAAGATATAAGTCATTATGCTTCAAAACAAAGTTTAACCGATAATGAAGAAAGAATTGCAAAGATTACATTTGCAGATGCATTTATTGAAGTTATGGGAACAAACCCGACAATATTAGAACAAGATATTGCACTTAAAATAGCTCAAAATGAAAAGGATGATGCATTTGCAAATTTTTTACCAACAGTTGATTATAGTTATGAAGACGGTAAAATATACGATGCATATGATAGTACAGGTGCAACCCTTAAAACAGGATCTAAAACTCAAAGTTTAACAGCAAATTGGAATTTATTTAACGGTTTACAAGATTATCGTTATTACAAGGTTATAAATTTAAAATATAAATCTACACTTCTTGATAGAAAAGATGTTATAGATACCGTTTTATTTGAATTTATCAAAGCTTATATTGGTTTTTTAAAAACAAAAGATATATATGAAATAGGAAATAAAGAGATAGCAAGCTATCAAGATTATATTGAAAAGAAAAAGTTAAAAGATAAATATGGAATGATTTCTATGTCAAATAGAGCAGCAGTTACTAAAAAATATATCACAGCACAAATAAATCATTTAGAAACTAATCAGAAAAGATACTATGATGCATTGTTTGGGCTTCAAGAATATATAGATATTGATGAAAATACACAAGTTTTAATTACAAAAGACGAGGCAAATGTTAATATTAGTGAGTATAATTTCAATAATATTATAAAGAAAACAATTGATAAAAATTCTAAATATTTACAATCAGATATTGAGGTTAAATTAGCACAACAGAATTTGCAAAAAGAGTATAAAAATTTTATGCCTACTATTGATTTAGTAGCACAAAAACTTGAAACAGATATTACATATACAGATAGAAGTGAGATTAACAACGAAACAAGCATAAAATTTAAAGCTAAGATAAACCTTTTTAAAGGTGGTAAAGATTATATTTTAATCAAGAAAAAAATAAATGAGTATAAACAAAAACAAGAAGAACAAAAATCTGTAATGAGAAAAGTTAAATACAATGTAAAAACTGCATTTAATGAATACAAAAGTTTAGAAGATAAAAGTTTACTTTTACAAAAGTTATTAACAGCAGCTAAAAAAGCATATAAGGCAGCTGAGTATGATTTACTTTATGCTAAAACAGATGAAGATGGATTACTTTCAGCACTTGAAAGCTTACATAGTATTGAAAAACAAAATGCTGAGTTAAAATATGACTTGATGATCTCTAAGTATAAATTATTATATAAAATAGGAACTATTCAAGATAAGTTGAGTATTCAAAGAAAATTGGAGATTAATTAAAAAATGTTCAAGCAAAAGTATAATCCTAGATCAGTATTAGAAGCGTTAGTTACTTTTACAAAACTTCATGGTAAGCCTTTTAGTGCAGAAGTTTTAACAGAAGGTCTTCCTATGGCTCCAAATGAAGTTGTACCTCAATTGTTTTCAACAAAAGGAACTGCTAGGTCTTTATTTTCAAGAGCAGCCGGGCGTGCCGGGTTTCAAACAAGAATTGTATTTATGGGCTTGGATGATATTAGCAGGTTGGTTTTACCCTGTATCTTATTGCTTAAAACAGAATCTGGTGAAGTAAATGCTTGTATTTTAGAAAGTTTTGATGAACTTAGAGAAAATGCACATATTATAATACCAGAAATTGGTGATATGGTAAATACTGTAAGTATTGAAGATTTAAAGAAAGAGTATTATGGTACAGCATTCTTTTTAAAAAAAGAATTTAGATTTGATTCTGCAGATTTTAAATTAATTGATAATAAAAAACATCATTGGTTTAAAGATACAATTAAAAATACAACTTATATTTATAAAGATGTTTTACTAGCATCTTTGATTATAAATTTATTTATGATGGCAACACCTCTTTTTACAATGAATGTGTATGACAGGGTAATTCCCACCGGTGCTTTTGAAACATTATGGATATTTGCAATAGGGGTGATCTTTATATATATTGTGGATTTAGGTCTTAGATTTACCCGTACATATTTGCTTGAGGTTGCAGGTAAAAAAGCAGATATCATTATGTCCTCTATAATATTTGAAAAAGTTCTTGATTTAAAGTTAGAAGTTATTCCCAAACCGGTAGGCTCATTGGCAAATGTTTTAAAAGAGTTTGATTCAATCAGGGGTTTTCTTACTTCAAGTACAATTGCTATGGTTATTGATTTACCTTTTGTTGTAATATTTTTAGCTGTAATGTATTATATTGGTGGATTGCTTGTATTTGTTACTATTGCTTGTATTCTAGTTATTTTACTATATACATTTTCTGTTAAAGATTCGATGTATGAAGCTGTTAAAGAAACATTTCAAGCAGGAGCTATGAAAAATGGGGTTCTTATAGAATCTTTAACAACAATTGAGACATTAAAAAGTTTAAATGCTTTAAGTTATGCACAGTACAAATGGGAAGAGGCTACTGGTGAGATTGCTTCAAAATCAGTGAAAACAAAAACAATGTCAACGGCAATTAGTACTGTTACTGGATTTGTTACTCAGTTGAATACAGTTTTATTAGTTATTGTCGGTGCTTATATGATTGACGACAAGAGTTTATCTCTGGGTGCATTAATTGCTCTTGTTATTCTTTCTTCAAGAGCTATTGCACCTATGGGTCAAGTTGCCGGTTTAATATCATATTATCAACATGTACACTCTGCTTATGATTCTATAGATAATATTATGCAGTTGGAAACAGAACATCCCGCAGATAAACAATATGTACGACGACCGGAATTTAGGGGTGAAATTGAATTTAAAAATCTTACATTCAGTTATCCAAACAGCGGAGTTAAACAGCTTCTTGATGTAAATATTAAAATTAAACCAAAAGAAAAAGTTGCTATTTTGGGGAAAGTGGGTTCCGGTAAAACAACTTTGCAAAAATTAATTTTGGGATTTTATTATGCCCAAGAGGGATCGTTGTTGCTTGATGGTATTGATGTAAAACAAATAGATCCGGTGGAATTGAGAAGTAATATATCGTATATGTCGCAAGATGTTGTATTGTTTTCCGGAACTGCTAGAAGTAATATCACTTATAAAAGACAGAATGCAACCGATGATGAGATTGTAGCAGCTGCTAAAGCCGGTGGTGTACTTAACTTTGCAAACAAACATCCTCTTGGATTGGAGATGCCAATAGGTGAAAATGGTGAGAACTTATCAGGCGGGCAAGCACAAGCTGTGTCGTTAGCAAGAACTTTGCTTGATGATAGTGCTATAGTTATATTAGATGAGCCTACAAAATCATTTGATATTACTACTGAAAGACAAGTTCAGCATGAATTAAAAAAGTATTTAGAAGATAAAACAGCAATAATAGTTACACATAAAATAAGTGATTTGATATTAGCTGACAGAATTATTGTAATGGATGACGGTAAGGTAATACTTGACGGTAAAAAAGATGATGTTTTAAAACAATTATCAGGAAAGAAGTCTTAAAATGGATAATACAAAAGATATTCAAAACCTAGAAGAAGAGATACAGCAACTCCAAAAAGAATTAAAAAGAGAAAAGTCTGCCGGTAAAGCAGCAATTAGATTTGAAAAAGAATTACAACAGCAGAAATCTGAATTTGATCAGATAGCAGATACCAATATGGCTTATGCAACAACTAATAAAGATTTAGTCGTTCAAGATGTCAGTAAAGCTTTTTGTGATATGTTCGGGTATACAAAAGATGAAATCATCGGTCAGCAATATAATATTTTAGTTGATTATGCAGATTCTCAGAAATTTTATAATGGTTGTGAATATGTCAGCACTCATAGTAAGGAGGCTTGGGGTACTGATATGCAAATGTCAACAAAAGACAGTCACAAGCTATATACTCATACTTTTATATATCCATTATTCCAAGCTGATGTATTAACAGGATTTACTTTTGTTTCAAGAGATATTCATGATACATATGTTTTAAACAAATATAAAGTAGAACAATTAACAAAAGAGCGATATACGGAAACTACCTTAGAATTTATGAGAGGAACCAGTGTTGCTATTTTAAATACCGTAAGTTCAAAAGTGAGCTTAGTTGTAAAAATTGTTTTTATGATTATTTTAGCATTTTTTATATGGGCAATTAGTTTTGATATAGAGGAGATTGTAAGAGGAAGCGGACAAGTAATACCAACTAATAAAATACAAAGTATAAAAAATCTTGAAGGTGGTGTTGTTTCTAGTATATACATTAAAGAGGGAGATAGAATTAAAAAAGGGCAAATTCTATTAAAATTAAATGATTCTGCTTACCAAACTAAGATTAATGAAGCTACTCAAAGGTTAGCAGAGCTTAAAATAAAAGCATTAAGATTAACAGCAGAAGCTAATAATAAGACATTTGTCAGCCAAAGAGATTTAGAATTTGAATATCCTGCATTAATGAAAATTGAGAAAAACAGATATATTACAAATAAAAAAGAATTAAAAAGTAAATTGGCTAAATTTAAAGAGCAGTTAAAATCTCAAGAAAGTATATTAGCAGATACACAAAACTCATTTTTAGTATTGGAAGAAAATTATTTAAGCAGGGCAGAAGAACTTGAAGAGAGTAATGTGTTAGCTTCTAAAGGTGTATTCTCTAAATATGATGTAGCAATAATTGAGCGGGAAGTTAATACTATGTTATCAAGTTTAGTATCAGCTAAAGAAAAACTAAGTCAAATTAGAAGTTCAAGAAATGAGATAAAAAATAGTATGAAAGAGGCAAAATTTTCTTTTCAGAATATGGCAAAAGAAGAATATAGTAAAACAATGTCAGAGACCTCAAAACTTGAAGAAACAGTTAAAAACATTAAAGAGATATTGTCAAGAACATATGTAAGAACTCCTGTAGATGGTGTAGTAAAGGAACTATTAGTTAATACAATAGGCTCTTCGATAAGTCCTTCAGAAGAGTTAATAACAATTGTTCCTAACAATGCTGATATAATTTCGCAGATAAAAATTGCACCGGAAGATATAGGAAAACTTTATGTAGGTCAAAGAATATCTTTAAAGGTAACAGCCTTTGATTATGCATTATATGGTAATTTAATCGGTGAGATTACTAATATAAGTCCTGATACAATAACAGATAAACAAAGTGGTAATACTTATTATTTAGTACAAATAAAAACTCAAAAAGATTATCTGGATAATGATAAAAGCAATAAACTAAAAGTTGGAATGAAAGTAAATACTGATATAATAGTCGGTAAGAAAACTATTTTAGAATTTGTACTAAAACCTGTGTTGAGATCAACGCAGAAAGGTAATCAATGATTTATTTAAATTGTAATAACCTTCACATTGAAAAGCATTGGAAAGACAATGTGGTAAAATATCAAGAAGTAAAATTACTAGATAACTATACCGGTATTTTTGATTATGAAATTAAAAGCGAAGATATTCTGATAATAAATCTTGACCTATTTGAAAATGTTGATAAGATTATTGACTTTATAAATATGGCACCGGCTAAATTAAAGTTGGTTGGATTAAGAGAAAATCTAAGTTTAGCCGAGGGTACTTTGTTAATAAAAAAAGGTTTAAAGTCTTATTGTCATCTAAATTTAGATGACAATAGTATAAACTTAATGATAAGTACTGTAAAGGCCGGTGATTCTTGGGTTTATCCGGCTTTAATGAATTATATTATTAAGAATATCAATATACCTGAGGAATCAAAAGAGACTGAAAAACACCTCAATAAACTAACTGCTAAAGAAAAGGAAGTAGCTTTATTGGTTGCTTCCGGTAATTCAAACAAAGAGATAGCAGACAGCCTGAATGTAGCACTTGTAACAGTTAAAAAACATATTGGTAATATATTTCATAAGTTAAATTTAAAAGATAGAGTTTCTTTATCTATTTTGATTAATAGTTAAAAGGTATACATTAAACCAAAATTTTGTGTAGTTTTTTTATATCCAAATGGTGCGTGATTTGATTTTACATCTATCTTGCTTATATTAAGTGTTGTTGATAGATTTTTGTATAATAAGTAGTTAAAAGACAACGAATAACTATTGGTTGTATCTTCTCTTTTGTTTAAAAAGTTTATATCTTCAACAGAATAACTTTTTTTAAGATATGAAGTAGATAAAGTTGTTGAAAAAGAATTATTCCATCTATATATATCTGATAAAACTAATCCATAACTTTCATTATCAATATCACTTCTTGTACCTGTTAATTTTTCCTCTTTAGTAGCTGTTAAATTGATATTTATATTTCCAAATTTTTTAGTTATGTTTGTTTGTCCTAAGTTAAGTGAAATATTATTTGATTCTTTATCTGTATTAGTCGGCTCATAAAACTTTTTTTGAAAAACTTTAAAGTTTACAGACCCTATAATATCTTGTGAAATTCTTTTTTGATAATTGACCCCTAAACCAATTATTTTTTGATAATCTACATTATTTAAGCTGTTTTTACTAATATCTATCCCTGCTCTTAGTTTATCTTGTGATGTTTCTCTTGACAAGTAGCTGGTTAATAACAGAGTATCACTTTTTTTATCTTTATACTTTTCAAAAGTTTGTGATGACTTTAAAAAGTTTGTTTCAATTTTTAAATCATCAAGTAATCTATAGTTATAATTTATACCAAACAGATAAGTTTTAGATTTGTCCGGTGCTATTTCATCTGAATATAAAGTTAAGTATGAATTAAATAAAGGTGCAAATATCTCATATTCTTTTTGAGATGTTGTATTATTTACATTGTTGTCTTTTAGCCAATTTATTGCAAACATATAATTAAATTTATGATTTGTTTGTTGGGACTTTATAAACGCAATTCTTTTTTTAATACTCTCTTTAACATTTTTTGGAGCATTGGAAGATAAAACACTAGTAAACTCATTTAAAGCATCTTCTGTCATATTTAAAGCAAGATATGTTTGTGCTAATTCTAATTTAACTCTTGGTAAGTTCTCATTAAATATAAGAATCTTTTGATATGCAGCAAGTGCTTCTTCAAATTGATTAGTAAGATAATATGTTCTTCCCAATAAAAAATTTGCTTCAATGTGGCTGTTGTTTTGATTGATAAAATCTGTTAAAAAAATAATTGCTTTTTTGTAATTTTTATTATTAAATTCTTTTTTGGCATGTAAAAATAATTTATTGTCTATTTGTTTTGTTTTATAATTTTTTGGCATTACAGTTGATTTGGTAAATAAACTTTTTGTAGATGTTTTTTTATTATAATAGTAATTTAATTTGGCATTTGAGGTTATTGCTGCAGTTGGTATCTCTTTTGATATTTGATTTAAAAATGATTTAATATTCTTTTTATCAATATTTACTATGCAAACAGTAAAATTATACTTTCCGGTATAGATAAAAGTATCATAATATTTATATTTATTCGCTAAATATTTAGCTTCTCCATAATATATAGGATTATGCAGGGTTATAGAGCCTTTATTTGGATCTATCCACGCAGAAGAAGTCTTCTTAACGATTTTATTATATTTCACCTTTTTTATAGGTTTAATTTCTTTTTTTATATTTCTAGCAATTTTTACATTTTCAATATTTTCAGTAATTTTTATATCTGTTTTTTCTTTAGTTATAAAATCTTTATGTTGAATAAATATATTTTTATTAAAATTATTTGAAGCAAGTGTTTCTACCCTTTTATCTGATGACAAATAAGCATCCCTAAAATATTTTTTAATATTCTTTAAATTTAATTTTTTAATATTTTTGTTTATATTTACAGCATAAACAATAAAATAAGAAACTTTTGTTGTGGTTGTTTTATAAATATAAATATCATATTTTGTTAATTTTTTTGCAATATCCAATGCCTTTGATAAAGTTGTGGCATTTGTAACGGTTATAGCTTTTTTTGATGTATCAATAGTAGAAGCAAATAAAGATAATGAAGAGAATAAAGAAATTGTTATAATATATTTCATATATGCCTCACCATCTAAATATAGAATTATTTAGATGATTTTACCCAATTTTAACTAAGAGTGTTATTCAGTAGCTTTAATTACTCCAATTGCAGTTTTTGTACCTGAATTTAATTTAAATGTTCCTCCTACACTCTCTGCATTAGTTCCATAAAAACTTCCTTTAACATTACCAGAAGTTATAGCCCCTTCAAGATCATCATTACTATCAAAGACTTGACCACCAACAGCATTTGTCTCAAATGAAGTTCCTGATGTTTGTTCTCCACTTGTCCAACTACTGTCCCATCGTGTACCAGTATCTGTTTTAAATTTTATAGATCCAGAAAAATTATCCGTTCCACCACCTAAATCAAATCGCATATTTACTGCATTATCCGCATCAACTTTAATATTATCAAAAGTCTCATCACCATTATTTTTTACTGTACCAATTGATTGTCCTGTATAGTTATGTATAGTAGTTGGTGCATTAGGATCTCTTATAGAATTTAAAATCCCAACTGAAGTTTCTCGACCTGAAACCCAAACTTTTTTATAATCAACTCCCCCTGAACCATCATCCCAATATCCCCAACTCATAGTACTATCAGCATCTTTAACTTTTAAATTATCTCCATTGGATGTGGTTGCTGTATCAGAGTCTGTATTGATTGTAACAGTAAAGTCACTGCTAGATGTACCATCTTTCATAGTATACCCTGTTTGTGTACTAAGAGTACCGTCTGAATATTTTTCTATCTCTTCAGTAGTAGTATCACTATTTTTTTCATCTTGAATAGTTGATTGTTCTTCTTCCTCTTCTTCTGTAGTTTCTTTCTCTATAGTCGGCTCTTCTGTACTATCTTCCGTTACTTTTATAGCTTGTGCTTCTGATTCTTTTTTATCTTCTTCTGTTATATCTGCACCAATTTTTGCTTCATCACCTGGCTGGATGGCTTGAGGTGCACTAGGCGTTCCTGAAGCAACTGATGTTTTGCTGCCAGCTTCAACAACAACACTCATACCATTTGGAGTTGTGACAGTGATAGCACCTCCAGTACACATAATAATTTCTTGGTTTGCTTTGATAATTGTACCTCTAATACCAATTGAAGCTGATTTTGTTTTTAGTTTAAATTTTGATTTATTCAGTTTTCCAATTCTACCTGTGATAGATGTAAAAGCACCTTTTAGAATATTGAATTTCGCTTTATTGTTTGACGGTTTTGCTTCATCATATAAATATTCTGCAATATTTAAAGTAGAATTTTTACCAATCGTAAAAATTGTTTTATCGTTAAAAATAATTTGAACTTTAGCATTAGCCGCAGTTTTTATAAAATCCTCTTTTTCTAAAGCAGTTCCAGCCCTAGCTTTTATCTCTTTAACATCTCTAGTTATAGTAACATCACCTCTTAAAACAGTAATCTTTCCAATATTTGCATGCAACTGCATAGGAACGAGCACAAATGCTAATATAGGTAATAGCAGTAATAAAATATACCGTCTCATACTAAGACTCCTTTTACATGTATATAGCTATTATAACATAATAAAGCTACCAAATAGTAGGTAAGACTAATGTTAAGTTAACCTTTAGTCGTGTGCACAAATACGCCGGTAAAATTTTTAGGCGGTTCTTCTATATAATGTTCACATCTTTGAATATATATTTTATATATATTTTTATTTGTTTTGTCTTCCCAATTTTCAATATCTTGAAAAATCTTTAAGGCATCTTTAAAGTTTGCATCTTTATATAAACTAATTGCATGATTATATAATTCTAATTCTTCATCAAGTCTGGAACGGCTTACTTTATAAAGCGTATGATATGTTGTATCTCTATTGTAATCAATAACCTGCCAAATCTCAATAGGCTCACTTTTTCCTTTTACTGTAACTAAATCTAAAAATCTAAAGATATAATCTTCTTGCGGAATTTGTTCTTTTGTGAAGTTGGATATATTACATTTGGAATTATAGTATTTACATAAAGACTCAAGTCTTGCACCTAAATTAATAGGGTCCCCAATAACTGTATAATCACTTCTTTGGCTGCTTCCCATCTCCCCTGCAACAGCAACTCCCGTATTTAAACCGATCCCAATATCTATTACATCAACATTGTTTTTTTTACTCATAGCAACAACAGATTCAAATCTGGGATCTTTTTTTAATTTTGTATTTAAATCATCTAATAAATGCAGTTGCTCCATAGTAGCAATTAAAGCTCTGTTTGCATGGTCTGGTACATCTCCAGGGGCATTCCAGTAAGCCATAATAGCATCACCGATGAATTTATCAACAGTACCTTTTTCTTTAATGATAATGTCTGTCATAGGATCCATATATTCATTTAAAAACTCAATTAAAAGTTTTGCATTTGGCATCGCCTCAGATATATTTGTAAATCCTCTAACATCACTAAAGAATACAGTAATCTCTTTACTCATTGCTGCAAATCCGTCTTCATCTTGATTGTCAATGAGTGACTCCATAACCTCTTTAGAAACTTTTGAAGCAAATTTATGTTTAATCGCCTGGGTTTGTCTGGTTTCTAAAAGATAGTTTAAAGTTAAGCTTGCCATGGTTGCTACAACTATAGTTAAAATAGGAAATAGAATATTTAATATTAATCCATGTTCAAATAATATAGTAAAAATAAGATACATATCACTGGCAAAAATAATTGCTATTAGTGACATTGATATTACTACGGGTAAATAAGCTACAAGTAAAATGACTAAAGAACTTAAAATAATAATATGCAATAAGTTAAGTCCATCTGCCCAAGATGGTTTTGATATAAAGTTTTGAGTTAAAATATTGTCAATTAAATTTGCATGTACTTCAACCCCTGGATATATTGATTCAAAGGGTATAGCTCGTAAGTCCAAAAGACCGGCGGCACTTGTACCTATTATTGCAATTTTTCCCTCTATATCTTTTGGGTTAAACGAATTATTAACTATATTGGATGCTGAGATATAGTTAAAAGTTTTTGTTCCACCTCTAAAGTTTATAATACTTCTTCCGTATCTATCTGTTGGTATATGATAATCTCCAACTTGAATATTAGATACTCCATTGTCATCATAATTTATATAAACTTTCTTTTTATCACTAATTGTACGAATTATTTCTAAAGCAAGTGATGGATATATCTGGTCATCATATCTTATAACCAAAGGAACACTTCTTACAACACCTGATTCATCCGGTACATTATTGAAAAACCCACTTGAGTATGCATTATCTTGAACCCAAGGTATATTTAATATTGTCCCATGTGCTTTTATAACCATATCTTTATTAAAATCGTTTCTATTCTTTTCAATAAATATTGCAGGTATATCAGGGGCTCTTGTTTCTAAAAAGTCATCTTTTGATAATTGGAATTGATATCCTAATATTGTAGGTGTTTGAGCAACGGTACTGGCAAACATGTAATCATAATCAGGTATCTCTTTATTTGTTTTGATATCTAATTTTTTGAGGAGTTTAACTGGATTGGTTCTATCTTCTTCTGCAAAAACAATATCAAATGCTATAAGTCCAACACCTGCATTTGTTAAGTTAATCAATATTTGGGAGACAACATCTCTGCTCCACGGCCATTGCCCAACTTCTTTTAATGATTTATCATCTAAATCTATTATCACAACATTGCCACTGTCAGGTTGCTCTCCCCGCAAGATAAACATATAATCTCTCAATCTGTTGTCAAAAGATTCAAGTGTTTTTGGGATAAATGAATAAAATAAAGATAAAGCCATTGATATAAGAACAATTGTTAAAAAATATATAAAAAATTTCTTAAAATATTTTTTCACAATATTTTCTTTACGCTAAATCTTCCAGTGTCGCAATATTTGCCGCTAATTTATTTTTTACTTCTAAAAATTCAAGTTCGGGAATACTGTCAGCAACTATTCCTGCACCACTTTGAAAAATAACCTCGTCATATTTTAAAAGTGTAGTTCGTATTGTAATTGCACTATCCATATTTCCATCAAATCCAAAGTATGCGATACTTCCACTATAAAAACTTCTTTTAATTTTTTCATGTTGGGCTATTAATTTCATAGCACTGATTTTTGGAGCACCTGTCATAGTACCTGCTGTAAAAGTTGAGGCGAACAGATCAAACATATCATATTTATCATCTAAAGTTGCTTCTACGTCACTAACCATGTGCATCACATGTGAGTATTTTTCAACTCTCATTTGATCTGTAACTTCTACAGTTCCTGCCTTCGCAACTCTTCCAACATCATTTCTTCCAAGGTCTATTAACATAACATGTTCTGCTACTTCTTTTGGATCATTTAAAAGTTCATATTCCATCTCTTGATCTTTTAGAGCAGTTTTTCCTCTTTTTCTTGTACCTGCAATCGGTCGTAAAAGGATTCTGCCGTCGGTTAATCTAACCATAACTTCAGGACTGCTTCCTGCAATACTAAAATCTTCATATTCCAATAAAAAAAGATAAGGAGATGGATTTTTACTTCTTAATGCTCTATAAAAACTAAAATGATCTACAATAGCTCTTTGAGTGTATCTATTCGCCATAAGTATTTGAAAGACATCACCGCTTCGTATATATTCTTTGTACTTTGCAACTATATCAAAAAATTCTTCTTTTGATAATGCAAATTTACCATCTTCTAAAATAGTAGCTTTTTTAAGAGGAGTGTATTCACAGCCTTTATAGAGTTCATCTCTAATGACTTTTATTTTATCTTTAAAAGTTTCAAGAGAAGTTACAATAGAAAGCTTTGAAGTTTTATGAGAATAAACTAAAACTATTTTAGGTCGTATTAAATCAAGGTCAGCAATATTAATACTATCTTCCAGATTGTCCATATATGCTTTTAAAGTGGGCTCCCACTCTTTAACCATATCGTAACCGACATTTCCAATAAAACCGTCAATTAGTCCAACTCCAAGTTCTTCACTTTTATCTTTAAAACTTTGAGTATCAATTTTTTTATAATATTCTTTTAAAAAGTCAAAAGGATTAGATGCAACCTCTTTTATTTCATTAGCTTCATTTTTATAAAAGCTTTTGCCATCTTTGTGCCAAACACGCTCTCTGTCACCTATAATTATATAACTAAAATTTCCATCAGCACCATTTACAACAGATTCAAAAAGAAAAGTTATTTCATCTTTAAAAATATTTTTAGCTTTTTGATAAATAGATACAGGTGTGAATTGATCTAAAAATAATGTATCGTGAAAAAACTGCATCTATTTTAACCTTAATATATAAGCTTTAGGTTTGTTTAAATCTTTTCTGATTTTGTCAAGTGCTTTTCGTGTAGCAGCTTCATCTTTATATGGACCTATTATTACTTTATTATAAACAGTACCTTTGATATTCATTTTGTGAATAGTATATTTATAACCGGCTTTTGTTACTTTTTGAAGTAAGGTTTTATTCGGTGTTTTAGTAAATGCTCCAATTTGAACAAAACTACCTGACAGTTTAGTTAATGAAACAACTTTAGCAGGTTGTGTTTTTATTGTTTCTTTAGGTGTTTCAGTGATTTTTTTAGTTTCTATTGGAACGGGGGCAGGTTTCTTTATCGTTAAAGGTTTTTTTACTTCTTTGACTTTTTCTACTATTTTTTCCACAACAGGTTTTGCCTTTTTTTCCATACCGAATACATCATTACTAATTTCTTTTATATGTTTTTTAGTATTTTGTTCTTGTTCAACTTTTGGTAAAGGGATCTCTTCTTTTGCAATTGATTTTAAATCTAATTCTTTTTGAATAGTTTGTTTAGCTTTTTTATTGATTAATGCCTCATATTTTTCATTTGAATTTGGTGCATCAAGTATATTATCTTGTTCAATTTGTTCTATTGATGGAGTTGTAAAAAGTGAATCTTTTTGTGTGTCATCAGATATAAGACGAATTATTATAATTGTCAATATAAATAATATACTCAAAGCAATAGATAAAATAATATATTTCTTTTTTGTTTCACTGTCTGCACTATGGCTCGTTAATTTTATATCGTTTAACTCATCTTCAAATGTATCTTTAATATCAACTATCACAGGATCATTGTCAAACGGAGATGAACTATCCTCAAATTCTGTTTTAACAATAGACTCATTTTTTTGAGCTTCCAAGCTTTGAGCCTGTTTTTCCAGCTCAACTTTTTCTTTTTCAAGTGCAATATTCCGAATAAATTCATCACCTTTAAATTGCATTTAGAATCCTTAATCTTTTAGTAAGTTGACTTTGTATAGATTACAAATTTCTGTGCAAGAAGTTTTAACTCTTCTTTTACCGTTGACTGAAGCTGTGTATTTTCAATATCATCTAAAACATCAGCAATTTTTCCACCAATTAATTCAAATTCAGCTTCTTCCATACCACGAGCAGTTAAAGCTGGACTTCCAATTCTAATACCACTTGTAACAAATGGACTTCTTGTCTCTCCGGGAACTGTATTTTTATTGATTGTAATTCCTGCATTTCCAAGTGCTAAATCTGCATCTTTACCTGAAATCTCTGTTCCTACAAAAGAAACTAAGATTAAATGATTATCAGTTCCACCGCTGACAACATCATATCCTCTATCTATTAATACTTTTGCTAAAACAGAAGCATTTGCTTTAACTTGTTTTGCATAAGTTATCCACTCAGGCTTTAAAATTTCACCAAATGCTACAGCTTTAGCAGCTATTACATGAACAAGTGGTCCACCTTGAAGTCCAGGGAAAATAGCACTGTTTAATTTTTTGGCAATATCTTCATCATTACACATAATCATTCCGCCTCTTGGACCTCTCAAAGTTTTATGTGTAGTAGTAGTAACAACATCAGCATAAGGGAAAGCACTTGGGTGCTCACCTGCTGCAATTAATCCGGCAATATGTGCAATATCAGCAAATAAAATAGCTCCTACTTCATCAGCAATTTCTTTAAATCTTTTAAAATCAATCTCTCTTGCATAAGCTGAAGCTCCACAAACTATAATTTTAGGTTTTACTATTTTGGCAATATCTAAAACTCTATCATAATTAATTCTACCGTCTAATTCAACCCCATAAGTAAAAGAGTGATAATTTTTACCGGAAAAACTTACTTTACTTCCGTGAGTTAAATGCCCGCCATGAGATAAATCCATACCAAGAAGTTTATCACCGGCTTTTAATAATGCTGCATAAACAGCACCATTTGCTTGACTTCCTGAATGAGGTTGAACATTTGCATAGTTACAATTAAAAATTTTACAAGCTCTGTCAATAGCTAATTGCTCAACTTGGTCAGCAAATTCACATCCACCATAATATCTTTTATAAGGATAGCCCTCAGCATACTTGTTTGTGAAAACAGAACCCATAGCTTCCATTACAGCAGGACTTGTAAAGTTTTCACTAGCAATCATTTCTAAATGGTCAGTTTGTCTTTCAAGTTCACTTTCAATCATTCCAAAAACTTCAGCATCTGCTGTGGCTAAATTATCACTTTTTATAAAATTGCTCATATTATTCCCTTTTTATTAATTATTTATTATCTTCTTCACTATCCGCGTGAAGGTCTATTTCATTCTGTATAGGTTTCATAGCAGGAAATAAAAGTACATCTCTAATACTATGTTGATTTGTAAGCATCATTACAAGTCTATCAATACCAATACCTTGTCCGGCAGTTGGCGCCATACCATAAGATAAAGCATTTACAAAATCTGCATCCATCTCATGAGCTTCATCGTCACCTGCATCTTTGGCATCCATCTGCCCCTCAAATCTACTTAATTGATCAAGTGGATCATTTAACTCACTAAAAGCATTTGCTATCTCACGACCTGCCATAAATAGTTCAAATCTTTCAGTTATCTCTGGATTTTCATCATTTCTTCTTGCTAATGGAGATATTTCCACCGGATAATCAGTAATAAATGTAGGGTCAATTAATTTAGCTTCAACATACTCATCAAAAAGTTCACCTTGAAGTTGTCCCAAGTTTAAGTTTGGTTTTACTTGAACACCTTGCTCTTTACAGTAAGCATAAATTTTATTAACATCTCCACAAATATCAGCCGGAACTCCACCAATATCAGTTAAACTTTTAACTAATCCAATTTCAGTAAAGTTTGCAAAATTTATCTCTATATCACCGTAAGGTAAAGTTGTAGGTAATTCCAAGTGTTCAAACAGATACTCAAAATATTCTTTTGTGATATTGATTAAATCTCTATATGTTTTATAAGCCCAGTAAAATTCAATAGATGTAAATTCAGGATTGTGCGTTGCATCCATACCTTCGTTTCTAAAGTTTCTATTGATTTCAAATACAGCTTCAAATCCACCGACAATCAATCTTTTTAAATATA
>JAGLOP010000024.1 GCA_023138835.1 Arcobacteraceae bacterium
TTTTTAACATTAATGAACATTCCTTTAAAATGGGCAGGTTGGAATATAAAAATGAAGTAACATTTTGATTTTAAACCTTAAATAATGATGCCCGTGAATTTACTGACACTTTTAGCAAAAAAGTTTCTTAGTTTAAAAGTCTTGTGAAGTTTGTGTTTATATAGTGTTTGATTGGTTGCAGAAACAGGATTTGAACTTGTGACCTACGGGTTATGAGAATTGACAAAAGTCTTTAGTTAAGGGCTTTTATAAAAAAGTGTCACCCGCTATTGACCGTTATTAGATGTTATTAATATAAATTGTCACCCTATTCCAAAAGTATTAAATTACTCACCCAATTTCTTCTTTAATTTCATTTAGTATTTTTTGATAATCTAAAATATTTTTTCTCCTACTTATTACTTATCCGTATTCTTCAATGGTAGTATCAAATTTACTTTGTGCTTCTTCCAATGTGGCATAAAAATCTTCTTCTATTTCTACAGGTTTATATTTATAATAAAAAACTAAAAAGTAGAAATCAAAGTAGAAAGAGTTTCTATCTCTTTATCACTCATAGAACTAACTTGAGATTTCATAAGTCCTTTCATTGCTCCACCATAAGTACCAGCCTTATATCCTTTTAAAGCATCAGTAATTTTAACTGAATCCCATCCTTTAATAATTTGAGATTTTCCAAGTGCAACTTTTTCACCTTTAGCTCCATGACAACCAGCGCATTTTTTATATAAAACAGTAGCATTAGGAGTTGCTATTGTATCTTTAACTACTTTTACCACAGAAGCTGATGCTTCTGTGATTTTTTCTTTGATATCTTCCGTAGTTGTTTCAGATACAGTTTTTTGTACTTCTTTTACTTTTTTGGCGATATCGTTTACTGTAGGTTCTGTAGACTCTTGAACATCTTGTGATATTTGTTCAACTTTCTTTGCAACAGATTCTATATTAGTTGTTACACTATTAGCAACTTTATCTACTGTTGATTTATTGCTAGGTGTAGTATTAGATGCTGTTTGTTTATCATCACATCCTGTAGTAATAATTGCTACTATAGAAATACTAAGAATAAGTTTTTTATTAATCATTTTTATAGCCTTTATTTAACTGCTTCTTTTAATTTAGAGCCAACTTTAAATTTAGCTACTGTTGAAGCTGCTATTTTAATTTTAGCACCTGTTGATGGATTAACACCATCTCTAGCTGCTCTTGCAGATGTACTGAATGTACCAAATCCAATTAAAGCTACATTGTCTTTTTTAGCTAATGTTTCTGTTACTGTTTCTGTAAATGCATTTAATGCTGATTGAGCGTCTTTTTTTGTAAGTCCTGATTTAGATGCCATTGCATCAATTATTTCTGATTTATTCATATTGTAATCCCTCATATATTTAATTTAAGAAAATATAACACAATAAAATGTCAAAATAGTGTTAACATACCCCAATTTAAATCATAAGTGCAATTTTTTCAGATATTTAAAAAGGCTAAGTGTATATAAATATGCTATTCTTCTATCTACTAAAAAAGAAAGAATAACATGAAATACAAACAATTAACCTTGAAAGAGAGGTATCATATAGTAAATCTTAATTAAATTTAAAGTATAAAACCTTACTATCATTTGGACAATATCCCATAATACATCCAATAGTATTCCTTTGAATTTCAACATTTTGCAATCCAAAATATTTTTCTAAAATATTTGTATAACTTGATGAATATGGTACTATTTTTTCTATTGACTTACCATTAGTTTTAACTCTCATTTTAATTAACTTGTTACCGTTTCTAGCAGCACTTCTTCCTTGATCTGTTCTTCTATCTACTCTTCTATCTATTCTTAACTCGCCAAACATTTATTACCTATCCTTTTTTAATAACCATGTTCTTTTTGATATAGCTATTTATTTAATCATACATTCTTTTGCTACAAAACAATATGTAAAATAATTTTTTTTGTAGTTCATCCTAAATGATACATATTATAGTATAAGTTTGGTGAATTAATTGCACTTATTATTTGAATTGGCGTTGTTTGTAATATTTCTTAATTTGCAAATTAAGTATGAAGAAAGTGTCACCTGAACAAACCTTAAAGCAATAAAGTTTTTCTTATAAGTGTCTTCTAAGGCTAGTAATAATCGTGTGTTTGATTGGTTGCGGAAACAGGATTCGAACCTGTGACCTACGGGTTATGAGAATTGATGATGTTCCCATTATAAGGGGCATAAAACACAACTGTCAGTGAATATTGGGTGTTTTTAGGTGTTTTTGGGGTAAAATTTACTGACACTTTTACAATTTAAAACTATAATAATATAGTATTTTCTATTTATTGATTTTTGAAAATAAGTTCATTTTTATCATACTTAATTTGATTTACAGACAATCTATTTACCTCATATTTTTCCAAGCCTAAATATTTTAGTGTACCTAACTTTGTAAGTTCCATTATTCTTCTATTGTAGAAATTTGCAAGTTTAACTATAAAGTTATCATGCCCTGTTCTAGTTGAATTAATTAATAATGGATCATATTTAAGTAGCTTTCTTGTTCTATCAATATATTTGGGAAACTCTTCTATAAATGTTTTAGTGATTTTTTTAGCTTCTAATACAAATTCATCATGATTAATATCTAGTATATCTGCAAGTCCAAAAAAGTCTGGTACTCTTAATTTTACTTTTTGATTTTTGTGTTTATGATTTATTGACAATCCTATGTCATCACTATTACCTTTATATACACCAACTGAAATTACATCATATAAGGGAGTTAATATCTTTTTATTTTTACCTATATTTAATGCTCCAATATTTTTAGTATGTAAGTCAGCATGTTTAATAAGACTTGAATAGTAATAAAATCTCAATGCTTCCATTTTCTCTTTTTTATTGTGTAGTGTATTATTTATAGCTAGAAATAATTGTTCACTATTAGATTTATATTTATTTGTACTCTTAATATTTAAAAATTGAGCATAATCAAATTGCTCATATTTATAATTTCTATATCTATCGTATCTTTTAGTAATATAATGAAACTCTTCATCTGTTTTAACTAAAGCAGAATAAGGTACATTAAAATTTAATTCATTCTTTGCAAAAGTCATAAAAAGATGTTCATTAATAGATATAAAAGGATAATATCCTTTTGTTTTATCATCAGATTTATGTTGATTAAAATAATATCCTATTTCACTATTAAATGGTTTTAATATATATGCGGCATTTTTTAAATCTTCTTTAATAATTTTATGTTTAAAATCTATAGTAATATCTACTTTATTTTGATTTCCACTTAGATGTGAATGTTCCCCACTTGTAGACGCTGTTAATATATCTTTATCTATATCTATTTTAAATGGCAAGAAAGTAGGATATCTATTTTCATCAAGAATTTTATTTTTTACACTAATCCAGCTAGGTCTATCTTCATAATTATTTTTATATGAAAACTCTTCTGTTGTATAGATAAAATCAAATGAACCATGTGTATTTTTTATTTTTACTAAACCATCTGCCAAACTCTCGTTTTTACTAACATCTATTAATTTTTCTCTTCTTTGATATTCTGGTAAAAGATTTTCAAAAATTGGAAACAGATCAATACTAGAACTAATCTCATTTCTTGGTAATGTTAATAATTCTTTTCCCTTGTAGTTATCTATATACTCAAAAGTATGATTTCCATTACCATACTTGATATATCCAACTTTTATACCCTCATTAAATACTGTGATACTTTTTAAAAATATTTTATTAGTATATACTCTTTGATAATAAATATTTCTCCCAGAACCTAGTTTAGATATTTTTTCATCTGCTACAAGTTTTTTAAGATTATCATTAAGTGTTGTTTTTGCAATACCTGTAATTTTAATTAGTTCTGATAGTGAAGCTTCTAAATGCTCTTCAAAAACTTCTAGTATTACTTTTTGTATTCTTGTCATTTTTTTCCTTTCATACGGATAGGTACGGATTTATTAATTTTAAGTTTATTTTAATTATATAATAAAAATATGCAAAAATCAATAGTTTAGTACGGATATGTACGAATTTACAATATTTAAGCTTTGTTTAATTTATAATTAAAAGATTACTGTGGATATAAAATTTGAATTTATTTATGTTTTTAGTTAATATTTGGTATTTCAAGGTATTCTTTTGTCAAATAGATTGATACTTTGTGACTTTATAGTAATGCCTTAAGACTACATCATACACTAGGTATGAAGCTTATGCCGAATACAGCATATCATTCAATATAAATGGATATATATAAAAGTTAATTTTCTCCTTTACTAGTATTCTTTTTAACTCATGTAAAGATATGAATATGCTATCATAATCATCATTTTATTATCATTAAAATTTACTTATATTTTATTCCCAAATAACACAAAGTAATGCTCTAGCTCTACTCATTGCAACATAATGTAATACTTTATTATAACTATCATCTATAGTTGCTGGATTAATTAAATCAATAACAATAATTACTTCATTTTCTAAGCCTTTAAAGTTCTTTATTTCAGAAAAACTTATATTTTCCACAGGAAAGGATCGTATAGAAAAATCATCTAATTTAGTTATATTATTTTTTATTGATTCAGGCAAGAAAGAGATACTTGATTCTTCATAACTTAAAGGAGATAGTATTGTTATAGATTCTGATGCGATTCCATTTTTGAGTATATTATTTATTTCATTTTTTAAAATAAGACCTGATTCTTTGTTGTTTATAATTTCATGAACCTCTGGACCAATCCCAGTACCTTTATTTCCCATATCCAAATGTAATAAACTTTGTACTTTATTTAAAATAGAACTTGTATTTCTACAATTAGTGGTTAATGGTATTTTTGCTGGAGAATAACTTTCTAATAATTCTAAGATTTCCATTTTTGTATCAACAAAAAGTCCTGCTTGATTATTTACATCATGAAATATATACCATTCTCCATCTGCTAAACCACAATCAAGTAAATTCTCTAATATATCAATATCATCAAAATCAAAAAGATCTTGTCCTTCATCAACTATAAGAATATCATAGCAAGCAAGTCCTGATCTTCTCATATCTACTCTTACACTATCAATAGTAGAAATAGTTACAAATTCATTTTTTATTTTTGATTCTAAATATCGTTTTAACCAATTTGATTTACAAATTAAACCAATTTTTGTATTTTCATTTGCCAATCTTCTTGCTAATTCAGCAGCTAAAAATGTTTTTCCTGTTCCTGCTCCACCAGAGCATAGTACCTTTTTATTCGCAGCAACAATATCTAAATATTTATATTGGTCTTGCGTTAATGCAACGGCAGTATCTTCAAGTTTAGATAATTTAATATGTAATGGCTCTATTAATTCAAAATTTGGTCGTAAATATTGTTTTAAATCGTTAATATTTTCTGATGAAAGATTATAGGTATTACCTGATTTATTATGCCAATATTTAAAAAAGTTACGCAACCATGATTCAAAAATTTTAAATTTTCTACTGTCACAAATTGTATATAAATCCCATTCAGAACCTTGATGTGTCCATTCTACATCAGGAAATATTACACCATAACCTATAGGTATCCTTAAATTATTAAATTTATGTGATTCTTGTATCTCTTTTAATATTGCATGTAAAGCACCCTCTGCTTGTTTAAATGGGTTTTGTATTTTATACTCTTCGTTATATCTATTTATTGTATACCATTCTTCATTATCACAGCCAATTCCTCCACCTTTAACTTCAAATACAAAAATCCCATATTCGCAGACAATTACAAAATCAGCCTCACCAAATCTTTTTCTCTCATGCTTTGTAAGATTTAACGAATGAAATGCTATATATTTATTATTATTTATAAATGATTCTTTTATTTTATCAAAGACTCTATATTCTGCTTTACTATTAGTTTTATAAGGATTGTTAGGTATTATTATCATTATTATTTCAGTTTTGTAAATTTATTATATTCAAGTTCTGTTATCTTTTTCTTTGAAATAAGTTGAAAATATTTATCTTCTAAAATTTCATATTCTGGTTCAATAAAACCTGTATATATATTTTTTCCTTTGTTGTGAATATAATCTTTATTTGGCATAATAGTATTAATAGAAGATTCAATTTTAAGTTCTTTAGCAAGTTTCTTTTTAAAACTATTTTGATTTAACATACTCATAACTGTCAATGGTGTTATCGAATGTTTAAATTGAATATTACTACCTATAGTTATATGTGCATATTCAGCCATTTTGAGTGTAATGAAATTTTGAACATTATTGTATTCTCTTAAAAATTTAGGTGTTTTGATAAATTTATCACGAATTCCAAACATCATTGCAAAACTAATATAATCCTCTTGGGTAAATATATCAAGATTATAATCCATTAAGGCTTCACTATCTTCACGAAGAAAAAGCATAAGTAATGTTTTTTCTAATAATGTTTTTGTTTCTTCAAATTGTTCAGATACTGTTTTATCAATATTTAATTCAAATAATTTTAATCTATCTGAGATACTTTGTGTTCTAGATTTTGTTGTTTCATCCCAAAGATTTGATTCTAAAAACTCTATTATATTTTCTTTAAAGTCTTTACAATTTATAGCTATATCTATCAATCCATTATACATTTTTGTTTTAATATCATTTTCTGCTACCTGTTCATCAATATTATCAAAATAATTATATATAGGTAGTATGTTTTTATTTGTAATATCTTTGTCAAAATTATAAAATGATTTATAAATATCATTACTAATATTTCCATTTTTTGAAAAATAAAATAAATTTGCTAATAATCCACCAAAAGAATAAATTTTATTATAATCCACTTCTTTAATTTCTAATGTTGTAATCTTTTTTAAATCACTGATTGAATAATCAGGAAGTTTATCTTTTTTAAAAAGCTTTTGATCATCTAATGTTGATGAAAATATTAAATCACCCAATATTACATTGCTGTAAAGTTGAGAATCTTCTTTAAAGTCTTTTATATCATTCTTCGATTTAAAAATAATTTTAGATATACATAATATTGGTAGTGGTGCTAGAAGTAATAATATATCAATATCTTCTACCCCTATATCATTTGAATTAATATCAATTATATCATTGCCTTTTATGCCTTTTATCATACCTGTAACTGTTTTTAAGTCTATTTCTATAATACATGGAATTAATCCATCAACTTCACTAATTGCATTATCTAGTATATCTGGTTGAATTCTATTTTTAAATAATGGAATATATCCATTAAATAGTTCTAGTATATCTGTATAATATTTACTAAAACCACTTGGACTACTCATTAATCCTTGGGCAATAATCATTCTTAAATTATCTGTATTTGTTGGAATTAGCCATTTGTCTTTTTTAGCCATTATTTAGCCTCTCTTTTTTTAATATATTTTCATCTTCTGGTAAAATAGATTCTATTCCCCCATTGTAGTTTTCACTTTTAAAAAATACCAATTTTTTAATTGCTCTTGAACTCATTACATAAAACCTTTTTTTCATACTATCTATATCATTATTATATATATTAAATCCATCTATAATAATAAAAACAATATCAAACTCTAATCCTTTAATTGATTTATCATTCAATATAACAATTCCACCATTACTAAAATCTATATTTACATTTTCATTATTTCTATTTGAATAAGTTGAGATTATAGGTTTAGGGTTATCTAATTTTATGTCTATTGATTCTAAAGTTTTAGCATAATTATTTCTCTTATCATCATTAGCTACTACTACACCAATTAGGTTTCTATCATCTTTATCTGCTTCCCTTAATATTAATTTTGCACAGTCATTATAGTCTGTATATTCATATAAAATTGGAGTACCTAATAACGATTTAGATTTTGGTGGTAATTCTGGGAGTGGACTTGATGGGTCAGTAAAAAAATGTTGAGCAAATAATGCTATTGGATGAGAATTTCTATGATTTTCAGTTAACTCAATTATATCCTTTTGTTCAACTCCTAATAAATCCGCTAGTTCTTGTCTACTTGAACAATCATCTGTAATTTGTTGATTTTGGTCAGCAACAATAAAAAAGTTTTCATAACCGCAATGCATAAGTGACTCATAAAATTTAGGAGGCATATCTTGCCCTTCATCTATTATAATATGTAAAGATCTTGAATCTATTTTTAAATCTTCAAATCTTTTTATTACTTCATCATAATTAGGTTTATGAGGTTCTAATTCAGGCATCCATTCTTTTGTTAATTTATATTGTAATTTATAAAACCAAGATTGCAATGTCCAACTTTTTAAAATTATTCTATTATCACTATCTTTACTTTGATTAAAATCTACTTGATTACTGGCAGATTTTAATACATGATTAAATGTTAAGAAAATATAATCATTGTTTTTATGAAATTTTAAAGCTCTTAATAATGATACAACAGATTTACCAGTTCCTGGTCCACCTACCACTAAAAATTGTCCCTTTTCTGGCAGTCTTAAAACTCTATCTTGGTCTTTTTTAATCTGTTCAACACCTGGTAGTTTAAATTTTCTTTTAGCCATTACTATTCTCCGCTATAAAATCTAAAAAATTAGGAATACCCAACTCTTCACTTCCTTTGATAAATATCCTATCTAAAAATACGTTTCCATATTCGCAACTAGGTTCAGGAACAAGTAAACAAGCATGGCATGCTGCACGATTTAGCCATCCTGGACCTTGTCCCTCATGTTCGGTACAAACTGGATCTAATGAGCACCATTGAGCATGCTTAAATGCACCATCTAATATTTTTAGAAATTCTTTAGGTTCAGCACTTTCAACTATTCCACCTAATGAACCTACAATATCTGCAACTGCTGTATATATTAATATTCCAGACATTTTTCGGTCTCTTGAACAATAAATTCTCTCACTTAAAGAAGCAGCAGGATAACCAGCAGTTATTTCAAGTTCTCGTATTAATAAATGTGATAATGTATGTAATAGTAAAAACCTTGGATTAATTACAATATCTTGATGTAGATTAACTTCGGATGTTTCATATTTTTTCGCAATTTCATCTGCTCTTTTTCTTACACTATGAATTTGCTCCCATTTTGATAAAATAACTTCATCTATAGTAAAAAAAATACCTTCACCAAATAATTCAATTGCGGGAAGCCAATTACTTTCTCCTACAATATCAGGAGGAACTAAATTATCTACATCCTCCTGCGAACTTCTATAAAAACCTTTAAAAACTTGTATTTCTCTAAGTCTTTTTACAACAATATGATTATCAATCATTGTTACCAATGCCTGTAATTTTTTTGATATACCTTTTATGTCTTTTAACTCTTTCCAACTATTAGTTTTATGATCTGTTACAAAATCTTCATCATCTTTAATATTATCTAATGGTTCTAAAAAAGCTTTATATTCATCTTCTATTAATTCTCCAATTGTAATATTGTCTTCAAAAAATGGATAACCTTCCTTTATTTGACTTAATGCATCTTTTACTTCATCTATACTACATCTAAATTCTGTTGATATCTCTTTTAATTTACCTTTTTTTAATAATGGCCGTTTAATTGTTTCTATTTCTCTACATAATTTTGAATTGTTAAATAATCTATCAATTATAGTTGATTTACTCATTCTTGATTCAGGAGGAATAACAAGTGCATTTACTCGTTCTGGTAAATAAACACCAGGACTATTAACTTCTAATATTTCTACAATATCATTCTCTTCTAATTTAGGAGATTTACCATATATCCAAGGTTGCTGTTTATTTATAATGTGTGTTTTTGCTTTTTCATAATATCCAAAACTATTGCATTTGGTACATTTTACTATTTTTTTTCCATTTTTATCTGTCTCAAATTTTAAGTAGTTTGAATCAAAATCAACTCTACATTCTATATCATTATTTTGATGACAAATTAAATGCCAAGGTACATCATCTAAATGACCTTTATTACTAACTGCACACCAAGTAACTTGTTCAAGTTGATATGAGCATTTTTCACATAAAACTTTTTCTGTAAATTTAATATCTTGTTTTCTCCATGGATTATTATGCAATAAACCACACTTTTTACAAACGGCATAAGTGGGAAATAATACAGTAGGTAAATAGCTTCCATTTATTCCTTTATTGGCATCTTCTTTTGCAATAGGTGGCATTCTTAATTCTTTATCAATATCCAAAGCCATTGTGATACGAGTTACATAGGGAATAATTTCAGCAGAAATATTTTTATTCTTATCTGTCCAATATCTAGTATCAGTAACGACCATAAGTTTATCTTCTACGCCTCTTACTACTGAACCAACTCCTGCATAAGAAGTAAGATGAGAGAATCTAACGGGAGTATATTGTTGTTTATTCTTCATTCAGTTTAACCCCTCCTAATAATTTCATTAAAGCAGAATTTTCTACATTTCGCATTGACTGAAGAGTTTGCCATAATCCATTTGTTTCATCAAAGTTACAAATTAGATTATTGAAACTTTTATCATTTTTAGATTCATAAACTAGTTTTATTTTATTTTCATTACAGTAATCAGCTTCCTTTTGCCATTGATACACTAACTTGTCAATATGACTATGAACATTAACTTGACTTTCTCTATTATCACCTATAGCTAATGAAGATCTAATCTTTAGCTCTTTTATAATTTTTCTAATTGCTTTATTGTCTTGGTTAAATTCACCTGCTGAATCATTTCTTAAAAGTCCAACATCTCCATATCTTATTGCTATTATTAATGCAGCATGTAAAGCACGTGTTCTTGCTTGATAAGTAAAAGGTGTTAAACTTGATGGTTCTACAAATCTATAAAATGAGTCATGATAAGACCTAAAGTTTTCATAATGAGATAAACTTCTTGCTTGTGTTTTATAGTAATTTACAAATACAATTCCGGGGATTTCTCCACGCCCAACTCTACTACTTGCTTGAATATATTCAGCTGTTGTTAGTGGTTGACCATTGATAATCATTAAAGCCAATCTTGAAACATCTAAACCTACTGAAATCATATTAGTAGCAAGTGCCACATCCATAGAATCTAGTTCATGTTTTTCTTTTGCTAAGTTCTCAAAAATTATTGCATTTTCTTCTGCTGTATTATTGCTTGTAAGAGTTTTTATATCCAAATCTCTTACAGGTAGATATTGATTTACTATTGTTTTTATCTCAGTATCTTCAATTTTCATATAGTCATTTAAAGATTTTATATTTTTATCTTGTAAAAAATCTGGATAAGTATTTTCGATATCATTTTTTAAGTTTTCTAATGTCATTTTAGTTAGGTATGAACTAATACCTCCCTGATAAAGTGTACGACTATTACCCACACCTTTTAAACTTCCATGATAAACAATTTGCGTCCACCAGTTATCTAGGTACTCTTCTGCATCTTTAAATAACTTTGTCGGTGCTGATAATAATGTACTTGCTAATGGTCTTAAACAATCTTGTCTGCTAAGTAATGGTGCTAAATACCCAACATAAAGTCTTCCTGCTTTTTCTTTAGGAGATACCGTTTTTGCAAAATAAGAATCATCATATCTTAGTCCTGGAGGAGGGAAAATCTTCATTTCTCGTGCAAATAGTGTTTCTACTTGTTTTTTTGCATTTTTAATAGTTGCAGTTGAGGCAATATATTTCACTCTCATACCTCTTGATATCAGTGCTGTATCTATTCCAACTTCATAAAGCCCTACGATAGAACCTAAAGCACTTGATATTAAATGTAATTCATCCTGAATGATTAGCTCTGGTGGTCTATTTCCATTTTGACCTAAAAAGCTTCCTGCTCTACTTTCCCAAACTAATCTTGCAAATTTATCAACCGTAGCAATAAGTAAACTCGGAGGATTTTTATATAATGCTTCATCTACAACATTACATGGTAAAATATTGTTTTTTATTTTTCCAAAGTTACATTGTGTATTTGTACAAGTAAAATAAAAATTATCTTCTTTTGCTATATAGTTTTCTTTAGTAAATTTAGAATTACACCATGGGCAACTACTTAATACTAATTTACTATATTGTTCCTCTTGAAGTATTTTTTTTGCCTGCATAAAACTATTTGGAGAAGTGGCACTTCCTACCCATAATCCCGAAGAAAATGGTTCACTTCCAAATTTATCACTATTTTGTCTTATTAACTCTAAAGCCAATATAACTTTATTTGCTCTAATAAATTGTTGAGAGGTTAAAAGTCTTAATGTATATCTCATAATAGAAATAGTACCACCAGAACTTGCAGGGTATTTTAGTCTTCTATAGATAAATAAAAATCCCATAAGACCAAGGTATGCTTCAGTTTTACCACCACCAGTAGGAAACCAAATAAGATCCAAAGTATCCCTATAATTACTATCTTCATTTATTGAAGATTCTAAAACCATCAAAATAAATGCAAGTTGAAATGGCCTCCATTTATATTCAGATTTATTTTTATTAATACCTTTATTTGTATCATTTGATACCCATTGCATTAGCATTGCCTCATTCATTGTTGCAAATGCTATTCTTGAATCATTGTCATTTTTTAAAAGTTCTATACCTTTTTGCATTCTTTTTTTAGTAGTAGTTAAATTCTTTAAAATATTTTTAGCTGTAACTTTATCTTCTTCATCTTCATCATTAGCTTTTTGACTCTGTTTTTCAATCCATATTTCATAATTATTAACAAATGATTCTAGTTTATTAATTACTTCTTTTGAAACTGAATCTTTTAAAAATTTAAACTCTAAAGTTTTATCATCTTTTCCACCTGTATTTGCAGTTACTTGAGGAACTTCAACCATTGGCATAAAATCTGTCCAGATTTTCATATTGCTTTGTTTATTTAGTTTCCAATTAGCAGCAGTACCATGACCTACTGCATAAATATAAAGATTTTTATATCTTAATTCTATCTCTTTTTCTTCATCACTTAATAACTCTTTGTTTTTTGATGGATATACATCAACATTTCCACGGTCAATTATACATTCAAATTCTACTTCAAAAAGTGTTTTTTCATTTTGTTCAAGATTGAACTTCTTACCATCTTCTACATTAGTTATCTTCTGATTGTTAGACATTGTGATAGTGACAATGTATCCATTATTATATTTTCGCCAAAGAGCGTCTATTTTTGCCTTACCATTAAAAATTATATGTTGAGTGTTACTATGTGGTGTAAATTCTATTTCTAAACCATCATCAGCAAGTTTATTTCGCTTCCACACTTGTGATTTGTAAGTTCCATCGGGATTTCTTTCATTTGGTAAATTATTATAATAAACAGCATTATAAAATATTCTTAAATTTATATCTTGACCAGTAATAAAAAATGAAAAACCAGCTGACGAAGGCGGTATATATTTTTTATCTTTTTTTACTTGCTGAGCTTCTTTTTCTTCAAAATCAGGATTTTCATCATCTTCAATATCATCTACTACATCTAAACCATTTGTAGTTTCAATAACAGGAAATAAAAAACCAGTAAAAAACCTATCTAAAGGCTTTTGTCCAATTAATATATTATCTTTTAATTCAAAACCTATTAGTTGTTCTTTTATCCAATTAATAAACTTATTTCGTTGGTCTGATAGATTCATTTTATAAATTACCTTAAATTTTTTATAATTGATATATTGTATTTGAAATTATTTTATCAAAATATTAATATAAGTAAGATTTAATTGAAATAGGAAAATTTATATCCTATGGACTAAACAAGGACTAAGAATTTTGAAGCATAAATATAGTATAATTTAAAACTTAGTTGAAGCTAGTATTTATAAGGTGTTTGATTGGTTGCGGAAGCTGGATTTGAACCAGCGACCTACGGGTTATGAGAATTGACAAAACCCCTTAGATAAAGGGTTTAACAAAAAAGTGTCACCCGCTATTGACCGTTATTAGATGTTATTAATATAAATTGTCACCCTATTCCAAAAGTATTAAATTAAGCATCCCATATTTTTAATTAAATCACTATTTTTCATTTTAACTTAGATTTATTGAAGTTCTAAGTATGAATTTAGGTTACCGTATCATTACCTCTTGGTTCATTTTGTAGTACTTATAATAATTCAAAATATTTAGTTACTAAACATATATTCTCTAATGGTAAAATCATAAAGATTTATGCAGAAGAATTAAAAAAAAATGATATAGTGAGTGGTAATTATTTTTCAACTATTAAAGGTGGACTATTAAAACCTTGTGAGATGAGTGATAAGAAAGTTATAGATTTTGTATTAAAGGGTAAATTATTATAAAAAAATATTTTAAGATAATGGTTCTATCTCTGAGTTTATTGTATATTTTAATTTTAATTTTTATGAATACAAAAATATACTTATGGTAAAAGAAATAATGCTAGTGATAGTATAAATTATCTTTTTGTGGGTGCTGTGTCTAATGTGTTTAACGGTCACTAAATTTCCCTTAATTTCCTAATATCGAGGAAATTTATATAACAGAGAAGCTTTTATTTCCTATGTTTACTGGAAATAGTAGGAAAAGAAGAGTATTCGTAATAGACTAGTATGTATTTATTGGATAATCATATTTAATGTCAAAATAAAAATAGTTTTATTTGATACTACAGACTAATTATTTATATACATCTTGAGTAATTACAATACTACTTTCATCATCAATTAGAGTAAGTTCATTATCACTTATGTTACACTGCAATGTCATAGAACGTTTAGTAAGTGATTCTATATCACCATCAATATTAAGATTTACTATTTGAAGATTCTTAAAACGATTAAGAGAACTTTCTATTTGCTTGAACCAAATACTTGCAGTACTCTCTTTAAATGTATATATTATTACTTTATCTGAACGTCCACATGCTTTTTTAATACGTTTTTCATCAGGTTGTCCTACATCTATCCACATTTCAATATCACCACTTAATGATTTTTGCCATAAATCAGGCTCATCATCTTGAGATATCCCTTTACAAAACATTAATGTATCATTTGCATTTAATATAAAGGCAATTAATCTAATCATTAATCGTAAATTATTTTCTGATGGGTGTTGAGCCAATGTTAAGTTGTGTTCTTCGTAATAATTTTCATCCATATTTGCTATATTTATTAGAGCTTTGTGAATAGTTGCTTTAGCAGCCATTGATATCCTTTGTCTTATATATAATTTTATAGAGTATATCTAAATATATTTTTATATTTAGCACTATAAATTAAAGCTAAACACCTTAAACACAGTAGACACCTAACCCACAACAGTAAATAATTATAACTGCTTCTACTTGTACCTATAATGTATTGATAATAATTTATTATTACTGTATAGTGAGTTCAAATAAAGATGATAGGATTAATATGAAATATTGCGATGTATACATAATTTCAGACCATTCAAAAAATTATAAAATGTTAATAAATATATTAAAAGAAGTAAGTAAATAATGCAAGCAACAACACTAGATATTCTAAAAATGGGAGAAAATGTATTTCTAACAGGAAGTGCAGGAACAGGTAAGACACATATCTTAAAGGAGTATATTAATTACCTGAGAGATAGTGGTATATTTCCTTCTATACTTGCTCCTACTGGTATTGCTGCATCACTATTAAATGGTAAAACCATTCATTCATTCTTTGCCCTAGGTATAAGGGATTTTTTTAGTGATGAAGATATACACGACATTGCTACTAATCCAAGATTAAGAAAAAGATTTAAAGAATTAAAAGTGCTTATAATTGATGAAGTATCTATGATTAGTCCAACTATATTTTCAGTAATGGACAAAGTGTTACAAATAGCTAAAAAAAATGATAAACCATTTGGAGGAATCCAACTTATACTATCAGGAGATTTCTTTCAGCTACCTCCCATTAGTAGAGGAAATGATGACAAAAGATTCGCATGGCAATCGCCCTCATGGAAAGAAGCAGATTTTAAAACTTGTTATCTAACAAAGAAGTATAGACAAAATCAAGAGAACTTAATCACTACAATATTAGACAATATCAGAGAAGGTGTTATATCACAAGAAGCAAGAGATATTCTAGATAGCAGGGTTGGAAAGAGTTTAGATATAGACTTTTCTCCCACAAAACTTTATACACATAATATAGATGTTGATAGCGAAAATCAGAAAGAGCTAAATAAACTAGATGGCAAGTTGCATACATATGAATATTTTAAAAAAGGCTCAGAAGCAAATGTTGAGCGTATGTTTAAAAATTCTTTAGTACAAAAAATACTTTGCCTAAAAAAAGACACTGTAGTTATGTTTATCAAAAATGATATAGATGGAAACTTTGTAAATGGAACAACAGGTAAAGTAGTAGGATTTGAAAAAACTACAGATAATCCAATAGTTGAAATACCTGGTAAAGGGCCTCTAATTGTAGATGCAGAAGAATTTACTTATGAAAATGAAGAGGGAGAGATTCTAGCAAGCATTACTCAATACCCACTAAAACTAGCATGGGCAATAACCATTCACAAATCACAAGGAATGACACTAAATGCAGCAGAGATTGATTTATCAAGAACATTTGAAACAGGACAAGGATATGTGGCCCTTTCTAGAGTAAGAGATATAGATGGATTAAGTCTCAAAGGATACAACGAAAGTTCCCTGCAAGTAGATGGGCTTATTCTTAAGATAGATGGTAGAATAAAAGCAGCTTCAGATAAATCACTTGCAATGATAAATTCTCATAATAAAGCTGAACTAGATGAGGCTAAAGAAAAATTTATTAAAAAAATAAAACCCAAAGAAGTAACTACAATTAAAGACAAAAAAATATCTACATACTTAATAACTAAAGAACTAACAAGTAAGCACACAAAGCTAAAAGAGTTAGCAAAAGAAAGAGGATTTACTGTTGATACAATAATAAACCATATCAAAAAAGCTTCTAAAGAAGATAAAGAATTTGATTTTAGTCATCTATGTCCAAAAGGTGTAGACATTAATCATGTTAAGAAAGTAAAAGAAGATATATTAAAAGAAGGAAATTCAGATAATTTTGCAGCAAATGGGACTATCAAAATGGTTGCTATTATGAATAAATTAGGAATCACTGATTATCCTAAAATGAAAGAAATATTATTATTTTGCTAGTAACTCAAGGAGAAAATAATAATAGTTAAACAGAAATGATACAAATTATATATTTTGGAAATGCTATGTCATAAATTGATATAATTTATGATGCTACAAAATGCTACAAAAATATTATCAAAATTTTGGATAATGATATTCATTCTGGAAGTTATTTTCTTACATAACTCGATAATACAGTGATATTAACACTACCCCTTAGAAGATATCTAATTGGCGAATGAAATAGTTTTTTGATAAGGCTATGAAGCGATAAATTTGTAGTTAATTGGCGAATGTAGTTTGATAATTTCTCCAAATCAAATATATTACAACTACAAAATTGCTACAAAAACACCTCAAAACCAGTAAACACCTAACACACAACTACATGAATTTTAAAATGGAATTATTTATTTAGAATTATCTACATCCATTTTATCATATAAATATTTCCATATTACAGCTAAAACAAAAGCAACAGCGGCAATACAAGTTGATACATCATTATTATTCACATCTGTACTAAAACCAATACTATAGTTAAAAGTAGTAACAATTAATGTAGATACTACCATGATTCCAAATAAGGCAAAAGCGACTATTAAAATATTTTTTATTGATTTATTATTCATACAACATTTTATCTAAATTCTAAAAACTTTAATAGTGGCTACAAAGAGGCTACAAAAAGTATTTTGACAATATTATGTTATTCTTGAAAAGTGTCTTGAAGTCAATGTTTATGTGGGATTAAATGGTTGCGGAAGCAAGATTTGAACTTGCGA
>JAGLOP010000025.1 GCA_023138835.1 Arcobacteraceae bacterium
TGCATGTTCTCCACCATTGATAATATTAAACATAGGTACAGGCATAGTCATAGCATTTGCTCCACCTAAATATCTGTAAAGTGGAAGTTTAAGTGAAGTTGCAGCTGCTCTTGCTACTGCCATAGATACACCTAAAACAGCATTTGCTCCAAGAGAAGCATAATTTGAAGTTCCATCAATATCTTTCATAGTAGCATCGATTTCTGCCTGATTGAAAGGACTTAACCCAATAAGTTCGTTTGAAATAGTTGTATTTACATTTTCAACAGCTTTTTCAACGCCCTTACCCATATATCTATCGCCGCCGTCTCTAAGCTCTAAAGCTTCTCTCTTACCTGTACTTGCTCCACTTGGAACAATTGCACTTTCTTTGACACCATCACTTAAAACTACTGTAGCTCTAACTGTTGGATTTCCTCTACTATCCATAACTTCATCAGCGTAAACATTATCAATATATACCATTTAATATAATCCTTTAAATATAATCTTTTATCAATTATACTAGCGTAATTTTACTTAAAATTGGTTATCATACCGTTATAATAAATATAAGGAATAACTTTGCATAAAAAATTTATAAGCTACAATCAATCAATAGAAATACTAAAAAACTTAAATATTAATCCCTCTTCAACTGAACAACTTTTTATCAGTGACGGTTTAAATAGAGTTTTAGCTCAAGATATTGTAGCTTTTGAGAATTCCCCTGCCTTTGAAACATCTGCAATGGATGGTTATGCTGTTAAAAGTGAAGATTTGTCTTTAGATAAAATTAAAATTATAGATAAAAATCCGGCAGGTTCGGTGACCAAATCGGAAGTAACCAATGGAACTTGCATTAAGACTTTTACGGGTTCACTTATGCCAAAAGGCAGTGATACTTTAATCCCTATTGAAAATGTAACCGTTGAAGATGATTTTATAATTATTCATGGTGAAACTCCACAGGAACGAGGACAAATTGTTCCAAATGGTTTTTCAGTTCGAGAAGTTGGAGAAAACTATAAACAAAATGAAATTTTAATCACAAAAGGTACAATTATAGATTTTGCTGCAATTGGTGTTATGGCCAGTTTAAATATTTCTAATGTTGAAGTTTATGTCAAACCAACAGTCGCAATTGCCAGTACAGGAAGTGAAATATTAGACTTAGGACAAGAACAAACGAATGATGCACAAATAAGAAGTTCAAACCATATCACGCTTCAAGCATGTGCAACAAAATATGGAGCAGATGTAAATCAAATGGGTGTGGTAAAAGATGATAGACAATCGATTCTAAATCTTTTACAAAATGCTTTAAAAACTTCTGATATAGTAGTTACTACTGGTGGAGTTAGTGTTGGGGATTACGATTTTGTAAAAGATATCATCAAGGATGAATTAGGTTGTGAAGTATTATTTCAAGGTGTTCTAATCAAACCGGGACAACATATAATTTTCGCACAAAAAGGTAATAAATTTATCGTAGGACTTCCAGGATTTGCATACTCAAGTACAGTTACATTTTTACTTTATATCTTACCTTTGATTTTTAAATTTAAAGGTGCAAATGAGTCATTAAATATTAAAGATGCAACTATATCTCATGATTTTCCAAAAAAAGCTAAAAAAACAATTTTCACAGCTTCAAATTTAGAATATAGAGATGGTCAGTATTTCATAAACATGGATGATAAAAGACAAGGCACCAGTGCTATCTTAACAAATATGTTAGGTAATATCGCACTTTTAATTCAAGATGAAGAATCATCTGATTTAAAAGCAAATGACAAAGTTAAGATTTTAATTCCTTAAAATATGTTTATACTCGTTCCCTTAATTTTAATATTTTTTTGTATAGCATACTTGTCAGTGAATGATGATTTGACAATTTATACCCAAAGTTTTATCTATTTCCTCATCATCTTCATATTATTTGTATCATATTATTTATTTAAAATTATAAACAAAGATATGAAAAAACAAGAACTCAATAATATACAAATAGAAATAAACAGCTTAAATCATAAACTTAATACTATCTCAGATGATACACAAAAACAAGGTATCTTAAATCAAATAAATATATTGAAACGAGAATATGAAAGAATAAAATTATAAAAAATCATCTATCTCTTTTTTAATTTCATCAATTGCAACAGTAGATTTATCATATATCACTTTAGTAAAAAGACTGTCATCAATTGCCGAACTTGGCTCAAGATTATTTAAAATTGATTTATCACAAAATTGAGCAATAGTATTAACTCCTATCACCTCTCCACTAGTACCAATAACAATAAAGAATTCACAATCTTGAATATGATAATTTAACATCTCATACATAGGAGCATCTTCTCCAAAAAATACTATATTCGGTCTTAATTTAGTACCGCAACTAGAACACAGTCCGTTATTAAACTGTTTTTGTTCTTTATAACCAATTTCAAAAACTTTATTGCAAATATCATTTTGACATCTAACTTCTGTCATAAAACCATGTAAATGAATTATATCACTTCGTTTCATACCTGCTTTTTCAAATAAATTGTCAACATTTTGAGTAATAACTGCTATATCATTTGGATATTTATTTTTTAATTGTGTAATCACTTTATGGGTATAGTTTGGTTCTTTGTTTTTTAAATCAGCTCTTCTCTTATCATAAAACTCAATAGTAAGTTTTTCATTTTTTTCCAAACTATCTGCTTGACATATCACACTAACATCATATTCATCCCAAAGTCCGCCACTATCTCTAAAAGTACTGATACCTGATTGGGCACTTACTCCTGCACCACTTAATATAATTATTTTTGCCATATATTTATCCTATTATTTTACATGGGTAAAATTATTTTGAATTCGGCACCGGTATATTTTTTATTCTTATATTGAAACTCAACATTATTAACTTTAATAGTTCCATTCATACCGTCTACTATAAAACTATATGTCATATGAAGACCTAAACCGGTTCCCTGAGACTTATGCTTAGTTGTAAAATATGGCTCAAATATTCTAGATATTATATTCTCTGGTATTCCACCTGCATTATCTTTTATTTTAATAATTACATTTTGATCTTCTATTCGTGTAGAAATAAATAAAAGTCTTTCTTTATTTTTTGTCTCTTTTAAAGCATCTTTCGCATTATTAAATATATTCATAAAGCATTGAGTTAACTCATTGTAAAACCCGTCTATTTGTATATCTTCTTGTAAATTCAGTACTACATCTATATTATAGCTTTTACATAAGCTTTCAACCAAACTTAGAAAAGTATCTATATTTTCTTTAAGATTAAAAATTTTTTGTTTTCTGTCACCTTTGATAAAATCCCTAAAATCATCAATCGTTTTTGATAAATGATTGACATTTTTATTAATAACATCACAATTTTTGATAAACTCTTCATCTGTGAGCACACCGCACTCTTTTTGTACTTGCATACCGGAAGATGCTGCTGATATTGCGGTTAATGGTTGTCTCCATTGATGTGCTATATTTCCTATCATCTCTCCCATTGCCGCCATTTTTGATTGTTGAGATAAAAGATTGTCTTTATATTTATTTTTTGATATCTCTTCTTTTACTTTTTGTTCTAAATTATTATTAAGCGATTCTAGTGCTTTTGTTTTATCTTTTACTTTTTGTTCTAAATAATTTTTATACTCATATAGTTCTTGTTTATTTTGTAATTTTTCTATCACTTTTTGAATAATGCTTGTAAACTGTTTTATCTCGACCGGCTTTAAAATATAACCATCAATTCCCAATCTGATTAAATCTATAAAATTATTTGTATTTGAAGATTTTATAAGTATGGTGATATCTTTACTTATCTCTCTAATCTTAGTAATCATCTCTACACCATTCATATTCGGCATATCAATAGATGTAATGATCAAATCATATTTATTATTTTCAAAATAATTAAATCCTTCAACACCGTCTTTTGCTGCATCAATCTTATGAAAAAAAATTTTAAATATACCAAGACTGTCTTTTCTAAGTTTCTCGTCGCTTTCTGCATACAAGACTCTAACAGTTTTACTGTACTTTATTAAATCTTCCAATTCCACTTTTAGTTTTTTCATTATTTATCCACTTATAATTATATATAACATATTATACTATTAAAATAATAAAATATTATAGATAAAAATGGACTATTTGATTTAATAATATTTTAGAATACTTAAATAATCACTTTTAAGCATACATATCTAAAATTGTGTCAGCTGCACTGTTTTGTGTTTTAACAGCTACAGCATTAGCACCTATAGCATGATATGATACTATCTGATCTGTAATTTCTTTGGTTAAATCAGTATTACTGTAAGGATTATTGTTTTCTATTTTTTCATAAACTGCTTTTACACTATTCTTATCTTGTTCTTCAATAGTGGTTCGAGTTCTCTCAAATCCTTCAGTATTACTATTGGCTATATTATTAGAACTTGCATTTAACAAATCCTGATGTGCATAAATTGATGATATATTACTACTGATATTCATAACAGCCTCCTAAGATAAAAGTGCAACAGTTCTACTTTGAACAGCATTCGCCTGACTTTGAGCTAAATATCCAACTTGAGATAAAATATTTGTTTTATTAAAATCAGAAATCCCTTTTGCAAAATCAAAATCCATTATACTAGATTGGGCATCTGCAATATTAGTTTGAGTCGTCATATAACCTCTAGCCATAGACTCCAACGCATTAGATGCCGATCCAAATTCACTTGCAGCAGATGATAAAGTATTCATCCCATCATCTACAGCACTTAACACATTTTTCATAGAATCCGGATTTGTTGCAAAATCTGCCATAAATGTTTTTAATTGATCTGTCACACTTGTCGTATCAGTTTTTTGCATTGATATAATAGACTCATCACCAACTATTGAAATATCATCCGACGGGTCACCTGATGTTTTTAATAATTGTTCCCCATTATAGTTCGTAGAATCAGCTATTTGATCATATTGCTCAATATATTTATTTATCTGATTAGCAATTGACTCCCTACCCTCAGCACTAGTAGTCCCAGTCATAGCTTCTAATGTTAGGGTTTTTATATTTCCTAAAATATCTTTTTGACTAGAGATTGCATCTTGTGCAATATTACTCATTGCTACACCGCTATTTACATTTTCAATAGCTTGAGATATAGAATTATTTTGTAATCTCAGATTATCTGCAATTGCCATCCCAGAAGCATCGTCACTTGCTTTGTTAATTGCTAATCCAGTAGAAATTTTTTCCAATAAACCACTCTGCAAGTAGTTTATGTTATTTAAAGTGTTAGTATTATTTATAGTCATTTTGCACTCCTTATACTTATATTAAGAGTCAGGAACTATATTATAGGAGGTTGTATATTTTTCGAATATTGCAACTCGGCTATCTTATATATCAAGACCCGCAGCTTTCTGTCCCTACCTCACGATAGGTTTAGCTATTTCGTTATCAAAATTTTACATTATTTAAAATTAGATTAAACTTAAAGAATCAAACTAAATTATAACTTAATCAAAAATATTTACATAATTATATCTACATCTCTTAAGATATCTTTAAGTTTATGTATGCGACAATTTTATAACTAAAACTTATTGCCAAACTTACTGTGAAGTGAGGACGGAAAGCTGCGGGTCTTGATATATAAGATAGCCGGGTTGCGTTATACTAGTTGCATTTTGTGTATACTATTCTTAATTACAATCCTGATTATTTATTTTTATTTACCGTAAACTTAATAAGTTTATAAATTTATTGCCAAACTTACTGTGAAGTAAGGACGGAAAGCCACGGGTCTTGATTATAAGATAGCCGGGTTGCGTTATTTTAGTTGCATTTTGCACTATTTATACTTCAATCCAACTATTAATTTTATAATTTTCCATGACCCTTACAAGGTAAAGGAAAAATATGAACTTTATAACTATATTATTTTTAAGTACACTGTTACTTGCATCTAGTTTTAATGATGACTTTCCATTTGATAAAACTAAATTGGAAAATTACGACAAAAAAACTGATATAAATAGCTTTTTTGGGGTAATCAAAAATCAAATCTGGATAGCTTCTAAAAAATTATCACAAAAAGAACTTGAAGATTTAGTTTTAAACCAATACAACTTTAAGATTATAGGTTATAACAAAGTTTATGGATTACTTATTCAATTTGATGAAACTGACCAAACTCAATTACAAATCATCAAAGATATCAGAACTATGAACAATATTGATAATGTATACAATAGAGTGTATGAAGGCTCTCGAGCATTTAAAGTGATGCCGTCAATTACAAATACTTCTAAAGGAGAATAAAATGAAATTAAGAAATATAATTTTTAGTGGATTTCTTTCACTATTTTTAATTGCTTGTGGCGGCGGAGGCGGTGGCTCTTTTTCATCTGCACTTTCTGATATAACCGGAGGTATTGTATCTGATCCTTATATTCAAAATGCGACATTCTTTTGGGATAAAGATCAAGATGGTATCCAAGATGCTGATGAACCGATATCTAGTGCATCAGATATAAATGGTAAATTTACTTTTTCTGTAATCATTCCAGATGGTGAAAGAATAGTAATGCTGAATAAGGGTGAACATAATGGTATTTCATATTCAGGAACATTATCTGCAAACTTAAGTTCTAGCGGTGTTGTATCACCTTTAACTACACTTGAAGTTGAATATCCAAATACTGATATTGTAACAATGCTGCAAAATGCCGGTATTACGATTGGCAGTGAAGATATTCATAAAGACCCAATGGAAAACCCAACAGTAGATCATATGACTGCTTCTATTGCAGCCGATTCATTTTTAAAAATCAATAACTTCACAAATGTAGATAAAAACAGTTCAACATTATCAGATATTATCAGTGTTACAAAAAAATTACTTGATAACAATATAACAACTGAAAATATTCAAAACACAGTATCTATATCTGATTATATGACAGCTCAAATCAAAACTGATGGGAACTTAGACGAATTAACCCAGCTTGATACTAATTCTACATATATAACAAGTGCTAAAAATACTTTACAAAATAGAGCAGATAAAACTAAAGCCGGTAAACTAAGTATGACAAATGGCAGTTTTAATTCAGCTGTGGCAAAAACTGACTCCCAAATACTTGATAACTTAGCTTTCTCATTTTCAAAATCGCCTATAAAAGATGAAGTATCTACATTAAGTATCAATCTTGATAGTATATCAAGCAGCAGTGAAATAACTTGGCTGGTACAAATCCAACCAACTGGATCAAATATGACTTTAACTGTAGCAGCAGATAAAAAATCTGTTAATTTTACTCCAACAGTTGCGGGCAACTATAAAATAAGTATAGAGATTTCAAATGACAGCTCATCATCATCTCAAAGCATTCCATTTAAGGTAAAAGAGATCTTTGCACTAAACTCATCAAATGTAAAAGGTATAGGAGCTAATGAGGGAGTTGTAAATGACAATACTTTAGGACCGGTATCAAATCAATCATGGGTATATTCAAAATCATTAGATGAAACACAATTAACTACTTTAATATCTAACTATTCAACTTTGGCAAAAGTAGGTTACGACAAAATAAAAGGTTTATTAATAGAATATACTCCTACAAATTCAGTTGCAAAAGAGGATATAGAAAAATTAAAATTTGAAACAGGTATTGACAAAGTTTATAACAGAGTTTATGAAGGTAAAAATGCTTTTTCAACCGGAGTAATATATCCAGAAGATAATGGAGCATTTAACGATGGCGGCACAAATTGGCATCTGGAAGTTATAAATATGCCGGAAGCTTGGGAATATACCACAGGTAGTGATGAATTTTTATTAGGTGTCAGTGATGGAGGTTTTGATACTTTACACCAAGATTTAAGTGGAAGATTTGCATCTATTTTAACATCAGCTCAAAGTAGTCACGGTATGGCGGTTACCGGTGCCATGGCAGCTAATACCAACAATAATATAGGTATATCCGGAATAAATTGGCAAACTCAAGTTGTAGCTTCTTATATGGGTGGTCAATATGTAGAGGATGTAATCACTACAACTAAAGATGGAAAAGAGGTAAAACTTATAAATAACTCTTGGGGATATCATTTACCATCTGATTTTGATCCCACAAATGCAACAATGGCAATTCAAAGATTTAATGATTTACAAAATGCATATGCGCAAATAAGACAACTTGTGAAATATTATGATAATAAACTATTCTTTTGGGCAGCGGGAAATGGTGTGGGAAATGGTTATTCAACTACAGGGTATTATGGCGTAGATGCAAAATATGACAATGGCGTATTACATTATGAAAACAGCATCATTAAAAAACTTGATAACCTTCTTGTAGTAGGAGCCTTTATTGAAGATAAAAAACTTGTATATTATAGTGAATATGGTGAGTCTGTTGATATTGCCGCACCTACTGGTTTTAATTCATTAGCATTAAATAATGGAATATATACAAGTTTCAACGGTACATCTGCTGCTTCTCCAACTGCTACAGCTGTTGCATCATTAATATATTCAATCAATCCAAAATTAAAAGCTTCTGAGGTAAAAAATATTTTAATAACCAGTGCGACAGAGTATATTACTCAAAGATATACAAATCCAGCAGGTAATGTAGAATATTTAGCTCATCCTATCCCTATTTTAAATGCCCAAGAAGCTTTAAAAATGGCACAGTCAACTATAGAGAAAAAAATAGAAATTCAATCTGAAATTACAGATATATTCACACCAACTTTACAACTTACTTATTCATCATTTGATAGTTTATATAAAGTTAGATCTATAAGTTGTACTGTAAGCAGTTCAAGCAGTGAGGATAACTTTACTGCTTTTAATACTAATTCAAGCTCTACTAATATTATTGATATTACATTAGATCCAAATAAAAGATATCATATTATAGAAGCATCATTAGAACTTGAACTTGTAGCAACAGGAGAGACATTTACGCAAGAACACATATATAAATTTTCATATAGTGATATAAATATTGCCTCTACTGATAATATATCTTTAGACCCAATCGGTAATGTAAATATAACCATATCTAAAATTGACTCAACAATACCTGCTGTTTCCGGGCAAACTGATAATAGTGGATTTTTAAAAGCATATTTGACAGCCGGAGACTACAGAATCACCGGTTCAAAAGCTGGATATATAACAGCTGCAAAAGATATTAAATTAAATCAAGATATAAGTCAAAACATTAATATAGCATTAACAAGTGATGCAATTCCTAAAGTAGGTTCTATTAGCGGAAAAGTAACAGATGAAAACGGTTATGCTATAAATGGTGCAATTGTTAGTATCTCTGGAGGAGAAATTACAAACGGTTATTTTGCTTCTGCAACTACAAACGAAGATGGCTACTACAAAATCACAAGTATTGGAAAAGATTTTAACGGTGTAGATATTTTAGATTTTAATATGTCAGCTACATTTGGCGGCTATACAAAAGTTATCAGAGAAAATGTGATTGTTTTAGAGGGTAAAGAGAGAACTGAAAACTTCACTTTGATAAAAGAATCAAACATAAATATCATTTACGAAGATAATTTTGATGGAGCCGTAAGTGATTGGACTGCAACAGGAATGTGGCATCAACAAGATTTCAACACTACAAGCTTAATAAATGTAAATATTGCACAAGGTAATGTTGAATTAGCTCCTGATGATGACACAAACGGTAGATTGCCTAATGCTTATAGCGGTACAAAAGCATTTTGGTATGGTCAAGCAAGTACAGGTAACTATATAGGTACAGAAGATATTACTTATGGTTATTATGACGGTGGTTTATCAACAACATATAATACAGGTAAATTAATTTCTAAATCAATTAGTATAGGTGATGTAGATGCAACACTTAAATTTAGTACATGGTGGGAAGTTGAAGGTCAAGACCCATCTAAAGATTTTGATTTTATGTGGATATGGATTAAAGCTACTGACGGGTCTGCTGTAAGATATAAATTAAATCCAAAAGTAGATGCAAAATTAAATCCTAGAACTAAAAAAGCATATTCAACAGCAGGATTTAACAGAAAACCAATTTGGATTGAAAAAGAGATTGATTTAAGTGCATTTGCAGGTAAAACAATAACAGTAGAATTTGAGTTTCATTCTCTAGATAGATTATATAATGGCTTTAGAGGTTGGATAATTGATGATTTTAGAGTTTCTTATTAAATTTATAAGTTATGTTACAAAAGCAAAACAGCTTTATAATAGTTATAAAGCTGTAGATAAAGCTGGTGATTATAAAGCTATGGGAATATAGATAAAAGTCTTATGAAGCTATTATTTTTAGATTTATTTTAAAACTTTTGAAATTGCAAAAACACTAGCACCTAAAAAAATAATTAGTGCAACAACTGCAATGACATTAATAAACATTTCCATTTTTATCCTTTCAATTTGTTTCCGCTGAGTATAAAATAAAACTACTTATACGATTCTTATATACAGTTTTAACTTTTTTAATTTCAGTTTTTTTTCAACTTTAGATATTTGTATGCCGTAAACAAATAATTTAAAATTGCAAAAGTATTGTAGATGGAACTAACTATTCAGTAAGTTCTACAAGGATCTCTTTAATCATATCTTGAGTTTTACGAACTTCTTTAATTGTTTTGGCATCAGTAATACCAAGATCATCAATCCAATTATCAACTGATGGATAAGCAATGTGTACTGTATCATCACCTTTTTTCTTATAAATCACAAGTGAGAAAGGAGCATAGGCACCAGCATCTGGATGATTTTTTGATACAGGATATATTGCATTAAATCTAATTATCGAATATGTATCATAGAAATCATAATCATCATGTTGTAGCTTATAAGATTTTGGTATTAAATACCCAACTGGTCCTAATTCACTTTCAAACTCTTCTTCAAAGCTTTCTTTTGCTTCTACATGTGTAGCACCCTCTTCTAGCTCGAACTCAATTGTAAACTCAGTAACTAATGGTTTATTTGTAGGTTTAACATTATGATTTACAGGCAAATAGCTTCCATTTGGCAATGCTTTATGAAGTGCTGCATCTACCAATCTAGCATATTCTATCAAGTCTTGGTTTGTTACAGGAATTTTAGTAATTCTAGCCATACCAGTCAAAGATAATGTAGAGATGTTAATAGTGTTTTTTGCATCATCTGAATAAATTGACATTGTTAGTGGAGTAATCAAACCTATATTTGGATATTTTTTCATAAGTTTTGAAAGCATCTTAGAATTAGTAAATATTGCTAAGTTGTACTTTTTGTGATGAATATGACCATATCTTTTTGAAAAAATTGAATTCATGTCATTATTTACATCAACAATTACACCATTAGCATTAAAAGCTTTTTCAATACTCTTAGCGTTAATTGCACCATTTGCATTATCAACACTAAATATTTGAATATTTTGACCTTTATTCATCTGCGCTATATTGGGAGTCTTTGCTGAACAAACACTCACCCCTAGTGCTAAAAATGCACCTATAAAAATCATTGAAATCTTTTTCATTTTTATCCTTTAACTTAACATAATGACATTTTACTATATTATTATATAAAATACCTTTGAAAATACAGTATATATATCATAATACAATACACTTCACGGAGTTACAGAAAGTGGTATGAAATCAACTATATATTATTTAGTAAATTAAATAATAACTTCACTTTTTTCAGTTTCTCGCACCTTATCTATACTAAAACAAATATTTGCCATCTTTCTTGGAGTTTCACTTTTATATTTTTCAACGATTTTGTTTATAGTTTTAAACTCTTCTTTTGTAAATAAATCTTCATCAAAGCCCTCTTCCATTTTTAGGAATTTTAGTTCAATATATTTTGCTTTTGTTAAAACTTCTATATCCAAATGGTCTAAAAGTTCTTGGATAATATAAAGTCTTTCATCATCTTCTTCTAAGTCTTCACTATTTGCTATAACATCAAAGATATTAGTCAAAGTTTTAGGTTCAGGACTTCTATTGTTTTTTATATAAACTTCTCCAAATATTTTATCACCACAATTTTCTAAATGATTATAATCTATTAAAAAAAGTAAAATAGCAAGTTTTTTATCGTTTAGTTGAGATACCTTATTGTCTAGCATATAAAGTATTGCATTAGCAATTTTTGTAATATTTAATTTCAAATTATTTTCTCCAATCTTTTTGTTCTTGTTTTGTTAAAAATGTCCATGCAACTATTCGGCTTATTTTTTGCCCTTGTTGCATATCAATTGTTTTATATTCAACAGCATTTACACTTCTTAAAAGCTTATAAATAGTCTCTAAATTATCTTTTTTAGATACAAGAGCTGTAAACCATAAGCAATTGTTTCTAAACTTTACACTTTGATTAATCATCTTTTTTATAAAAGCAATTTCACCACCATCACACCAAAGTTCATTTGCTTGTCCAGCAAAATTTAAAACAGCTTTTTTTACTTTTGTTTTAGTCAAATTTTGTACTTTTCTTTTACTGCCTTCAGAGGCTTCTTTTGCACTTTTGTGAAAAGGTGGGTTTGAAATAGTAAAATCAAATTTATCATCTTTTTTTATAATATCTACAAAAATATTATTCTTATTTTTTTGCAATTTAGCTGTGATTTTATCAGATAAAATATCATTTGAATTCACAATATTTTCAACACTTTTAATAGACACTTCATCTATATCAGTAGCTAAAAATTGCCAACCATAAGATACAGTTCCTATCATAGGATAAATACAATTAGCTCCAACTCCAATATCAAGCCCTTTTACTCGTGAGCCTTTAGGAATAACACCATCATTTGAACTAGCTAACAAATCTGCAATATGATGAATATAATCAGCTCGTCCAGGAATAGGAGGTGCTAAATAATCCTTAGGTAGTTCCCAATTTTTAATCCCATAAAAATGGCTTAAAAGTGCTTGGTTTAAAGTCAATACAGCTTTAGGATTTGCAAAGTCTATTGATATGTTTCCATATTTATTTTCTGCTACAAACTCTTTAAGTTTTGGCTCACTAATAATTAGTGCATCAAAATCATAGTTTGAATTATGAAGATTTCTAGAATGTAAAGTTTTTGTTTTAGTTGTCGTCTTCAATTGCTATTTCATCTTCTTCCATAATATCTTCAGGCATATCAATATCTTCTTCAACTTTCTCTTTTTTCTTAAAGTTCATAGTTCCAGCTTCGGCAATTAATTCTATATAAAAGCTATCTAAATTTTGCTCCGAAGCTTCACTGATATTTTTCATTATATCTTCAAATCTAACCTCAACTGCACTCTCTTCAGTTTTACCAAATTTACAATTAATCTTCCAAAAATTTGAACCTTCTGGTAAATCTTTTCTTTTTTCTCTTTTAATATATTTTCTAATATTATGCTTAATTGAGTCTAGTACTCTTTGAGGGTCTTTTTTTGTATCTGTTAATAAAAACGTTTTTTTCAATTTGTATTCCTTTTATTTGATTTCATGCGTTATATAAAAAGTTGTTAAACCAGATTGTTTATCATAGTTAGGACTATCTTTAGAAGTAAGATTAGATATTATATCTCTAGCTTTTATATGTGAACTAGCTTTCCCTATTGTCTCTTCTTTGTCACTCAATGATATAATACTTTGATCATGACTTTTTTTAAATCTACTAGCTCTATGTTTATCAGTAAATGTAATCTTGATAACTTTTATATCTCTTTTTACATCAATAGTAGCTTTCTTTTTTAAATCTTCAAATCTTAATATTCTATTTCCATGAGATGATATTTTCATAGTTATAGCTGACTCTATATCCTTTTCATCTTCAATTATTACATACTCTTTTCCATTTACTAAAATAATGTCATCATTTATTCTTTTAATTTCTTTAATAGTTGTTTTTTTACCTTTTGCCATTTTATATCCTGTACGAGTTTTATTATTTACACGATATTATATCTAACTAATGAACTTTTCAGTACTTTTTACATAAATATTGATTTTAATTATTGATGAATTCAAAATATTGAATTTTAAAAAGAAGTTGTTTGAAGAATAATGAGCAGAAAGATCTGCTCATATAAAAATATTACAGACCTGTAACGTTTTCTGCTTGAAGACCTTTGTCACCTTCAGTAATTACGAAAGTAACTTTTTGACCATCATTTAGTGAAGTACGATCGTTACCATTGCTGTTAATATTACGGAAATGTACAAATACATCTTTACCACCATTTTCTTGTTCGATAAATCCGAAACCTTTTTCGCTGTTGAACCATTTAACTGTTCCATTTACTAATTCTGCCATTGAGAATCCTTTGTGTTTAATATACCATATTTCAATGGTGGTCGAAAATCTAATAATAAGTTTGATTTTTAGATAAGTTTTACTGTTAACAAAGAGTCATCAATACAAAGCAGACTAAAGATGTAACCAAAATCATCTTTCATTGACGACAGTATAGCTAAATTAAATAAAAAATGACATAAAATATATACCTAATTAAGATTGAATGTTATATAGCTTCGTTATACTGTGTTTTTACTTGGATAAATATTCTCAAGAAAATATATTTTAAACATAAAACAATAGGACTAATAATGGCTAAAACAAACTACAATTATGAAAAACGCGCTCGTGAACTAGAAAAACAGAAGAAAAAAGAGGAAAAGCTTAAGAAAAAACAAGCTAAGAAGAACGATGAAACTGACGAAGAGAAACAGACGCCTTCTGATACTTCTACTAACTAAGAGATATAGTATATCATAAATTTCCGTTGCAGAATAATCTTTTATTAACTAAAAGTATTATCTACTGCAACACCAAAATTTTTAAGTATCATATACTATTATTTTCCAGCTTTTTTTGCTTTCTTTTCAGCTCTTTTTTCTTTTAACGATTTAGTTGATGCTGTTTTAGTACCTTTTTGTGCATTTTGACCTTTTGCCATAGTATCTCCTTTATTTAAATTTCATTACTAGTATATCCTAAATAATCCTATTTCTGCTATAATACAATAATGACACCATTTAAAGTACACTCACAATATTCACCAGCAGGCGACCAACCAGAAGCAATAGAAAAGCTAACAGCATCTATTGTAAAAGGTAATCAATATAATACACTTCATGGAGTTACAGGAAGTGGTAAGACATATACTATGGCTAAGATTATTGAAGCCACTCAAATGCCAACTCTTATAATGACACACAATAAAACATTAGCAGCTCAGTTATATAGTGAATTTAGAGGATTTTTTCCTGATAATCATGTTGAATATTTTATCTCTTATTATGATTATTATCAACCTGAAGCTTATATTCCACGGGCTGATTTATTTATTGAAAAAGACAGTTCTATCAACAGTGAACTAGAGAGATTAAGACTTTCAACTACTGCTTCACTTCTTACATTTGATGATATTATTTGTGTAGCTTCTGTATCTGCAAATTATGGACTTGGTAATCCTGAAGAATATAAAGCAAATGTCCAAAAGCTTGAAGTTGGGCAAGATTATTCTCAAAGGGCATTGTTACTTAAACTTGTAGAGATGGGATATAAGAGAAATGATAAGTTTTTTGATAGAAGTGATTTTAGGGTAAATGGTGATGTGATAGATATTTTTCCTGCTTATTTCGAAGAGGAATTTATCCGTATTGAGTTTTTTGGTGATGAAGTTGAAAGACTTACAAAACACGAATATTTAACAAATATAAAAGTTAAAGAGATGGATGATGCTATTATTTATAGTGTAAATCCATTTGTAGTATCTCAAAGTAGATTGGCTAAGGCTGTTGATTCTATTGAAAAAGAATTAGCAACTAGATTGGCTTTTTATCAAAGTGAAGACAAGATGGTAGAGTATCAAAGACTTAAACAAAGAGTTGAGTTTGATTTGGAGATGCTTGAAGCTACTGGTATGTGTAAGGGAATTGAAAATTATGCTCGACTACTTACTGATAAAAAGCCAGGGGAAACTCCATATTCTTTGATAGATTATTTTGTAGCTATTGGTAGACCATTTTTACTTATTGTTGATGAATCTCATGTGAGTTTGCCTCAATTTAGAGGAATGTATTCTGCTGATAAAAGTAGAAAAGAAGTTTTGGTTGAATATGGATTTAGACTTCCAAGTGCTTTGGATAATAGACCTTTAAAATTTGAAGAGTTTATTAAAAAAGCTGATAGTTTTTTATTTGTAAGTGCGACACCTGCTGACCAAGAACTTGAACTTTCTTCTGAAATAGCAAGGCAAGTTATAAGACCTACAGGGCTTTTAGACCCAACAATAGAAATACTTGATAGTGAATTTCAAGTTGAAAAACTTCACGATGAGATTAAAAAAACTGCAGCTAAAGGTGAAAGGGTTTTAGTAACAGTTTTAACCAAAAAAATGGCAGAAGAGTTAGCAAGGTATTATGCAGATTTAGGAATAAAAGTAAAATATATGCACTCCGATATTGATGCTATTGAAAGAAATCATATCATACGACAACTACGACTTGGAAAGTTTGATGTGCTTATTGGTATTAATTTATTAAGAGAAGGTTTAGATATACCTGAAACGTCACTTGTTGCTATTTTAGATGCTGATAAAGAAGGGTTTTTAAGAAGTAAAACTAGCCTTATTCAAACTATGGGACGAGCTGCTAGAAATAGTAATGGTCGTGTAATATTATTTGCTAAAAGAATAACTGATAGTATGAAATTTGCCATTGATACTACAAATGACAGAAGAGAGATACAAGATGCTCACAATAAAAAGCACGGAATTACACCTAAAACAACTATAAGAACACTTGATGAAAGTTTAAAACTTGAAGAGTATGATGAAACAGCTTTAAAACAACAACGAATTGAAAAGATGCCAAAAGGTGAACGGCAAAAAATGGTAATAGAGTTAAACAAAGCTATGACAAAAGCATCTAAAGATTTAAATTTTGAAGAAGCTATAAGGCTTCGTGATGAGATTGAGAAGATTAAGAAGTTATAAAAACCTCTTAATTATCATCTGTAAATTATGCTAAATTAGTATAAACAGTTTGAACATCCTCATCATCTTCTAATTTCTCAATTAATTTTTCTAAATCAGCCATTTGCAGATCATCAACTTCAATTGGATTATTTGGTATTCTTTGCAAATCAGCTTTGATTATCTCAATTCCAAGTTTTTCAAAACCTTCTGTTAAAGTACCAAAATCAGTAAATGCACCATACACATAAAGTGTATCTCCATCTTCCTCGTAAGATTCAAATCCATAATCAATCATCTCTAATTCTAACTCTTCTAAATCCATACCAGGTTTTTTAATTTCAAATACTGATTTTCTATCAAACATAAATTCTAAAGAACCGGTTGGGACAACTTGACCTTTTGCTTTTTTAAATATATCTTTTATATTTGCAACTGTTCGTGCAGTATTATCAGTAGCAGTTTCTACAAACACCAAAACACCGCCGGCACTTTTACCTTCATAATTTATCTCAGCTAAGTGTGCGGCATCTTTTGCAGTTGCTCTTTTAATAGCTGCTTCAATATTATCTTTTGGTAAATTCTGTGCTTTTGCATTTGCTATTGCAGTTCTTAGCGGTGCATTCATATCAGGATCTGGAACACCTGCTTTTGCTGCCATTGTAATTACTTTAGCTAATTTTGGAAATAATTTTGACATATTTCCCCATCTTTTCATTTT
>JAGLOP010000026.1 GCA_023138835.1 Arcobacteraceae bacterium
TTTAATTTTTCTCTAACTTCATCTACATGTAAAAGTTCAACCGACTCGCCGTCTATTTTCTTCTTTTTTCTTACCCTGACTTTATCCCAAACAGCAGCAATATTTCCGTCAGGATTAATAATAAAAGTAGTTCGTACAATTCCCATGTACTCTCTTCCAGCCATTTTTTTCAACTGCCAAACTCCATAAGCTTCACAAGTTGTTTTATCTTCATCTGCCAAAAGTGTAATTCCTAACTCTTTTTTTTCAATAAAATTTCTATGTTTTTGAGGAGAATCTACACTAACACCTAAGATAACTGCGTCTAGATCATCAAACATTGGCTCTTGTACCGTAAAATCACAAGCTTGCGTACTGCATCCCGGAGTATTGTCTTTTGGATAAAAATATAAAACTATCCAACGACCTTTTAAATCTCTTAAACAAATCTCAACTTCATCTTGATTTGGAATACAAAAGCCCGGTGCTTTACTTCCTATTTCTAACATATTTTTCCTTTTTATCTATCTGCTCCCACTCAGAAGAATAGGAGCAAGTGCGAGTGTTATTTTATTGCAATAAAAGTTGCAAAATTTACCCATTTAAACAAACAGTCAAATTGTTTAAATCCTACATCTTTTATCATTTTCTTATTTTCTTCATAAGTATAAGGGATAAGTACATTTTCTAAAGCTTCCCTTTTTTGAGCAATCTCAAATTCACTATAACCCTTTTTCTTCTTAAACTCATAATATTCATCAATCATAAGCTTATTTAAAATTTTATCATCACTTATCACTTTTTCACTAAATATAAAAACCCCGCCCTCTTCTAAACTATCATAAATCTTTTTAATAAGTTTTTCCCGTTGAAGCGGTCTAATAAATTGTAAAGTATAATTTGAAATAATCACACTGGACTTTTTTAACTCTACATTAAAAATATCATCATTAACTAACTTTATATCTAATCCATAAGCTTTACTTTTTTGACCGGCTCTCTCTAACATAGCATCTGAATTATCAATGCCGATAAGTTCTAAATCTTTTAATTTACTTTTATGAGCAATATTTATAAGTGTAGAGGCAGTTGAACAACCTAAATCATATATTATACTTTTTTCACTGCAATACTTTAATGCAAAAGATGTTGTCAAATTTAACATCTCATCATAAAAAGGGATTGAGCGATTCAACATATCGTCAAACACACTGGCAACCTCTTCATCAAATTCAAATTGCTTTAAAATCGGCTTTTCAAATACTTTATCTTTTTTCATTTCAGAAGTATATAATAAATGTCATTGTAAGATGATAAATTAATAAATATTTAAAGGATAAAAATGGGATTTGGTAGTATTTTACAAAAAATATTTAGTTCAGTAAAACTAAAAAAACGAGTTTTTGACCCTGAAAAAATAGAACTTGTAGATTTGATTTTACCAGATTTTATAGATACCTTTGACTCTGAAACTGTATATAGTATGGTAAGAGAAGAACTTAATACATTTCAATCATTAGAGTATAAAAATAAACCTATTGAATCATTAAATATAAAAGAGTATCATTCATTCCAAATTGGTATTATATTAAAATTTCTTCTACTGGAATATGACTTATTTATCACAAACAAGAAAGATATATTTCCCAGTTTTATTTTAAACACACCAAAAGAGAAAGTCAAGCATAAAGTATTTTATATAATTAATTTATATGGAAATACAGTTGCTAAAACTCTGAGCGGAAAGGATTTGGTTGATGATGTGCGATGGTCCCCAATAGATATTGCATACTTATTGTATTATTTATGTACTTATAAAGAACACAATGAAATTAACTAAATTTATAAATTACTCTTTTCTACTTTTCCTCAACTTTTTTATCGTTGCTTGTGGCGGCGGTGGCGGTGGCGGTGGAGGCGGTGGTTCATCACCATCATTGTTAAGTGGTATTTTTATAGATTCAGCTGTTGAGGGTCTTACATATCAAACTGCTACACAAAGTGGAAAGACAAATTCAAGCGGTACATTTAATTATTATAGCGGAGAAAGCATCTCTTTTTATATAGGAAATGTTTTAATAGGAACAACAAGCTCCAAATCAAGTATAAATCCAATAGATTTGGTTGCAAATGGTGATATAGATAATGCCACGGTTATAAATATAGCTAGAGTTTTACAAACATTTGACAGTGATAAGAATACATCAAATGGTATTACATTGGTTAGTGCTGCACAAAATTTAGATTTAAATATCACTATAGATTTTAGTCAAGACAGTAATATAACTTTTTTAATCTCTGATGTAAACACTAGTGAAGGCGGTACATTGGTTGAAATAAATGCTTCTGATGCTAAAGCACATTTAAGTATTACACTGAGTTTACCGACAGACAATGATAACGATTATATACCTGATGATATAGAAACTTCAATTGGTATGGATAACTCAATACAAGATGAAAACACTAATAGTATCATTGATGGTTTTGATACTGCCGGAAGTTTTGGCGACCCAAATTTTGGTAATCAATGGTTTATAAGATTAAATGCCAGTATCGGGCTTGATTTAGATAACACTTATAAAAAATATATGGGATATAACAGCGGTACAAATATTATTGCTCAAATTGTTGATACCGGTGTCGAAACTACTCATGAAGATTTGGCGGCAAATATGGATTTAACAAAGTCACGAAATGCAATTAATTCCACAAATGGAGGAACTACAGATACAAATGGTCATGGAACTAGATGTGCCGGTATTTTAGGTGCAAGAGCATTTAACGGTAAAGGGGTACGGGGAGTTGCTCCATTTATTAAAATTGTTGGTAATAATTGGCTTGAAAATCAAACAGCATCAGAACTGGAAAAAGCGTGGCTTACAGGAGACGGTGCAAGTACCATTGCTGTATCAAGCAACAGCTGGGGCAGCTGTTATTCAACTTCAACAGTAGAAGAAGATATATTAGCCCAAGGTACATCTATTTTAAGAGATGGAAAAGGAAGAAACTATGTAATGGCAGCGGGTAATGAAAGAACCGGTGATGAAAGTTGTCCACATAATTCAAATCCTGCGTCTGCAAATATGTCATATTCCGCGAACAATCAATATGTCATCACAGTTGCAGCATTAGGAAAAGATAATATCTATGCTAACTATTCAAATCAAGGTTCAAATATTTTAGTTAGTGCCTATGGAGGGGATAGTGATGATGGAGAATATATCTATACAACAGCCCTATCTAACACTTATACCGATTCTATGAGTGGAACAAGTGCAGCAACTCCAATGGTAGCAGGCGGTGTCGCACTCCTACTTGAAGCTTGTCCAACTTTGACATATAGAGATGTAAAGTATCTAATAGCAAAAAATGCGACTCAAATAGATATAGGAAATTCCACTTGGGAACAAAATAGTGCCGGACTTTGGCATAGTATTGATTATGGATACGGATTGTTAAATGTTGAAGATATGATAACTATGTGTCAAAATAATTATACTAATTTAGGCACGGTCAATACAAGCAACGATACCCAAGCAGTAAATAATACAGTACCAAACAATGATGCAAACGGACTAAGTATCAGTATAAATGTAGCAACTTCTAAAACTGTAGAATGGGTTGGAGTTTGGTTGGATATGACTTTTGATGACATTGGGGATGTTGAGTTTACACTTGAATCTCCAGCAGGAACTGTTACCAAACTTTTACACAGTGACAATGCTTTAGGAAACACAGATATAAGTGGAGAATACAGACTAAGTTCAGTCGCCTTTGTTGATGAGAACAGTGCCGGTAACTGGATAGTAAAAGTTGCAGATAAAAATATAAATAACCAAACGAATAGAACAATCAACAGTATAAAAATTCAAATAGTAGGACATTAAAATGAAGAATTTAGCCGTTTTAGCAGCATTATTTTTAAGTGCTTGTGCAAGTGATTTTATGCAATTTAACATAAAACAAAATGGGCAATTTAAAGAATTTCTTGTAAAAGAGATAAACGGTAAATATACAACCCCGCAAAACTATACATTTACAAATCAATCAAAACTTGCAATAAGATTTAATACTATCACCCCAGAATTGATAAATGAATTTGAAAACAGATATAATTTGGAACTTCAAGAGATCTTAGTCATAGGGGATTATATATATTCTCACAAAAGTGATAATATTTTAGATTTAATGCAGCTAATATCAAATGAAAATGATAATGTAAAAACAATAGTACCCTTATGGAAAATGTCTGTTAGAATGTATTAACTGTGCATTAAAATGAAAAAAATAAATTTAAACATAATTTTGCCACTTTTTTATGGTAAAATTCTTTTTGAAATAAAATAAAAGGAGAAATAGTGATTACAAAGATTACTAGCGTATGTATAGCTACTGCTATAGCTGTAACTGCTTTAAATGCTGACAATGACTCTAATGCCATTGAAACATTAAACAAAGCTTTACAAAAAATAGAGACACCTGCAGATGCACCGGACTGGATGAAGAGAACTTCAATTAAGTTACAAGTAGAAGAGGGATATAAACCTACTTACGAACTTGAAACAGTTCAGCCAATACATCAATATAGTGATGATGATATGTTGTTTTGGCAATTTAATACTAATTATAGAGATACAATTAATACTCACAACTTTGGTTTAGGATATAGAAATATTATCAATCCTCAGTTAATGCTTGGTATTAATGCATTTTATGATTATCAGTCAGATTATAAACATAAAAGAAAAAGTATAGGTGTTGAGGCAATTGGTCAGCAATTAGAGTTTAGAGCTAATAAATATGTAGCAATTTCTGGTAAAAAAGAGATTAAAGCTAGTACTTTTGAACAAGCATTGGATGGGTATGATGCTGAAATTGGTGGACTTATTCCAAATACTGATTTAAAGGCTTTTGCTTCATATACTAAATGGGATGCTATAGCAGCATCTAAAGATTTAGAGCAAAAAGCTGTAAGATTTGAATATCCTCTAAATAATTCTATGATATTTGAAGTTAAATATACATCCGATAATGAAAAACAAGGTACTTTAGACAAAACCAGAGTTTCAGCACAGATTGCTATGACATTTGGTGCTAAATCTAAAAGTAGTCAAAATTTAACTACTTCAACTTCCTTACATGATAAACTTTTAATACCTGTTAAAAGAGAAAATGAGATTGTTGTTGAAAAAACAATAAGTGCTAAAATTACAATTGGAAGAGGTACATGATAATGAAAAGATTATTTAAAATTTTAAGTTTAGTGGGGTTATTAAATATTTCATTATTTGCAGTAATACAAGATGTTGATGCAAGTTGGGTTTCAGAATACACGGTGACAATAAAGAAAATAGAAATGCATAATAGTGATACTAATAAATGGATTATTTTAGCTAATACTGAAAAAGCAGTTAATATAGCAAGTGCTTCTGCCGGTGCAGATATTGCAGATATGGTTTCTGGTGACTTAACTATTCCTTATGGGACATATACAGAAGTTAGAGTTACTCTAGGAAATCAATTTTTTGTAAAAGCTTGTGGGACTGCCACTAATGACTGTACAACAGGTGCTTCAAGTGTTGCTATGGCTCCTCCGGGTAGTCCAGTTGCATTAGTTGCAGTAACAACTACTGCAACAACACCAGCTACTGCTGCTACTAGTACGGTAGAAGTTGATTTTACAGAAAGAGATAATTTTAGTGATTTAGACACAGCTATGACAAATGCAAAGGCTACTGCTCTTGCGGATGGAATGAGAATTGTGTATACATTAACCTCTCCATTTATTATGGGTGCTTCAACGACATCATTTAGCGGTAATATAGCATTTGATATTCACAACATATTAAAATGGGAAGATGATGGTAGTGATCTTATGTGGGTTGACTTTCCTAATGTAACTATTACATTTCAATAAATATACTCGTTCCCACTCTCCTGGGTGGGAACGCATACTAAAACTCAATCACACAACATAATTTCAAATACTTGACAAACAATTTCAAACTTGATATACTTCTTTTAGCACTCGCATATATAGAGTGCCAATTTGTAAAATAAAATAATAAGGGTATTAAAAATGAGTAATAAAATATTTGAAAAACTAACTAACCAAATGAGTGAGACTATAGAATCAGGACTTTCACTTGCGCTTCATAATAAAAACCAAGAAGTAGAAATCATCCATATCATATGGGGGCTTTTAACAAATACAAGCAGTGTTTTAAATCAACTTTTAAATAAATTGAGTACAGACAAAACCGCAATTGAACTTGAAGCTAAAAGTTATGCAAATAAACTATCAAGTGTATCAAGTGTAAACAAAGAAAATATAACAATAAGTAGAAATGTGGTGCAGTCTTTGGAAAATGCTCAAGGATTGATGAGTAGTCAAGGAGACAGTTTTTTAGCTGTTGATACTTGGATTATAGCAAACCTGTCAAATAAAGTATTTAAAGATGTTTTAGGTAAATACTTAGACTTAAGTGAGGTTAAAAAAGAGCTGGAAGCTATAAGAGGTGGTGCTAAAGTTGAAAGTCAAAGCGGGGATGATAATCTTGAAGCGCTGACCAAGTATGGTATTGATTTAAATAAACAAGCACTTGATGGTAAACTAGACCCTGTCATTGGTCGTGATGAGCAGCTGCAAAGAATGATGCAGATTTTAATCAGAAAGACAAAAAATAATCCAATTCTTTTAGGTGAGCCAGGGACGGGTAAAACTGCTATTGCAGAAGGATTAGCACAAAGAATAGTAAATAAAGATGTACCAACTTCACTGCAAAACAAAAGAGTTATATCACTTGATATGAGTGCCTTAATTGCAGGTGCAAAATATAGAGGGGAGTTTGAAGATAGATTAAAAGCTGTTATTAAAGAAGTGCAAAAAGTTGGAAATATTATTCTTTTTATTGATGAGATTCATACTATAATTGGGGCTGGAGCCAGTGAGGGAAGCATGGATGCAGCCAATATACTTAAACCTGCCCTTGCACGAGGTGAGCTTCACACTATTGGAGCAACTACACTTAAAGAGTATAGAAAATATTTTGAAAAAGATGCAGCTATGCAAAGAAGATTTCAACCCGTGAATGTAGATGAGCCGAGTGTAAATGAAGCCTTGCAAATTCTTAGAGGTATAAAAGAGAAACTTGAAACTTTTCATAATGTAACTATAAATGACAGTGCCTTAGTAAGTGCCGCAAAATTAAGTCACAGATATATTACTGATAGATTTTTACCGGATAAAGCAATTGACCTTATAGATGAAGCGGCAGCTGAATTAAAAATGCAAATTGAGTCTGAGCCAACTGTTCTATCTACAACAAAAAGACAAATAGGAACTTTAGAGGTTGAAAAGTCTGCTTTAAAAATGGAAAAATCTAAGCAAAATGATGAAAGATTAAAAGAGATAGAAAAAGAACTTTCAAATTTAAAAGAGAAGCAAAGAAATTTAGAAGTTCAGTTTGAAAATGAGAAAGAAACTTTTAATGCTGTTTCAAATATTAAAATAAAAATTGATGAATTAAAGACAAAAGCCGAACGAGCAAAAAAAGACAGTAAATTTGAAGAAGCAGCAAAGATTGAATATGGCGAGATTCCTGAGCTTGAAAATGAGATAAAAGCAAATGAAGAAAAATGGGCAAAAATGCAAGAGTCAGGAACACTGCTTAAAAACTTTGTAGATGAAGATGCGATTGCCAGTATAGTTTCAAGATGGACAGGAATTCCTGTAAATAAAATGTTATCAAGTGAAAAACAAAAAATTCTACAAGTAGAATCAGTACTTAGAAAAGATGTAATAGGACAAGATGAAGCATTAAAAGCAATTAGTCGAGCAATTAAAAGAAATAAAGCAGGACTAAGTGATGACAGTCGTCCTATAGGAAGCTTTATGTTTTTAGGCCCTACGGGTGTAGGTAAAACAGAGGCAGCTAAAACTTTGGCAAAATTCTTGTTTGATAATGATAAGTCGCTGATACGATTTGATATGTCTGAATATATGGAAAAACATTCTGCCAGCAGGCTTATAGGTGCAGCTCCTGGATATGTAGGGTATGAAGAGGGTGGACAATTGACTGAAGCAGTTAGAAGAAAACCTTATTCTGTTATACTTTTTGATGAGATAGAAAAAGCACATCCGGATGTATTTAATATCTTACTTCAAGTTTTAGATGATGGAAGATTAACAGACAACAAAGGTGTAACGGTAGATTTTAAAAATACAATTATTATCTTAACTTCAAATATTGGTAGTTCTAAAATTATAGAAATAAGTGATAGGGAAGAGAGAAAAAGTGAAGTTTTAAATGAATTAAAAGCTCACTTTAGACCGGAGTTTTTAAATAGACTTGATGATATTGTTATCTTTGAACAACTTGGACTTGAAGCGATTACTAAAATAGTAGATATTATGTTTGACAGTATTGCTAAAAAAGTTGAAAGTAAGAATATAAAACTAACTATGACAAGTGATGCTAAAGCATTTATAGCTGAAGCTGGATTTGATCCGGTATATGGAGCTCGACCGCTTAAAAGAGCTTTATATGAAATAGTTGAGGATAAGTTAGCTGATATGATATTAGAAGAACAGATTCAAGATGGCAGCAATGTTGAATTTGATGTGAGAGATAGTGAAGTTATTGTAAATATATTACAATCTTAACTTAAATGTACCATCTTGCTAAAGATGGTACATTTACTAGTGGTGATTGACACGGGATTTTATATTTTTTAATTTTATATAAACACCTTTTTCATGTATAATATACTTATATGATTGCTTTGTTTTAGTTCTAAAAGTAACTCTATACCAATCACCTCTATCTGCCATATAAATCTTATCTATTTTCTCTGTATCTATTTTCTTTACAACTCTTGGTATATCATTTTTACCATAAAAATCAAACATAATTAAATGTCTACCTTTTGAATCTGTAAAGCCAAGATGTTTTTTAATTTTATCTTTTATATTTAAAAATATAAAATTAGCTTTATAAAATATAAATCTATTATCATTAAGTCTAAACATTTCTTCAACCAGTTCATTTTCAGCATTTGTAGCTAACATTCCAATATCCCAACATTGCCTTGGTGGATTTTTAATAGCGTCATTTATAAGTTCTAACGCTTTATATCTTTTATAATATTTAGCAACATCAATAGCATTTAATTTTTCTGAACCAAATATAGCCATTTGTTCTAAATCTACACACTGATTTATTAAATATTCTTGAACTGTTGTGTCTTCTAATTTATCATTTAAAGGTGATGACACACTTCCCATCAATGTTGTTGCATTATTTTCAGTTAATACTCCAACCTTCATACCTAAACTAATAAGATATTTAGTAAGTTCAATATCTTTTGATATATGAATTAGTGTATATTTATTATAAGAAGGTTCTTTATAATCAGCACCTTTTCCAATCATCCACTTTATCATATCTAAAGAATCTTTTTTTAAATTATTATCATATCCACTAGATACAAAGTTATATATTGGATGGGTATCATCTGATGCTTTAAAGTTAATATCAGCACCATTATTAATAAGGTCTTTCATAACTTTTATATTTCCAGTTTTAGCTGCATATAATAATTGAGTATAACCATATTCATCAATCTTATTTATATTTGTACCAGCATCTATTTTCTCTTTTGCAGCATTAAAATCACCTTTTTTAGCTAATGAATTAATTGTCGCTCCACACCCTGATAATAATATACTTACAAATAATCCTGTAAATAAATATTTTAATATTTTTTTTATGTTCATGATATTACCTTGTTATAATAAATTTTAAATAATAATATCATAATAAAAATAAACTATATATTATTCAAAAATCTTATGGCATAATCTAATTGATTATCCAAAATCTCTATATCAGGGATAATTTTATTATCAACCAATCTTCCACTTGGTAAATAATACTTTGCAACAGTTAATTTAATTGCTTCTGTTTTATCATCTGTTATATAAATAAGTGCTTGTATTGTTCCTTTGCCAAATGTTTTTTCACCTATAATTGTAGCACGTTTTAAATCTTGCAGTGCTCCACTTACTATCTCTGCGGAACTTGCACTTTTTTTATTTACAAGGATTATTAAAGGTAGAGTTGTTATTGTTTTTTTTAATGTTGCTCTAAAAGTAGTAACATTTTGCATATCTCTACCTTTTTTTGAAACTATTACACCATCATCAACAAAAACATCAACTGTTTTTATTGCTTCTTTAAATAAACCACCAGGGTTATCTCTTAAGTCTAGAATAATTGCTTGTGTCTCTTTTGTTGAACTTATAATGGTTCTTATTAAACTAGTTACAACTTTAGAATCAAAGTATGGAATTTTGATATATAAATATTTTTTGTCAATAATTTTGGAACTAAAAGGTTGCATTATTAATTTTTTAGGATATTTTTTATTTTCATGCCCATTTATTACATAAAGTGAATATTTATCTAATTTGTCCATCAACTTTTTTAATGCAGTCTTCACCTCTTTTTCTGTGTTATACTTTTTATTTAAATCAATTAATTTGTGCATTTCAACTTTCTTAATATAATGCCGCTCAATTATACTCATAGTTTTTGTTAATTTTTTTAAAGCATTAGTATCTTGGGCATATGAATGGGAAGAAAACAGGAGTAACACAAAAATAAAAATCATTATTTTATTCATTTATAAATACCTTCTCAAAATTTAAATCTGAAGTGTAATTTTAAGTTAAAAATAATACCATATTTTCCTTAAACAGCTTCTTCTAAATTAAAATAAATTTTAATGACACAATTTTGACATAATATTTAGTTATACTCATAGGAGATTAAATTTTATAAGGAATATACAATGAATCAAAGTGTAATTGTAATTGCAGAAAATGGGGTAAAGCAGGTAATCAGTATTGACAATTTAAGTAAAGTCGTAGCTGCTTCTGGTGATAAGTTTAAAATTATTAAAAAAATCAATGGGGAAGACCAAAATATTAATAACTTTATTGCCATTAAAGAAGGTTCTGATTTAGAGATTACTTTTGCAAATGGTGAAACATTATCTTTAGAAAGTTTTTATAGCTACAACAATATTGAAATTGAATTTACAGTATCTGACAACAGTGTATATACTTTATCCTCTGCAAGTGATTTTGGATTTGATTTAGAAGATGGTTCAACTCTTGTTTATGCTCAAGGTGATCAATCTGTATTAATGGGTCTAGCTCGTGGTAATGATTCTTTAGAAATAGCCTTAACAGAACAATTTGGTATCGCAAATGCAAAACATTTTGCAGATGCATCAGCTGCTGGCAGTATTAAACTTATACCGGAAGCTACAGTTGCAACAGAAGCTGGTATGTCAACTGCTACTATGGTAACTGCTGGTGTGGTAGTAGTTGCTGTTGCAGCTGGAGGAAGTAGTGCCGCTGGTGCAATATCTAGTGGTGCTAGTTTATTAACTGGTTATTTTATAGATAGTGCAGTTAGTGGTGTTGATTATTATATTGGTGGAGTACTAAAAGGTCAAACCGGCGCTGATGGATCTTTTACATATTATAGTGGCGATACAGTTACTTTTAAAGTTGGAAATATTACTATTGGTGATATAGCATCTTCAGAGATAAATGCAGATACTAAGGTTATGCCTCAAGATTTAGTTGGAGGAGGTGTAACTAGAGCTGATACTACAAATACAACAGTTGTTAAAATAGCTCAATTACTTCAAACTCTTGATGCTGATGGAGATGCTTCAAATGGTATTACTATACTTACAGATGCAGATGGTGATATTGTACTTGCAGATGGTGCAATAGATACAAATTCTGATGGTGAAATTAGTGCAGCTGAATTAACAGCAGCACAAGCAGCGGTACAAGTAGATGGAACAACAAATACATTGGTGAATGAAAGTACAGTGCTAGTAATTGATGAAAATACAACAGATACTCATATTACAGATACAACAGAAGCTGCTGGGGATGCTGCTTTTGTAAGTGATGATGATGCACTTTTACATTTAAATGATACAACAACAACTCTTGATAGTACTCTTGTTACAGTTGCTACTACATTAGATAGTGATATATCAACAGTTATGCAAGATATTACATTGGGTGATGGAACTAATGTAATTTTATCAGATGCTTCTATTTCAAGTGATCAGTTAGTATCTATTAAAGCAATTATTGGTGCTGGTACAATAGATATTTCAGCTACGACAACTACTATTACTGGTACAGCATCCGGATTAGTATCAGTAGTAAATGATGCAACAATTACTACAAAAACTGATTATACAGCAACAGTTAGTGGTGAAGGTACAATCGCACAACTTACAGCAATTGATGGTGATACAACAGGTACACTTACATATACAGAGGTATCAGATACGGTAGATAATGCAATTGCTGATGTAGGAGCATATATAACAGATACTATAATAGTGACATTAACAGATGCAGCTTCAGCAGCAGATGCAAACACAATTATGGGTTATACAACTGGAATAGTAACAGCAACAGTAACAGCAACAGGAGTAGTAGCTACTTTAAATACAGCTTTATCAAATGCAGATGCAAATGATGCGTTAACAATGGTACTTGATGCTACATCAGCTTCAGCAGCAGATTTAAATACATTAGATGGTAAAACATCAGTAGCAATTACTGCTACATCAATAACAGATGTTACAAGTAGTACAGCAGATGCTGTAAATACAATGGTTACAAATATATCATCTGTTGGTTTAGATGGAGATTGGAATGTAGTATTATCAGATACTACACTTGCAGCAGCAGATGTTAAAACAATTAATGATGCTAATGGTACAGGTACTATTAATATGGCTTTAGCTACAACACTTAGTAGCAGTAGCGTATCAGATGTGTTAGAGATTGTTAATAATACAGGAACTGATTTTACAACAGCAACAAATTATGCAGTGACTTTATCAGATACTACACTTGCAGCAGCAGATGTTAAAACAATTAATGATGCTAATGGTACAGGTACTATTAATATGGCTTTAGCTACAACACTTAGTAGCAGTAGCGTATCAGATATGTTAGAGATTGTTAATAATACAGGAACTGATTTTACAACAGCAACAAATTATGCAGTGACTTTATCAGATACAGGTTCAGTAGCAGCAGCAAATTTAACTACAATTGTGAATGATACAACAGGAACTGTAAATGCTTCTGCCGCTACAACAATTACAGGTAATACAGCAGAAGTACTATTAGTTGTAAATGAAGCAGATATTACAACAGCAACTGATTATGCAGTAACTTTATCTAATGCAGCTACATTAACAGAAATTTCTACTATTGATGGAGATACAACAGGTGTTATAGATTATACACAAATAGTATATGAAGATAATGATACTAGTGAAGTAACAACAATTGCAAATCTAGCAGTTAATGATACTATTAATTTAGATGCAGATACAACTGCTACTCTTACTATTGGTAATAATGATGTTACACTAGAAGCAGATGAATATATCTTTGACCAATCTAATGATACATTATCTTGGATGGATAATGATTCAAATATTCATACTCTTGTATTAACAGGGGTAGATACAGTTAGTATCAGTGGTAATGTTATAACTATTGATACTTTAGCAAATCTTCCAACATATACAGTAAGTAGTAATGAAGATTTAACGGGAGTAGATTTATCATCATATGGTGCATTGGTAGTAGATAATAGTGATGGTGGAGTTGCTATAACAGCAACAATGACATTATCTCAATATACTACACTTACAACAGCAAATATCACAAAAAGTGCAGATGATTTAATTGCACTTACAGCAGTATCAGGTGATTTAACTGCAGTAGATATTACAAAAGCAGATAGTACTACACTAAGTGGAGCTACAACATTAACAGCTACACAAGTAAATGCATTAACATTTACAAAAGCTGGTCAAACACTTACAGTTACAGATGCACTAGCAAATGTAGATGCAGGTGATGCAACTACGCTTAAATCTGGAGCAGTAGATGTTGTAAATGCAACAGTAGCAAATGCAGCAGCTATTAGTTCAGCAACAGATATTACAGATATAGATGCACTTATTCTTGTAAATACAGAAGACTATACAATGACAAATGCACAAGGATTAATCACAGTAGATGCAGATGGTACAGGGATGACTGAATATGCTGGAACACTTACAGTAGCAGATACATTAGCGGTCTTAGATGATGGAGTAGCTACAACAGTTGTAGCAGTTAATACAGGAACAACAACTGTTGTAAATGCAACAGTAGGAGCAGGAGCAGATATTACAGGAGCAGGTATTGCAGATATCGATGCACTTATTCTTACAGATGCTCAAGCATATACAATGACAGCAGCA
>JAGLOP010000027.1 GCA_023138835.1 Arcobacteraceae bacterium
CAAGACTATTAACAACTTATATTTTATCAATATTTATACTCAATGTTGCTTCTGCAACATCGTGAAGATAAATGATTAAAAAATTTACTTTTTTATATTATTTATTAGTAACGGAACAAACAAGAGTCTTTAAATGTTGGTGGTTATAGAGAAGAGGTAATACCCAGTCCCATTTCGAACCTGGAAGTCAAGCTCTTCATCGCCGATAATACTGCCGGGTTCCCTGGTGGAAACGTAGGTCGCTGCCAACTTTTAAGGTCTCTTTTTTTTTACTCTTTTTTTCTGTACTTTTATACTGTACTTTTCTTTTTTACTTTCTTAGTGATTTTATAGTTGGATCTCTTTTAGTTGTTTTTTATTTGTAAATTTGTAACTTTTGAATAAACTGTATATTTTCTATCCAATTCTAATCTTCTAATTTATTTTTTTTTCGATACAATATTCTAAATTAATTTTAAGGAGATTTTACCATGGGTAAATTTGTGAGTAATACAGCAGAATTTTTTGAGTTTTGTGAAAAGAATGAGGTAGAATTTGTAGATTTTAGATTTACAGATATTAAAGGTGCTTGGCATCATATTAGTTATAGAATGAGTGCAGTTACTCAAAATCAACTTGATTTTGGTATGCCTTTTGATGGTTCATCAATTGATGCTTGGCAACCAATTAATAAATCAGATATGATTTTAAAGCCATCTGTTGAATCAGCATTTATGGATCCTTTTACAGCAGATAGCACAATTATTGTTATTTGTGGTGTTTATGATATTTATAATGATGAGATGTATGCTAAATGTCCAAGAAGTATCGCTTCTAAATCATTAGAGTATTTGGCTGAAGCTAATGTTGGTGATGTAGCTTATTTTGGTCCTGAAAATGAATTCTTTATTTTTGAAGATGTAAAACTTAAAGATAGTCCAAATGAATCATTTTACAAAGTAGATACAGAAGATGGTGAGTGGAATCATGAAACAGATTTTGAAGGTGGAAATATGGGTCATATCGCTGGAACTAAAGGTGGATACTTCCCCGTAGCTCCTACAGATAAAGGCGTAGACTTAAGAGCTGAAGTTATGCTAATTTTAGAAGAAGTTGGTTTAGAAGTTATTCTTGGTCACCACGAAGTTGCACAAGGTCAACATGAAATTGGTATAGTTTATAATACTTTAGTTGAAGCTGCTGATAATGTTCAAAAACTTAAATATGTAGTTAAAATGGTAGCACACTTAAATGGTAAAACTGCTACATTTATGCCAAAACCAATTTTTGGTGATAATGGTAACGGCATGCACGTACACCAATCAATCTGGAAAGATGGAGTAAATACTTTCTATACAGAAGGTAACTACGGTAACTTATCTGACAATGCTAGACATTATGCTGCTGGTATATTTAAACATGCTGCTGCTGTTGCTGCATTTACAAATGCTTCAACTAACTCTTACAAAAGATTAATTCCAGGTTACGAAGCACCAAATATTTTAACATACTCTGCTCAAAATAGATCAGCAGCTTGTAGAGTTCCTTATGGAGCTGGAGCACCTGCTACAAGATTAGAGATGAGATTCCCAGATTCTACAGCTAACCCATACTTAGCATTTGCTGCTATGATGATGGCTGGTATTGATGGTATCAAAAATAAATGGGAACCAGTTGGACCTATGGATGAAGATCTATTTGAATTATCTCTTGATGAGATTAGAGAAAAAAATATTCCTCAAATGCCTGCAACGTTAAGAGAAGCATTAGAAGGTTTAATTGCTGATAATGATTTCTTAAAACCGGTATTTACTGATCATATGATTGACACATATCAACATTACCAATTTGAAAGACAAGTTTGGCCTGACGAAGCTAGACCTACAGCTTTTGAGTTTAAATCAACTTATTCTTGTTAATCTAAAGAGTAATAATTCCAAAAAAGGTAGAGGAGAAATCCTTTACCTTTTTTATTGCTTTTAAAATTGAACTTCTTTTTCATTACTTTGTTCAGTTTTATTTTCTATCTTTGGGATATTTGATGTTTGAGTAAAATATTCTAATCTATTATTAACCCAACTTGTAAATACTCCTTCTGGTTTATCAAACTTTCTTTTTATCTCTGGATGAATTTTAAGCCATTTTTTATAAAAGAAAGCAAATACGGGAGCTGCGGTTCTTCCACCTGTTTCGGTTCTTCTCATTGGTTTATTATCATCATTTCCATACCATATTATAGTTTGAAGTGTTGGAGAATATCCACAAAACCAAGCATCAATATTTTTATTTGTAGTACCTGTTTTTCCAGCTATTTCAATACCTTTTACTCTAGCATTTCGTCCGGTTCCACTTTTGACTACATTATGTAAAATAGATGTCATTAGATATGTTTGCGCAGGAGTTGTAATATATTTCTTTTCAGGTTCAAATGTGATAGTTTGATTTGTTATATCTGTGATACTTGAGATTATGTAAGGTTTGATTTGTACTCCATTATTAGAGAATATCGTATATTGCTCGCTTAAATCAAAAAGTGAAATTCCAAAACTTCCAAGAGCAATAGATAAATCAAACGGTATATCTTTAAAACCATAATATTTTAGTTTTTTATGTAAAATATCAATACCTATTTCAGTTACTAAATTTATCGTTGCCAAGTTTCTTGAGTGAACTAAAGCTTCGCGCAAAGAGATCAGTCCTTTAAAATCTTTTTCATAATTTCTTGGCTGCCATTTCTTTAAAATATTATTAGATGATTTATATTGATAAGTTCTGCTAATATCAACAAGATTACTGGCTGTAGAATATCCAAGATTTAATGCTACTTGATAAAGAAAAGGTTTTGCAGCACTTCCTGGTTGTCGTTTACTTTGTGTAGCTCTATTAAAAGATGATTGTAAATAATCAACTCCACCTACAAGAGTTAAAATCTTTCCACTATTGTTTTCTAAAACCATCATAGCACCATTTAAAGTTTTTGTTGTACTTTGATTTGTATCTATATAAATATCTCGTTGTTTAATTTTTTCATAACCGTATTTTAAAGCATCTCTTGCTATTTGTTGAGCTTTTAAATCAATTGTAAGTTTAATCTTATATCCTCCCGTTTTTAAGTCCGGTAAATTAGGTAATAATTGTTTTTTTACTACATCTACTATATAAGGAGCTTTATTTCTAGTCAAGGTATCATTATAAACTATTGGTATGTAATTTAATGCTTCGTGATAGTCAGTTTTATTTATCCATCCAAGTTTATACATTCTTCTGATGACTTGATTTGCACGCGTTAAAGAAAATTTTAAATTCTTTGTAGGGTCATAAAAACTAGGTGCTCGAGGAAGTCCTACAAGTATAGCAATCTCTTTTAAATGAAGTTCTCCTAAATGCTTATGAAAATATCCCAATGACGCTGTTTTAATACCGTAATATCCATGACCAAAATAAACATGATTTAAATATCGTTCAATTATCTCTTCTTTACTGAGTAAGCCTTCAAGTCGAAGAGATAATAACACCTCTTTTATTTTTCGTATTATTTTTTTATCTCTGGTTAAAACCATAGTCTTAACCAGCTGTTGAGTTAATGTACTGGCTCCTTCAACTAGTTTCATCGCTTTTATATCTTTAATAATTGCACGACCAATTGCTTCTGTATTAATACCTTTATGTTCAAAATACTGTGTATCTTCAATAGCAACCAAGCTTTCTATAACTCTGGCGGGTATATCTTGAAAGTTTACATAAAATCTATGTTCTTTATCAAATAAATTAGCTACTAAATTTCCATATTTATCAAAAATTTGTGTTGTTAATCTTGGTTTATAATCAACAATTCTTTGTACATCAAAACGAATTTGAGAATATAAAAATATTAACCATATAAAAACACCAAGGGTTATAAAAGCTGTAAATAATAATAATTTTCTGATCATACTCTAAATTTCCTATTGTTAAATCCACTAGAAATAAGTTGTTTTGTATATTTTTCTTTAGGATTATTTAATATATCTTGAGTTAATCCAGTCTCTACAATAGCACCATTTTTTAAAATAACCATTTTCTCACACAAGTTTTTTGCGGATAAAATATCATGCGTAACAAACAACATCAATATATTTAAATTTTTTTGCAATGATATTAAAAGATTTAAAACTATCTCTTTACTTTTTGCATCAAGAGCTGTTGTAGGCTCATCAAGTAAAAATAATTTAGGGCTGACGCTCAAAGCAATTGCGATTACTACTCTTTGTAGTTGTCCTCCACTTAATTGGCTTGGAAATCTATCCAAAATCCATTCTTCTAATCCTACTAGTTTTAACATCTCAGTTTTTTTATTATTGTCACAAAAGAATTGTTTATTTATTTTGGTTAACGGACTAAGTGATGTAAATGGATTTTGTGGAATAAATCCAATATTTTGTGCAGTTAATTCAAAATCACTTTCATAGTTAAAATTTGATTTTAGATTTTGTGGTATTAATTGTAAAATAGCTTTTAGTGTCAATGATTTACCACTTCCGCTTTGCCCAACCAATGCCATTGTAGAATCGATAATCAAAGGTTGCTGTATATTTTTATATAAATTTACTAAAATATTTTTAGAAGGGCCAATTTCCCTATTTTCTTTAATAGTTAAATTATTAACCAAAAGTCTAGGCATAAGAGTCTATCGTGTCAGATTGTAGATATGTTCTAGTAACTTATCAAATTTTATTGGCTTTTCTAATATAATATCGGCTTTAGATGTCGCTTTGATAATTTTTCCATGACCAGAAACAACAATGATAGGAATTTTTGGATTAATTTCTCTTATGGCTTCAATCATCTCGTTGCCATTCATATTTGGCATACGAATATCAGATATAATAATATCCGGCTGTTCTTCTTTAAATTGTTTGAGACCGTCTTCTCCATCAACAGCTGATCTTGTAGCTTTAAAAATTTTGCCAAAAGTTGTTGACATAATCTCTCTTATATCATCCCCGTCTTCAACAATTAGCACATTTAATGTTTTTATCTCATTAATTATATCTAAAGGGTTCATTATTTTCCTTATATAAGTGGTTCGTCCATCTCTAATGGTATTATAAGATTCATTAGCTTTAGAACAGTTGGCGCAATATTATTTAATCCGCCATCTTTAACTTCTGTTACATTTGGTGCAACTATAAAACAATATACATCTCCAACAGTATGATTTGTTAAAGTTTTGCCATTGTCATCTTTCATTTTTTCACAATTTCCATGGTCACTTGTAATTAGTACATTATAGTTTTGCTTTTTAGCTTTATTTAAAATCAAACCCAATTGTTCATCAACACACTCAACCGCTTTAATCCCAGCTTCTAAATTTCCTGTATGACCTACCATATCGCCGTTTGCAAAGTTTACAACGATAAAGTCTTCATTTTCATCCATAGCATTTAAAACGGCAACTCCTACTTGAGGTGCTGACATCTCAGGCTGTAAATCGTATGTTGCTACATTTGGTGAAGGGATTAGAACCCGTTTTTCACCTTTAAGCTCATCTTCTATACCACCATTAAAGAAAAATGTTACATGTGCATATTTTTCAGTTTCTGCTGTATGTAGTTGAGATAATCCGGCATTTGAGATTACATCTCCCAAAGTATTTTCAGGCGCTACTTTTGGAAACATAACGGGCAATGGTAAATTTTTATCATATTGTGTCATTGTTGCAATATTTAACTTTAGTTTTTTAGTTTGAAACTCATTAAAATTTGGATTTGTAATCGCATTGGAAATTTCTCTAAATCTATCACTTCTAAAGTTACAAAAGATAACACCGTCATTTTCTTGTATTCCATCATATCCCTCAAAAGCAACAGGCTCAATAAATTCATCAAATATATTATTGTTGTATTGAGTATCAACATAATCTAAAATTTCTATATTTGATTGTATTTTTCCGTTTACTATTGTTTCATAACCTTTTTGAACTCTATCCCATCTATTGTCTCTGTCCATAGTATAGTATCGTCCGGAAATTGTAGCAATCTTTATATCATTATTACAAATATCAAGGAGCTTCTGAATATATTGTTTGGCACTATCTGGTGCTACGTCTCTGCCATCTGTTATGATATGAATAAAAACTTTTTTACCACTTGAAGCACTTAATTTAGCTAAAGCAATAATATGATTAATATGAGAATGAACTCCACCGTCGCTAACTAATCCCAAAAGATGAATATTTTCTGACTTTTCAAGTGTATTTTTCAAAATATCATTATCTTTTAAAGTATCTTTAGCAATAGCCATATTGATTTTTACTAAATCTTGATATAAAATCCTACCGCTGCCAATAGTCATATGCCCAACTTCACTATTCCCCATTTGTCCATCAGGAAGCCCTACTGCTAAACCATAAGTTTTAATTAAAGAGTTTGGTACATTTTCAAATAGATAAGTATAAGTTGGTTTTTTTGCTTGACAAAATGCATTAAATTTACAAGAATCATTGTGACCAATACCATCTGTAATAATTAATATTGTTTTATTTATCATTATATTTTTTACCTTAATAATCTTTTTGTTATAATGCAATTATTATAACGAAAATAAGGTTCAAAATTGTTTTACTGGTTTTATAGACATTTAGATATTAATATATTTCAGTATATCTCTATTAGAGCTGGAATTGGATTTTTTGTAGCATTTTTTTTAA
>JAGLOP010000028.1 GCA_023138835.1 Arcobacteraceae bacterium
TGATGAGCAATATTTCCTATCATCTCACCCATTTGGGCTAGGCGGGATTGCTGTACCATATGCTGATCTTTTAGTCTGTTTTTTTCAACCTCACATTTTACCTTATTTTCCAAATCTTGATTTAACTCTTGAAGCTCTCTTGTTGTTTGACTTATTAGATGTGAAAGTGCTTCTATAGTTTGAATACTATTTGTATTTACTAAAAAAGTTATATCATTTTTTGATACGATTTTTGAACTATTTTCACTTAAAGTTAATACTGTCATAGTTTGGTTTAATAATTGATTTCCATACTCTTGTTTATTGCTATTATGAAAAAACTCGCCATAAGTAAAAAAGCCGCTTGTAGGTGCAATTTTTGTTAGCGGTAATATCTCATTTAAAATCTCATCACCAAGCAATCTTTTTCTTGCCATACATGAGTATATAAAAATTGATTCAACTGGATTATTAATAATATCTTCATATAGGTTTTTAGTATTTCTTAATATATTTTCTATATTTCCATAACCAAGCCAAGTTTTATCGCCTGTTTTAATATTCCCTGCAAATATTAATGAGCCATCATCCTCTTTCGCTACAATAGCCCTTGCTATTTCTCTATCATCTCGTTTAATAATCAAAGGAAATTCTATACCAGTAGCAGGAAGTTGATTACCGATATCATCCCCTAAATATTTTTTATATATTTGTAGGGGTGTTTGGTTATCAATACTATAAACTCTATTTTCAACAGCCCTAGTAACGGTAAACTCTTTACCAATAGCCTTCCAGCCAAAACTAAGTGTAGTATTGATAATAAGGTCTGGATTATATAATATAGCACAAACTGCACCATCGCCACTAAATCCATCTTGAGTAAACAAATATGTTTTAGTAAATGCCGCATTATCTCCAGATAATCCACCGGCAACTGTAATATGTGATGCAAATTTATTAAATGCTTTTAAAAATATCTCTCCATTTGTATTTAATCCATCTGCAAATACAATTGCCAGTTTTGCAGAATCTATATTTGGAATTTTAGCTATCAAAGATTTTCCAGTTTGAAAACTTGATTTTTCTTCTGTAACTGTACAGATTTCAATCCTTGTTTTTTCAAAAACACTAAAAGACAACACGGTAGAATTTTTAGTTACCTCTTTATCTTTTATCTCACCATCTGTCGTAGAGCCGATTATATTTATATTTGGTAAAAACTCTTTGATCTCTTTTACTAAATTATTTATAAAATTTTCATCACAAATACCTGTAAATATTTGTAATAATGCATTATCTGCATCTTTTATATTATGCACTTTTATAAAATTTTCTAAATCTTTTTTATCTGTATAGTAGCTGTTAATTGTCTTCATTTTTATCTCTACTCATGTAATTTGTGCAGGTACGAGGACAATAATAAATTCTGCTCCGTCATCTACATTGGAAACACTGATCTTTCCACCCATATTATCCTCAATAATCATTTTGGACATATATAATCCCATCCCTGTACCTTTTCCTTGCTCTTTTGTTGTATAGTAAGGCTCAAAAATTCTTTTTATAATATCATCAGGTATCCCTCCACCATTATCTTTAAAAATTATCTTTTCATCCATCAAAGATATATCTATTTGTCCGTTTTTTTGTTTGGTTTCTACTATTGCATCTTTGGTATTTGATATTAAATTCATTATTACTTGCTGAAATTCATTTACAAATCCATAAATTGTAAAATCTTCCCCTATGATATTAATAATAATACCATATTTCTTTAATTCAGTTGTTTGAATATTGATACTGTTTTCAATAGCTTTTTTTATACTAAAATCAACTTTTTCTTTATCTATTCTATAAAAATTTCTAAAATCATCTATTGTTTTAGACATATAGTGTAATGTTTTAGTTTGTTCAATTATAAATTTATCTAAAAACTCTTTATTAACTATCCCGTCTTCATAATCAAATTCAAGATTTTCAATATTTACATTAAGAGCATTTAACGGCTGTCTCCATTGATGAGCAATATTTCCAATCATCTCACCCATAGCTGCCATTTTTTCAGATTGAAACAATCTTTTTTCAATCTCTTTACTTTTTTTAACTTCAAGAATAACTTTTTCTTCTAAATTTTCATTTATATCTTTTAGTTCAGCTGTTTTTTCATCAACTATCTCTTTTAATATCTCTTTTTGATTTACAGTTCTATATATAAAATAAAAGAGTATCAGCAGTATTATAAATAGAATAATGCGAATATAAAAAGTCTCTTTAATAGTTGTTGATATAAATTCATTTTGTTCATACGATACTATCCAAGCTAAAATTTGGTTATCAACACTTCCATAAATTGGAAGAAATGCTAAGTGTAATACTTCACCATCTTTATCTTGTGTATATATAGTAAACTTTTTACCTTTTTTTATCTTTTTATCAATATCCTTAAGTATAGATTTTAAATTTATTTTTTTTTGTTCTATACATTCTTCTTTTGTGTGCTCTTTTGTCATAGTTATCATATAGTTTTGATGTTCAGCACTTTGATTGTATTTTAATACTAAATCATCTCTTTCCCATGCTTTTGCATCAAAGATAGTTTTGTCAACTAAAAAATGGGTATGCATCTTACTTATAAGTGTAAAGTTTTTTTGCAAAACATCACTTGAAAAGGATACCTCCATAGCACCTATATGATTATTGTTTTTATCGCTCGCACTTGTGCTAGGCTTACTAAATAATGGATAAACATTTCTAAATGCATGAGCAGTTCTACCCTGCGCAAATCCTCTGAATATTTTTTTAGTTTTATTAGTATATTCAAAATCAGTACGGATACCTGTTAGGTTGTCACCATATTTACTTAGTTTATGAAATCTTAAAAAAACTTCATTATTTGGAAATACAAAATGGTATTGTAAAACACCTTTTTTAAACATCATTTTATATCTTTGTTTTAATAAATCATATAACTCTTTTCTTAAATCATCTCTTTGTTTTTTATCTTTTGTTTTATATGCTTTAGTTAGTATTTCAATCACATTTGGTGTTATAATTGTAGATTTATATGTACCATCTGCTGTTAATCTTTGTTGATGCATAAGTATCTCATAGTGGGTTTGCAGTTTATCTATATAACTTTTTGATGATAATTCAATTCTTTGATTTTTATTTTCTTCTGTAAATAGATAAATGATAAAATTTAAAAAAATAAATCCTATCGAAAGTAAAATAATATATTTAATTTTAGACATATAATATCCTTCATAGTACCTTAATATAATTATTGTAACACTTTGTATATAAAAACACTATCATTTTCATTCCCATTGAATAGTAAAACTTGTACCATCATCCACATTGGCAACACTAATCTTTCCATCCATATTATCCTCAATAATCATTTTAGACATATAAAGTCCCAAACCTATCCCTTTTCCCTGCTCTTTTGTTGTATAGTAAGGCT
>JAGLOP010000003.1 GCA_023138835.1 Arcobacteraceae bacterium
ATAGATACTAATAGTTTTTTAATATGTCCATAACCTTCTTCCGCAGATTTTGAAGCATCTTTACTTAATAGATCAGCTTCACCTGAATTATTTGCAGTTTGTTCAATAGTTGTACTTGTCTGTTCAATAGTCGCTGTTATCTCTTCTACAGACGCTGCTTGGTCACTTGAAGATTCAGCCAGCATTGTTGCACTTGATGCTATCTCATTTGATGCTGATACAATTTGAGCTGTACCAGTAGAGATTTCATCTATAGCATTTGATATAGTTTTCATAATGCCACTTGCAATTAAATATAAAGAGATTAACACTATTAATAAAACAGTTATAGTAAAAATAAGTATAAACTGTTTTAAGAAACTATTTTTATCGCTACTCTCTTTATGAATGATAGTATCAATTGCTTCTATTTTATCTTCTGATTTATGAATCACTGTTCTCATACTGCCAAGTAATCCCAACTTACTATTTAAACCAATTTTTTTACTTAAATCTACAACTTGAGAAAAAGTTTTTTGATATGATTTAATATATTTAAGAATTAAAGCTGTTTCTTTTGTTGTAAAATTTACTTTTTTGTTTTTAATTTCTAAAATCATTGAATCAACAGTTGCATTTAGTTTTTTAACATATTTTAAATCTTTTCTTAACATAAAATCTTTTTCATGTTTTCGCAAAACTAATACATATTCAATAAATTTATCATTTTTAGTTTCCTCTACGGTACCAGATAATTTATGTACCACTCCCCTAAATTCACCATATAAACCACTAGATTGATTTAATCCAATGGCTTTAGTTGTTTTGACTATTTGTAGAAAACTTTTATGATACTCTTTAATAATTGCCAAATATTCATCAACAACTTTTGTTTCAATATCTAATTGATTTAATAAATTTATCAACTCGTTCGTGTTTGATGTTAAAGTTTCAACATTTTCATTAAAAGCTTTTTCATATTTTAAATCTTTTCTTGATAGAAAATCTTTCTCAATTTTTCTTAAAGTTAAAACATCCGTGTGGAGTTTTTCAACATAACGAGTTACTAAACCTATATTCTCTAACTGTTTTGTAGAATACTGTCCTAGAAAAAATAATGATGTAAAACCTACAAACATTAGAATAGATAATAATATCAATTTTGTTTTAATTGTCATTTTTTTCATCTCTGTCATTTTTTTCATCTCTGTCATTTTCATCTTTTATCCTTTATGATTTTTTAAAATTGTTATTGCACGGCTTCCTATATTGTCCAATGGTTCTATAAAATCAGCAGCACCTAAATCTACAGCAGCTTTTGGCATCCCATATACAACACTGCTTTTTTCATCTTGTGCTATTGTTTTTGCACCGGCATCTCTCATGGAGAGTAAACCTTTTGCTCCATCTTTCCCCATACCTGTTAAAATTATCCCAATAGCGTTAGCACCAGCAAATTTAGCTGCAGAGGTAAAAAGTACATCAACAGATGGTTTATGACCGCTTACTACACCCTCATCTCCATACTTTACACGATATATACCGCCGGTACGGGCAAGTTTTAGGTGATGAGAACCAGGTGCAATAAGAACCTGTCCTGTTTGTACCCGGTCACCATCATGGGCTTCTTTTACATCAACTTGACACACTTCATCTAATCTTTGAGCAAACCCTTTTGTAAATGAAGCCGGCATATGTTGAACCACTACAATTCCCGGAAAATTTTTTGGTAATCTTGAAAGTAGATCCTGCAGTGCAACTGTACCACCCGTAGAAGCTCCTATCATAACAATCTTTTGAGTAGTTTCACTTAATGAATAAACCTTTGGCTTAGAATGAGTTTGTGCTTTTTTCATCCTCTCTTGAAGAAGTTTTGGATCAACTCTACTTGCTTGTTTTACTTTATCAATAAGCTCATTTTCCATTTGAGCAATACCATCATAAACATTAGAATGTGTTTTTGACACATAATCAAAAGCACCATAAGCTAAAGCATCAAGTGTAGTTTTTGCTCCCGCTTGTGTTAAAGATGAGACCATAATCACAGGAGTCGGCAAGTGGGTCATTATTTTATTAAGAAATGTAATCCCATCCATCTTAGGCATCTCAACATCCAAGCAGATAACATCTGGACGAAGCTTTACAATCATATCCCGTGCTACAAATGCATCTTGAGCAGCACCAACAACATTTATCGCTGGATCTTTTTCAAGAGCTGATTTTATAACCGCTCTGGCTGTTGCACTATCATCAACTATCAATACATTTATAGACATATCAATCCTTCCTTACTTTAAATCTTTTTATAAATAGAGGGGATAACATACTGTAAACCCTCATGAGCCATTAAACTCTCAGAGTGACCAATGAAAAGATAGCCACCTTTTTTTAATTTTTTTGCCAAATTTTGTACAACATTCTGTTTAGTATCATTATCAAAATAGATCATCACATTTCTACAAAAAATCAGATCAAACTGAGTTTTGCCAAACAAAGAGTAGTCTCCATATACCAAATTAAACTCTCTAAACATCACTAAGTCTACCAAATCATCATCTATTTTATAATCATCTGTTTTACCAACTCTTATAAAGTTATTGGTTATATGGTGTTTTGGCAGATCACCTATATCTTTACCTTTATATATCCCTCTTTTTGCTTTTATTAAAGCTTCATGTGAAATATCTGAAGCCAATATTTTGATATCAAAATCGTTAAACTCCTCCATCTCTTTTTTAAGAAACATGGCTATAGTGTAAGGCTCTTCACCTGTTGAACAAGCAGCCGACCATATTCTTAATTTTTTACCTGTAGCTCTAGCTTTTATATTCTCAATCTCTTTAGTTAAAAATTCCCACTGCCTAGCTTCTCTAAAAAAGGAGGTTACATTTGTGGAGATTGCATTTACAAACTTTGTATATTCTGATTGGTTATTGCCAAGATATTCGTAATACTCTTTAAAACTATTTAGGTCAAGTTCTCTTAATCTTTTATTTAATCTTGTTTTTAAGAGTGTCGCTTTATGATCAGCGAGTCTGATACCAGTATTGTCATAAATATATTTTTTAAAAAGTTCAAACTCTTTTTTTGATATTTGTGTTACTTCCATAACTATATATCCAATTTAGCTCTTATATCTTCAATATTTAAAATAAGAGCTATTTTTCCATCACCAAGAATTGCACCGCCAACTATCTCTTTAACAAAGTTTAAGAATTTACCCATAGATTTTACAACAACCTGCTGTCGACCTAAAAGAGAATCAACTCTTAAAACAAATTTTCCCTTTTCATGTTCAATACATATAAAAACTGAATCTTTATCTGCTCTTTCTTCTCCATCTAGCTGCAAAAATCTATTAAGATGAACAATTGGTAAAACCTCACCTCTAAAATCTATAAACTCCTCTTTATGTTGAACAGAGCTTACTTTGTCCATATTAGGTGAAAATGATTCAACTACGGTTAGGGTTGGTATGATAAAAGTTTCATCATTTATTGATATAATCATCCCATCAATAATTGCCAAAGTTAAAGGTAACACAATCTTAAAAGAGCTCCCTTTACCTAAAGTGGTACTTATATCCATCTTCCCTTTTAGTTTATCAATAGAGGTTTTAACAACATCAAGTCCAACTCCACGACCAGATACATCACTAATCTCTTTTGCCATTGAAAACCCGGGATTAAATATAAAACTAATTATTTCAGATTCACTAAGGTCTTGACCCTGATGAGCCAAACCTCGCTCAATTGCTTTATCTAAAATTGCTTGTGTATCTATACCTTTACCATCGTCAGTTATTTCAATAACAATATTATCACCTCTATGGTATGCCTCTAAATATACCTGTCCTACACCTTTACCTGCTTTTTTTCTATCTTCATCACTTTCAAGTCCATGGTCTATTGCATTTCTAATTAGATGAATAAGCGGATCAGACAGAGCATCTACCATAGTTTTATCTATCTCTGTATCTTCACCATTTATAATAAACTCAAACTCTTTACCGGTTTTTTTAGAAACATCCCTTGCTATTCTTTTCATTTTTAAAAATGTATCTTTAATAGCAACCATTCTTAAGCTCATAACTTGATCTTGAATTCTTTTAGTTGATTTTGATAAAGCATTGATATTCTTTTTAAGAGCCACATTATCAGACGCTTGAATAACTTCAGAATTTTCAATATAACTTTGAGCTATAACCATCTCACCTACTGAGTTAAATAGTTCATCTATTTTACCTGACTCTATTCTAATAAAAGATTGAGTCTTTGTTACACCTCTATCTCCTGTTCTTCTATCACCTTGTCTTCTATCTCCCTCTCTTCTCTTATTTTCTATCTCATTAGCTTCTTTCTTCTCTGGCTTTTTTTCTTCTATAGAATTTTGTTTTGATACAATATTTAAAGTTTCATCTTTTGAAAATAGTCTTATTTTCACCTCATGATCATCAGCAGAAAACTCAAATATCTCTTCAATATCAATATGTGTCAAATCAGTTATTAAATATAAAGAAATCTCTTTAATATAGTTATGTTCATTGTTATACTCATCTAAAGAATCCAATGCATTAAAACTCCAATATGATTTTACAATATCACCTATATCATCCAGCAATTTTATTGATATTAAATGGTTATGACCTCTAAAATAAAGATCATCATCAAAACACAACACTATATTGTAAAGATTTTTACCATCATCTATTGACTTTTTTATCTGCTTTTTTTCATCTTCGGCAAAAGCTTTTAACTCTAAATCATTTATATTAGCAATTTGATAAGTCAACTCAAATTGAGGTTCCTCTTTTACTGGTTTTGATTCTTTTTTATCATCTGAATCCGCCTCTAATAAACTTCCGCTATTTTCAATTTTTTGTTTAATCTCATCTAATGTTTTAGTATAATTTTCAGGATAGCCGTCTATTTTATTAATTTCACTATCAAGCATCTCTCTTACAACAGTTACCGCTTCAAAAAACAGATCCATACTACTATCAAGAGAAAATTCAGGATGATCTCTAAACATCCCAAGCAAATCTTCCCAATGATGTACATACTCACCCAGTCTGGTAAAACCAAATGAATTTGCACTACCTTTTAAAGTATGTACACCTCTAAAGATATCATTTATAAGCGAAGTTCCATCTCCACCCTCTTCAAGCTCCATAACAAGTCTATCTAACTGCTCAATTATCTCATTTGCTTCCTCTATAAAAACTTGAAGCAATCTCTCTTTTTTATCCATAATAAACCCTTTTTAAAGTTTTTCTTTTTTATTATCCCTATTTAACTATTGAAAACTTACCAAGACCATTTAGAAAACTATTTTGCTCATCAATTAATGGTATCTTAATCTTAGGTTTACTATTTTTTACGCAGATCAGCAATGATAATAAAGCAGATGAGTTTATCTGCTCATCCTGCTTTAATTCTATAGTTTTTATTTTGTCAATATTTTTAAGAATATCTTTATGTACATTTGCTAATTCACTATGAGATGTTGATATATCTATAGTGAATATATTGTTATCCATTGGCATAATTTCCCCTTTTAGAACTCTAGTGTGTCATTTTCACTTAAAGGCATTATATCCTCAGGACTTTTATTTTTAGCTCTTGCAACCGGTTTAGCTTTTGATACTTTTTTTCTTTGTTTTGTTTGTACATTAGATACTTCCATGCCAGCTGTGTATCCTACAAGTGCACCTAACTCTTTTACTGTATCACTCATAGTAACTGCTTGAGCATTTAACTCCTCTGCTGCGGCTGCTGATTCTTCAGATGTACTGGCAACTGTTTGTGTCACTTGATCAATTTGATTCATAGCTTTATTTATTTGAGACATACCCTCTGTTTGCTCTTTTGAAGCCATAGCTATCTCACCTACAAGATTACCGCTTTTTTTAACTTTGTCTAAAATTTCTTCAAAAGCTTTATTTGTATCCGTAGCAATAGAGTTACCTTTTTGAACTTGTGCTAAAGAGTTTTCAATAATTGTTGCAGTCTCTTTGGCTGCTGTTGATGATCTTCCTGCAAGATTTCTTACTTCATCTGCAACCACGGCAAAACCAAGACCATGTTCTCCTGCCCGTGCTGCTTCAACTGCTGCATTTAGTGCAAGTAGATTTGTTTGAAATGCAATCTCATCAATAGTTTTAATGATATTTGCTATCTCTTTACTTGAACCTGTAATCTCCTCCATAGCTAAAAGTAAATCTTTAACACACTCATACCCCTCTTGTGCTGAGCTAGAAGCATCTGAACTTAGAATATCAGCTTCTCTTGCATTGTTACTATTTTGTTCAACTGTTGTACTTGTCTCCTCAATAGTTGCACTTACCTCTTCAACAGAAGCTGCTTGATCACTTGCAGACTCTGAAAGCATAGTTGCAGATGATGCGATCTGATCTGAAGCCGCAACTACCTGCTCACTTCCTGTTGCAATAGTTGAAACAGCATTTATAATTGGTTTTGAAACATAGTTTGCAAGTAAAATCGCAATTACTACAATAACTACCAGGAAAATAACACCTATGATCAACATATCTTGCAATAATAATTGAACAGGTTCATCAACTTCAGCATCGTCTATCTCCGATATAATAGCCCAAGTTAAATCTTCACCTATTTTAAAAGATTTATATGCAGAAAGTACAGGATTACCGTTATAATCTATTATTAATTCTGTATTACTTTGACCTTGTAGAGCATTTTTAGAAGCTATCGTATGAACTTTTGTATTATTTGCAAATGATGCTTTTAAACTATGACCTGTCGGATCTAAAAAGCTGTCACTTCTCATAAGTTCATCTTGCCCAACTAAATAATCCTCTTGTGTTTTTCCATAACCTTCTCTAAACTGCATAATATCATTTATAGCTTTGTCACTGATTTGAAATACCAATACAGATACCATTTTGCCATTGTCATAGATAGGAATTCCGAGGAACATAGCCGGTTCTTGATTTGATGGAGCGTAAGGTCTCATATCTACAAAAACAACTCTTTTAAGAGCATTTACTTTTTTCCATACTTCACCTAAACCACTGTCTCTTAATGAACCGCTTCCCACATTTGCACCATAATCAGACTCTTTTGCAGCAGAATACATAACATGACCATGTTTAGCACACACTACAAAAATATCATAATATCCATACTCTTTCATATAGTCTTGAAAAAACTCTTCATACTTAGCGGTTTCCCTTTTTACCCCTTCATTGGAAACAGGATAAGGATCAGTCCCTTTTACTTTTAACTGATCATGCAAATTTCTTAAATCTGTCGTTAAATCTGTGACTTCTGCATTTTTTGACATGATAGTAATATCACCGACTATCTTTCCAAAAAAGTTTTCTATCTGATTTAATTTTGAATCCCTAACTGATGTAAGAGTATCGTAACTTTTTTTCATCATAGCCTCATCACTTTTATTAAAAGATATTATACTAATAACCACAAACGGAATTATCCCCACTAATAATAATGATATTATTAACTGTTTTTTTACTGTCATTTTCATTTTATTCTTCCTCTTCTTTATTGTGAATAGAAAGCGACTTTATCTCATCGCTGCTAAAAAGTTTTTCAAGATCTACTATCATAGTGATATTAGCTTCCGTTTTTGCCATCGATTTTAAAAATGAAGTATCGATGCCCGTACCAAATTTTGGCGGCGGCATTAAATTCTCCTGCTTGATTTTCACCACTTCAGAAGTTTCATCAACTATAAATCCAACTGAGATATCATCAACATCAACGATTATAATAGTTGTATGCTCGTCATAATTAATATCTTCCATCTTAAATTTTAACCTTATATCAATTACTGGGATAACTTTACCCCTAAGATTAATAACCCCTTTTACATAGTCTGGAACCAAAGGTACCTTAGAGATATGCAGCATAGCAACAATTTCCCTAACCTTTAATATCTCCAAGCCGTAAATCTCATCATCTACAAGAAATGTTAAATACTTCTCAAGATGATCACCCAATCCCCTATCTAAGGTAACTCTATCATCGGCAATTTCGTTTGAACTCATAAATACTCCTTTCTATTTTTTAAATACCTAAAATCTTTTTTACTGCCATAACAATCTTTTTATCACTAAAAGGCTTGACTACCCAACCGGCAATCCCTATTGATTTTCCTTTTTGTTTCATCTCCGGTGAACTCTCTGTAGTAAGAGCTATAATAGGCTTGTTTTTTATACTATCAATAGCTTTTAAATTTTGAGCAAGTTCTAAACCGTTCATCTCAGGCATATTAATATCAGTAAAAAGCAAATCATAAGTAAGAGTTCCCCTTTTTACCGCATCCAGTAATTCAACTGGATTGCTATAATAATTGAAATTTATATCTCCACTCTCAACTAACTCTTCAAGTGCCATCTCCACACTTACTAATACCGTTTTGCTGTCATCTACAAATAGAACATCTTTTGCCATAATAATTCTCCTTCTATTGTCTATAAAATCAAATTGTAAAATATTAGAGTGTCAAAAGTGTGTTGTTTATATACCTTTTAGACTTAATGAAAAATTTGGGTGCGTAAAAACTCAAGTAAGCTTCGGTACTATAAGGGTTTAAAAAGGATTATTTACAAATGTCTGTAAAAAAGTTCTAAAATATGTCCAAAATGCAAATCTCAAAGAATATATCTATCTCAAGAATGAAATAACTGTAAATTCTATAACAGGTGAGTTTTACTATACGCATCCCCAGATTAGGTCTGCATATAGAAGTTTGAAAACAAATTTACCATACCTTTTTACATATAAAAACCATAAAAATTTATCTATTTCTAATACTACAAATGCACTTGAAGGTGGAGTATTTTCACACATGAAAAATATGATTAGTTTACATCATGGACTTGCTAAAGATATGAAGATAATATTAGTAGATTATTACTTATTGAATTATAAGAAAAAGTATTAAATTACTCACCCAAATTTTTCATTAAGTCTTATTTTAAAATAATTCCAACTCTTCATCATCTTCTTCTTCAATCCCCAAAACATCATTTTTTAGTTGAGTAATTGAACTGTCCAAAGAATCTTCAAGATAATAAATATCAACATCATCTTTATAAATAAATACTGTTTGTAAAAATCTTGTAATATCTTCATTTATAAATTCTAACATTTTTAATTTTTTGTGTTGTTCATCAGATAAAGAATCTACATTCAAATCATCTAAAAAATTTGCTAATTGATCTAAAACTTCCGTCATTTTTAACATTTGATCCAGGATTGAAAATATCAGTACATACCCATGTAGGATTTGAACCATACCATTTTTAATGTCTTCCGTTAACACACCGTCTAAATCCATCTTATCTATATAGTCTGTAAAATCAGTACTAAGCTGCATCAACTCTGGAATATCATTTTGGAATGTATTCCAAATTAAATTATCATTTTTGATATCATCCATAAAACTGTTTGCACTCTCTATAGTATGGCTTAAGCCATAATTAATATCTTGCTTGGATTTCTCTAATTTTTCAGATTCCTCAATAATATTTTCAATCTTAATCTCTTCAACTTTAATACTCTCTTCTTCTGCTATTAATTCTAATCTATCTCTTTGCTTTTGTTTAAAAAATTTATCAAACTCTTTTTTATAAATAATATTTTCAGAGACTTTCAATAATTTGTACATTAGAGTATTTCTATCAAATGGTTTTAAAATGAATTGAGCGATACCTATATCAATAAGTTCTATCATAAATTTTATATCATCATGTGCAGATAAAACTATAATAGGCTGTTCTCTATATACATCCTTAATCTCTTGTGACATCTTTATACCATTCATTTTCGGCATACTGATATCAGTAAGTACAATATCAGGTCTAAATGTTTTATATTTTTCCAGTCCCTCTTTACCGTCATACGCAAACTCTACAGAACCGAAAAGAAGTGAAAACATGTTCACTAACTCTCTATTTAATGCCTTTTCGTCTTCTACTATCAAAAGAGACAATGAATTCCCAAAATGTTTTAATTCTCTTATTAAACTCACGACATTTCCTTTATATTTATAACAATAAAAACACTATAATTAAAAAAAGTGGCAAAATTGTGTTTATAAACTTAAGAAACTATTATAATAACTTTAAGTGGTAATGATTTGATAACCTTGTCTTGCAACATTTTCTATAGTATTGGTTGGTATCTTTTTTCTTATATTTTTTATCAATGTTCGCAGTGCAGTTTCACTCATATATTCATCACTGATACCCCATACACTGTTTTCTATCTCTTGATATTTTACAACTCTTTGTTTATTTTCTATCAAAAGTTCTACCAAGGCTCTCTCTTTTTTATTTAAATGTATCTCTTTATCTTCGAATATAAAGATACCTTTATTGGTGTCATAACTTAACATATCATTTATCTTTACTTCTATAATTGAGTTTAGATTTAAATATTCAACTATATCAAAAAGTAATTTTTTTAATTTCTTATAATTTAAAGGCTTTACAACAAAACCTTGAATATTCAAATTAGCTGCGGGAAGCAAATAACACTCTTGGCTGTATGCAGTACAAAATATTACCGGAGTTTTTTTATCTGTCTTTCTGACTTCTTCGATAAACTCAATTCCATTTAATTTCGGCATCTTAATATCTGTAATTATTATATGCGGTTTATGCTCATAATATTTTTCAATAGCTTCTTGCCCGTCACCGGCTAATATTAGGTGACTTGTCAAGTATGACAATGTCTCTGAATTTAACCTTTGTACTTCTAACTCATCTTCAACATACAGAATCTTTACATTTTTTAATAATAAAGAAAGCTCTTTCATTTTATTCAAAATATTGCCTTTATAAATAATGAACTAGAATGATATTACAAAAAAGTGTCAAAATTGTGTTATAAATTTATGAAGCCATTATTCCTTTTATCATAAAAAATATTCCAGCACTTAATGTAGCTGCAATGGGTACCGTGATAACCCAAGCTGCAACGATCTTTTTAATTGCATCTCTTTTTACATATTTTATCTTTTTAACAGATTTAAAATCTTTTTTCTCCTCTTTTAACAACTCCTCTTTATCTTCAATCAATTGAAATAACCCAACAATTCTTTCATACTCTTTTTTCTTTTTAATCTCTAATGCCTGTAAAGAGTTAAATTCATTTTGGTATTCTTCTAATTCTTTTTTATTCTTTTTAAAGCTTTCTCTTGTTTGTTTTAATAGGTTTTCTTCTGTTGAGTCAAGCCATTCTCTTAAAAATCCAACACCAAAAACACCACCCACGGCAACATGCGTAGAACTGACAGGAAGTCCCAGTTGTGAAGCTATAATAACTGTAATAGAAGCTGCCATAGCAATTGAAAATGCTCTTATCTGGTCAAGTTCCGTTATCTCTGAACCTACTGTTTTGATAAGTTTCGGACCATAAAGTGCAAGTCCCAAAGAGATACCAATAGCACCGACAGCCATAACCCAGAATGGTATTTCAACTTTTGAACTTATCCCATTACCCATAACGGCATCACTGATAGCGGCAAGTGGTCCAATGGCATTTGCTACATCGTTTGCACCATGTGCAAAGCTTAGCAATGCTGCTGCAAAAATAAGAGGTATCGTAAACAATGAGTTTACACTTCCTCTATTGTTTTCAAGTTTATTTGCAGTTTTTTCAAGCATAGGTTTAACCAATATATAAATCCCTATGGCTATTAATAATCCAACACCAGCAGCCGTTAGAAATTCCACTTTAATAAGTTTTTTTATACCTTTTAAAATAAGATATGTTGAAAATGCCCATGACATTATACCAATAAGAATCGGTACAAATTTTTTAGCATTTTCTATCATATCATCTTTAAATATGATATTCCTCTTTATATAATATAAAAATCCAGCAGCTACAATTCCACCTAAAAGTGGAGATATTATCCAAGAAGCGGCAATTTTCCCCATAGTACCCCAAGCAACTATCTCAAAACCTGCTGCTGCAATTCCCGCACCCATAACACCACCAACTATTGAGTGGGTAGTAGAAACAGGAGCACCTATAGATGTAGCAAAATTCAACCAAAGAGCTGCTGATAAAAGAGCTGCAGTCATAGCCCATATAAATATATCAGGATTTGATATAAGTGCTGGGTCTATGATACCTTTTTTAATTGTTCTTACAACATCTCCACCGGCGATAAATGCACCTGCCGCTTCAAATACAGAAGCAATAATAATTGCCCAAAATACTGTTAAAGCTTTTGAACCAACTGCAGGTCCTACATTGTTAGCGACATCATTTGCACCGATATTCATAGCCATATATGCACCAAATACAGCACCAATGATTAAAAAGGTATTATTTGGAATATCACCGTGTGATGTATAACTCCATAAAAATACCAGCAAAATAAAAATTAATGCCAATGTCAGTCTGGCAAATCCCCTTTGTGACTGTTTTGTAAACTCATCAACTTTTTTAAGTATTTGAATATCCATCGTTTTCCTTTTATCTATAATATATAGTCAGAAGTTTAACAAATAGTTGTGTTAAAAGTGTGATAAATAATAAAAATTAAATTTCACACTTTTAACACAAAGAGCATATAAAATTCAAAAATGATATCAATTGAAAGGATATAAATATGCAGCAAATTGAAAAAAGCAGACTATTATTTACTACATCCAGAGCATCATGTATGAAAGATCTTATAAATAAGATTTCTCATCATTGGAGACAAAAGCTTTCTGTTATTTCACTTCTTGCCAGTAATATAACATTGCAAAAAGAGTTAGGAATACTAGAAGAGAGGGAAGTTTTATCAGCGGTTAAAGATATAGTAAAAGCAACACAAAAATTATCTGATACATTATGTGTTTTAGGAACCGGATTTAACACAAAAACGGATAAAGCAGATTTTGTATTGTCTGATTTAATGGATAAAATATTAGGCAGTATTGAGCATAAATTGGACAATAAAAAAATAACAGTATCTGTCAATATAGATAAAAAAATTAAACTAAATAGTTACAAAAACTATCTAACGGATATTATTTTAAGTATTTTAAATAATTCAATTAATGCTTTTGATACAACTAGTGATGAAAAAAGAATAATTCTAATAGATGAATATTTGGAAGGAGATAATTTAATCATAAATATAAAAGATAATGCTGGTGGAATAGATGAAAAGATAATTGACAAAATATTTGACCCTTATTTTACAACAAAACATGATGGTCAAACAGAAGGGTTGGGTCTATTTGTTTCAAAAGAGATAATGCTAAATAATTTAATCGGTGATATAGAAATAAATAATTATGAGTTAAATATTGATAATCATATCTACAAAGGTGTAGAGTGTATGATTATTATTAAACAATAACACAGTTTTACCACAACTAAATGTTATATTTTGCAATTATGGAGGAGATAGTATGTTAGAAATTATATTTTTTTTATTTATTATTATATCTGTGTTTATATATTTATCAGTCAAAAAGAAAGAGTCACTTAAAGATAAAATGCCTTTTAGCAGGAGTATTAAACATGAGTGGAACAAGAAGATATGATAAATGATAAAATAAGAAAGTTGGCACAGCATGCAAAGTATCTAAATGTACTTATTATTGAAGATAATAAAGAAGCTATAGATGAATTGAAAGAAACTTTAGCTATTTTCTTTAATAAAGTTGATACAGCACTAAATGGAGAAAATGGCTTAGATAAGTATTTAGAATATTATAATAATAATGAAATATATTATGATATTGTGGTTACAGATATTTATATGCCAAAAATGAACGGGTTGGAGTTATCAAAAAGAATTTTAAAACAAAATCCAAACCAGATAATTATTGTAGTTTCTGCAAATGACAATTTATCTAAAATGATTAACTTAATTAATATTGGTATAAATTATTTTATACAAAAACCTTTTAGCAATGAATCAATGATGAAAGTATTGTTAAAAGCAACCAAAGAGGCAAACAGTGACAGGCTTTTTGAAGAATATAATCATGAGATAAGAACGATTAATTCAAGATTAGAACAAAAAACCGAGCAACTGTATAAATTAAACTCTAACTTAGAATTAAAAGTTCAAGAACAAACAATCTCACTTAAAAAAAGATTATATTATGATATTTTGACAGGTTTGCCAAAAAGAAATAAACTAATGGAAGATATAAAAGATTACAGTTCTATAGGGGTGTTATTAATCAATATAAATAGTTTTAAAAATATAAACAGTGTTTACGGTTATCAGACAGGGGATATTGTATTAAAAAAGTTTGCTGACATTTTAAGAAAGATTGCAAAAGAAAATGATTGTACATTATACTCTTTGTCAAGTGATGAATTTGTATTTGTAAACTTGCAGATATCTGACTCTAAAGAATGTATATATACTGCAAAACATCTAATAAACAGTATTGAAAAAACAGGCATTAATATAAAAATCAATAGTGAAGAGATGAATATTTTTTTAAGTATAACTATTGGAATATCACATAATGATGAAGACCCTTTGGCAAAAGCTGATATGGCATTGAAATATGCTGTAAAGAAACGACTGCCCTTTGTTAAATACTCAAAAGAATTGAATCTTGAAAAAGATTACAGTGATCATATAAAATGGACAAAAACTATACTTCATGCTATTAAAGAAGACAAAGTCAAACCATTCTTACAGCCAATCGTTTATGATAATAACAAAATAAAATATGAGTGTTTAATGAGAATTGTTGAAGATGAAAAAGTTATTTCACCTTTTTTCTTTTTGGATATTGCGAAGAAAATAAGATACTATACACATCTTACGAAGATTATGATTGAAAAATCGTTTAAAATATTTGAAAAAAGAGATGAAGAATTTTCTATCAACTTCTCCTTTGAAGATATTTTAGATGAAAAAGTGGTAAACTTTTTGATTAAAAAACTAGATGAGTACAAAGTCAGTAACAGATTAATTATAGAGATACTTGAAAGTGAAAATATTGATGACTTTGAGATTCTAAAAAAGTTTATCGTTCAAATGAAAGAATTAGGTGTAAAAATTGCTATAGATGATTTTGGAAGCGGCTATTCAAACTTTTCATATATTTTACAAATGCAGCCGGATTATATAAAAATTGACGGTTCAATCATAAAAAACATTGACCACTGCCAAAATTCTTATAAAATTGCCAAGTCTATAAAAGAATTTGCAAAAAGGATAGGTGCAAAAACAATTGCAGAGTATATTCACTCAGAAGCAGTTTATGAAAAAGCCAAAGAGCTTGGCATTGATGGATTTCAAGGATTTTATTTTAGTGAACCTAAAGAAAGCTTCTATAATGAAAACATATAATTATAAATATATAGATAATGACAATTTAAAAGATTATATAAAATCTAATTTTCAAGAAAAAGATAAAAATATATTAATTCAAATATTTTGTTCAATAATAGATGAAATATTTATTCAAAATCTGCTAAATATTGTAAATAAACAATTGCCAAAAGCTAAAATAATAGGTACTACAACTGCCGGTGAAATTGTTGATGGAGAATCTATTGAAGATGGTGTTATTTTTAGCTTTTCTGTTTTTGATTCTACGAGTATTGAAACTTCATTAATTGTTCATGAGAATAAAGTGGACAGTAGTTTTGAAATGGGTAAAAGAATAGTACAAAATAATATAAAAACCAATACAAAGGTTATGATTCTTTTTACTGATTTACTTAATACAAATGCCAGTGAATTGTTGGATGGTATCAACAGTGTAAACAAGAAAGATATAACTATTACCGGTGGAGTTGCAGGTAATCTAAGTAAAAGTTATGTTTTTAATGAAAAAGGTGTTACTTCTAGCGGTGTGGCCGTTGCTGCATTAAATAACTATAACTTAAATATATTTACCCATTATAGTATGACATGTGTACCTGTCGGTAAAAGTATGACTGTTACTAAATCCAAAAAAGACAGAGTCTATACGATTGACAATAGAACTGCTGTTGATACTTATAAATACTATTTTGATATTGATATTAGAAAGAATTTATTAGAATATGCTATTGAGTTTCCTCTGATAATAAATGGAGATGGATTTCTAAAGGCGAGAACACCAATAAAATGTTTTGATGATGGTTCAATACAATTTGCCGGAAATATTCCTGAAGGCAAGAAAGTTCATTTATCTTATGGAAATATAGATTTGGTAATTAAAAATAGTAAAGAAACAATTGAATTGCTTATGACAAAATCCGTTGAATCTATATTTATTTATTCAAGTATTGCAAGAAAAAAGCTCTTAGGTAAATTTATAAATGTAGAACTTGGCCCATTAAATACTGTTTCTAATGTATCAGGCTGTTTTACTTACGGTGAATTTTTTTCAATAAACAATAGTTGCAAATTATTTAATGATACTATGAATATATTAGCTATTAGTGAGACAACTGATATATCAACAATAATAAATATCAATAATCAAAAAAGAACTTTTAGAAAAAACAGAACTTTACATGCACTAACACATTTAATAAACACTTCCACAAAAGAATTACAACAGGAGATAGAGGAAAACAGAACAAAAGACAAGCTTTTAGCCCATCAATCCAAACTGGCTTCTATGGGGGAAATGGTAGAAAATATAGCACATCAGTGGAGACAGCCCTTGAGTACATTAAGTGGAAGTATTCAAAATATTGCACTTGCTTACAAAAATAATATGTTGACAAAAGAGTTTGTTGAAGAACAAAACAACAGAGCAATAGAAGTTGCAGGATATATGTCAAATACAATAAATGATTTTAGAAACTTTTTTTCAAATAAAAGTGTTATAGAGGAATTTTTTATAGAAGATATTATAGAAAAATTAATAAAGATGCTTAATTCTACTTTTTTAAGTCATAATATTCAAGTGGTATTTAAAAATGATAAAAATAAAAAGACGCATCAATGTTTCAGTGATATGGGGTCTATAACTCAAGTTTTATTAAATTTGATATTTAATGCAAAAGATGAATTGATTAATCCTTTAAATAAAACAAAGATTATAACCATATCTATTAGTGAAGATCTTTTTTATTATAAAATTAAGCTGCGTGACAGTGGCAGAGGAATCCCTAAAAAAATAAAAGATAAGATATTTGAACCGCATTTTACAACAAAAACTACAGGTACTGGTATAGGACTTTTTATGTCATACCAAATAGCAAAAGAGCGATTGGGCGGGGATTTAGTTTGTAATAATGTAAAAGAAGGTGCTTGTTTTACCTTCTCTTTTTTAAAGGAATTAAAATGAAAAAAGAAGATATTTTAGAAAATATTAAAATATTATATATTGAAGATGATAAAAATTTAAGGGATACAATATCGGATTCTTTAAGATTGTACAAGATAGATTTCCAAACAGCAGTTGATGGGGTTGACGGCTTGGAAAAGTTCAAAAAAGACAATTTTGATCTAATTATAAGTGACATTAAAATGCCAAATCTTAACGGTGTAGCTATGATGAAAAGTATAAGAAAGATAGATGAAAAAATACCTTTGATTTTTACTACAGCATTTAATGACAGTGAATACTTACTTGGTGCCATCTCATTAAGGGCAAATAGTTATTTGATAAAACCATTGGTCGTAGAAGAACTCATAAATGAGATAGAAAATATCATGAGACCTGTATTTCAAAATAATGAACTGAAAAAGCAAAAAGAGATTATTGACAATCAAGCAAGGGAACTGTTAATCAATAATCTTTTATTAACAATATCTCACCAGTGGAGACAGCCGCTTTCCCTTATTTGTGCAATTTCAACCAAATTTAGATTACAATTAGAATTGGGAGATATTAATTTAAGTGAGTTGGATAAAGGGTTAGAAAATATTGAAGATCAAGCTTCCACTATGTCAGATATTTTAATAAATTATGAAAAACTTTTTATATCATCTATAAATGATAAAATATTATTAAAAGAGTTGATAGAAGAGATGGTTCTATTTCTTAAAAGATCAATTAAAGAGTGTGATATAAAATGTATGTTAAATATAGATAATGATATATATTTAGATTGTAAAAGATCTGAATTAGTACAAATTCTATTGATTGTTTTTCAAAATATTATTAAAAATTATAAAATACTAAATTTATCTAATGACGAAGTTAAGGTCTTCACACATTATGATGATGAATATCTTATTTTAGAAATAGCACCAAGTGTTGATGATGGAATTAAAATTGATAATTTATTAGTAGATATTATTCAGGATAATATGAGGAAGTTTTGTGATGGTAAAATGGTGAATAACGGTTTATCTACTTCACTTTATATTTCTAAACTGAAATTAGTCAATTATAATGAAGATAATAATGAAAGTTTTATATAAATTTTAATAAAAACTGTTAAAACTCACACTTTTCCCACAACTTATTTATACAATTAGACAAATAAAAAAGGAGTTGAAGATGGAAAATATATTATTCTTTGGGATGAGTGGATTGTTGTTTTTTGTTGCTATGTATTTAAATATTTTAGATACAACAGATGTAGTAAGTTAGGTTGTTATGGTTTTAAATATTAAGGAATGTTGGAAATTTCATCTCAATCTGATTAAATAATATTTCATTTGGTTTTATTTTGTTAAACTGTCACTATGAATAATACAAATGAACTATCAAAACTTTTAAAAGAAATTACTATTTTATATGTTGAAGATGAATATGGTACAAGAGATACAGTATCACAAACACTGTCCAAATTCTCAGACAATATCAAAGTGGCTTCGAATGGTGCTGAAGCATTGGATATATACTCTAACCATAATATACAATTAATAATCACAGATATTGAGATGCCTGTAATGGACGGTATAGCCTTTATAAGTGAGGTTAGAAAAAATGATATAACTACCCCTGTAATTATGCTGACAGCTTATAGCTCAAATAATTATTTATTGTCATGTGTGAATCTAAATATACAGGCATATATTTTAAAGCCTATAAATTATGCAAAATTAAAAGAAGCATTGTTTAAAGTGGTAGAATATCTTAATTTAACATCAAATATCCATATACATATTTCAAAAGATTTGTCGTATGATAAAATAAATGGAGTATTAATAATTCATGAAACACAAGAGATCAGTCTCAATAAAAAAGAGAAAGCTTTTATGAATTTATTGGTTGAGCATAAAAACAATCTAGTAACTTATAGTGAAATCGAGCATTCTGTTTGGTATGATTTTAATGAAGTTATGACTGAATCTGCTTTAAGAACTGTAGTTAAAAATCTTAGAAAAAAATCTACCGTTCCGTTTATAGATAATATATCCGGAATAGGATATAAATTACATATTACAATATAATATTATATTATACAAAAAGGAAAATTGATGAGTTATAATATAGATTTACAAAAAATATCAGATGAATTAGATTTTGACTTAGAAGATGTAGAGATGTTGATTGAAGTTTTTTTAGATGGTGCAAATGAATCATTATCATCATTAAAAATAGCAATTGATGAAAATAATTTAGAGCAAATTTTCAAATTGGCTCATGCTATTAAAGGGAGTTCCGCAAATTTACTATTAAACAATATTTCCAATATAGCAAAAGAGATGGAACATGAAGCAAGAGAGGGTAATGAGATAAATTATTTGGAAAAATTTGAGATATTAAAAAAAATGATTTCTAATATATAATTTTAAAATATGGAAATAGCATGTATAACAATATAATACCGAAAGTATTGATAGTTGATGATTTAAAAGACAACAGATTGATGATAGAATTGACTTTAAAAAAAGCCGGAGAGTATCAATTTTTTGAAGCTGTTAACGGTCAAGACGGTATTGAAAAAGCAAAAAAAGAGTTACCTCATATTATACTTATAGATGCTATGATGCCTGTGATGGACGGTTTTGAAGCTATAAGATTATTAAGAAATGATACAAATACAAAAAACATACCAATTATTATGGTAAGTGCTTTAGAAAACAACAACGAAAAAGTAAGAGCATTACAATCTGGAATCAGTGATTTTATTTCTAAACCTTTTGATAAAACCGAACTCATAATTAGAGTAAATTCACTTCTGCATCTTTATATTCAATTTTTACAAAAACAAAAAGAACTTGAAGATATAAATAACCACTTAGAAGAGAAAGTAAAAGAAAAGCTTGATAGAAGATTAGAAGAAATTAAACTAGCTTCCATTGGAGAGATGGCATCAGGTATTACACATGAATTAAATACACCGGTAACTTATATGAAAGCAAATCTTGAAATATTGAGTTATGATATAGAAGATATTAAGAATAACAAAAAGCTAAAAACTTCACTGTTTAAAGGTATTGAAACTTTAAACAATGGACTACAAAGACTTAGGGGTATTATAGATAATACAAGAGAGATATCTAAAAAAGGGAACAACAAAAAACAAAAAGAAAATCTATATGCAACTATGATATTCTCTACAAGGATGATTTATAATCGTGCGAAACATCTATCTCCTATTTATATAAACGGCACCTTATTTAATCTTGATATAAACGAAAATTTTGAAACTTTTGAAGTAGATATGATAAAGGAAAAGATGGAGCAGGTTTGGATAATAATTTTAAATAATGCCTGTGATGAATTTGAAAAAACATCCAAAGAGTTCGTTGACAGAAAAATAGATATAAGAATTATTCAAAATGACGGTAAAACAATTATTAAATTTACAGATAATGGCACTAACGGGATACCAAAGAGTATATTACCTAAAATATTTGAACCGTTTGCAACTACAAAAACAAACCAAGGTATGGGTGTTGGTTTAAATATAGCAAAACAAATAGTCGAACAACATAATGGGACAATTAAAGCTTACAATGAAGATAACTGCGCAGTATTTGAAATAGAGCTTTAATATTATAATATTATAATATTATAATATTAAAGCTTATTAATGGTAAAATGAGCTGTTAATTAAACAGTATAGAATATTGACAATAAAAGGCAATAAAATTTTTAAATATATAATCACAGTAATAATATTATTATTGACAATATTAGTGTACTTACATAAAGATACAACAATAGTAAAAGGTGATGAGGCATTTTATGCAGGGAGTGACAGTTGTATGCAGTGTCATCAAAAGAAACATACAAGTTGGCACGGTTCATCACATCCTAAGATATTTAAAAAATACACAGATGAATCTCAAATAATAGCAGATTTTAAAAATAAACCGGACTTTGTAAAATTTGATAAAAAAGATATAGATGTTATCATAGGGTATCAGTGGGAACAGGTATTTGCAAGAGAAATTGACGGAGAGTATTATCCTTTTCCGGCTAAATGGATGAACCTTACAAAAAAATGGATACCATATAAAACAAAAAAATGGAAAAAAACACCTTTAACTCAAAAATGTAATGGATGTCATACTACAGGATTAAATAAAAAAACCGGAGAGTTTAAAGAATATGGTGTTTCTTGTGAATCCTGTCATGGTCCGGCATCTAAACATGTTCAAAATAAAAGTATGCTAAAAAATATTGAATGTAATATTTGTCATAACTCAAAATCTTTAAAAGAAAAGTTAGAAAAAGAGGTAGATATAGTAAGAACTATCAAATCAGCAGTTTGCGGACAATGTCACAGCAGGGGTACAGAAAATACGATTATAACACATCAGACAGAAGTTCAGTTTAATTTTCCTGTAGAATATCTGCCGGGTCAAGAGATAAGTAAAAACTTCAAGCCGACAACTCCTCAAACAGATAAAAAAGGTAAAAACTGGTGGGGTAACGGCATATCTAAAAATAGACATCAGGAATATGCAGACTTTGCTAAATCAGGTCACTCGTCATCATTAAAGAACTTAAGAACAAAAAGAAGAGAATCTTGCGTGAGCGAACCGGAAGATAAATGTTTAAAATGCCATAGCGGTGATTATATTCAAGCAAAAAAATATCAAAAAAGAATGAAAGGTAAAAAAGAGGTAATTTTACCAACTATTAATAATGCACAAGATGATATCACTTGTGTGGTATGCCACAATCCACATAAAGTTGGAGATAAAAAAACAAAAGCTTCTGATATGTGTGTAGAATGTCATACTAAAGATACAAAAACAATGAAAGAACAAAAGAAACATTATCCATGTTCTACAAAAAAGATTACCTGTGCAGATTGTCATATGCCAAGAATTGTAAAAACAGGTGGTAAATTTTCTTTAAGAAGTCATGCTTTTAAAATAATACCGCCTGAAGCAACTATAAAATACGGTATGCCAAACTCTTGTCAAAACGGTTCATGTCATCAAGATAAATCAACACAATGGGCTATAGATGAGTATAAGAAATTTTATAAAAGAAAAGATAAAATACTAGCAGAGGTTGTAAAAGAGATAAAATGACAAAACTGCCTTTTTATAAAAGAATTGTATTTAAAGTTTTTATAGCTGTTACAGTGGTATTGGGATTGAGTTTTTCAATAAGTTATGCAGTAACCATAAAATATACAAATAATATAATAAATAAAAATATTTCAAGAGAATTTACCAATGCTTTAAATGTTACAGAAAATTTTATAAAGTTTATAGGACAGACCACTAAAATATGGGCTAAACATGCTATTATAGATAATGATTTAAAAGAAAAAATGATAAAAAAAGATTATAAAAATTTAGATAAACTTTTAAAAATAGAAAAAATTGCGATGTCTGCTGATTCAATTATTTTACTTAACCATAATGGAAAAATAATATCTCAACTTGGAAGCAACTACCAAGTTGGTGATTCCCTTGGCTTACAAGATATAGTAAAACAAACTTTTATATCAAAAATACCCTTAACTAAAATCACAAGAGAAAGGGAAAGTTTTATAATATATTCATCTTCTTTAATCCAAAGAAATAATAAGAATATTGGAATGGTTCTTATTGGATATTTTATAAATGATACTTTCTTAAGAAATATAAAAGTCAATAATAATATAGAGATAGCATTTGTTGGAAATAGTGCCATTATGAGTTCAACAAAATGGGGTTCAAATAAAGAACTCGGTAATTTACCTATGAAATATTTAAGATACCAATCTTTACTAAAAGATCCAAATAATTACCAGAAAATAAGTTATCTTGGCAATGATTTTATTGTCTCTGCCAGAAAATTAAAAAATATCGATTCTTCAATCTCCGGTTCTATTTTAATAGGGCATTATACCAAGGATATTGATTTTATTAAAAATAGTATTTTATATGAAACTTTTATAATATTCAGTTCTATATTTATCATCTCACTATTAATTTTATTTTATTTATCAAAAAAAGTTATAAAATCTATTAATGTCTTAAAAAATTCAACACTTAAAATTGCATCTGGTGATTTAAGCGGCAGGGTAAATATAAATACAAATGATGAGCTTGAAATATTGGCTCAAAATTTCAATAAAATGGTAGACTCCGTTGAATTAAAAAACAAACAGCTAGAAGATTATACAATTCATTTAGAAGATGAAGTAGAGAAAAGGACACAAGAGTTAATAAAAAAAGAAAAAGCACTATTTCAACAATCAAAAATGGCTTCAATGGGAGAGATGCTTGAAAATATAGCTCATCAGTGGAGACAGCCGTTATCAGTAATATCAACAGCAGCCACAGGTATGAAACTGCAAAAAGAATTTGGAGTATCAAATGAAAAAGATGAGATAAAGTCTCTTACTTCTATAAATAATTCAGCTCAGTATTTATCAAAAACCATAGATGATTTTAGAGATTTTTTTAAATCAGATAAAAAGAAAATTATATTTAATTTAAAAAATATATATAATAATTCATTTAATATTTTAGACTCTAAATTTAAAAATAAAGATATAGAAATAATTCAAAACCTACAAGATGTAAATGTTTTTGGTTTTGATGGGGAGATGTCACAAGTTATTATAAATCTTTTAAATAATGCGAGTGATGTTTTATTAAATAACAAAAAAGAAAAAATGTATATCTTTGTAAATATATACAAAGACAAAAACAATGCCGTTCTGGAGATAAAAGACAGTGGAGGAGGAGTACCAAAAGATATAATAGATAAGGTTTTTGAACCATACTTTACAACCAAACACAAAGCTCAGGGTACAGGTATAGGACTATATATGTGTAAAGAGATGATAACTAAACATATGAAAGGTACTATCAAGGTTGAAAATATTGAGTATAAATATAATAATGAAAATCACAAGGGTGCCTGCTTTAAGATAAAACTCCCGCTAACCTAATTATGATTGGATACTAACTAAATATATCAATAATAATAATTTGATTATTGATACTAAATAATTTTTTATTATTAAATTTAGATATAATAATATAGTAAGATATAAAAAGAGGTAGTATTATGTCCGATCAAATTAAAATATTATATGTTGAAGATGAAAATTCTGTAGTACAATTTGTAAAAATATTATTTAAAAAAAACAATATATCAAATGTTACATTTGCTTCAAATGGTGCAGAAGCTTTAGAAATTTATAAAAATGCCCCTTATGATTTAGTAATTACAGATATGCTTATGCCTGTTATGAATGGTTTTGAATTAATTGAAGAGATTAAAAAAATAAATCCAAAACAGATATTTATGATGGTAACCGGACTTGAAAATAAAGAAGACTTAATAAAAGCAATTGAACTTAGAGTCAACTTCTTTGTTGAAAAACCAATCCAGCCAAAAAAATTCACTCAAATTTTACAAGAAAGCGTTAATTTGGTAAATCAAAAAAAAGAGTTGATGCTTTCTAATTTATTATTAAAACAATACAGGGATGCAATAGATGCCAGTACAATTTTATCTAAAGCAGATATAAAAGGAAAGATAACTTATGCAAATAAAGCATTTTGTAAAATATCAAAATATACATCAGACGAACTTATAGGAAAATCTCACAATATACTTAGACATCCGGATATGCCCTCTTCAACTTTTAAAGATATGTGGAAAACAATTCAGGCAAAAAAACAATGGAAAGGTGTAATTAGAAATAAAGCAAAAGATGGTACTGAGTATATTGTAGATGCACTAGTGATGCCACTTTTGGATACCAATGATAATATTATAGAGTATATTGCAATAAGACATGATATAACCGAATTGGAACTTTATAAAAATGATTTACAACATCAACTGTCAATTGCAGTGCAAGAGATAGTAGATACACAAAAAGAGGTTGTATTTACTATGGGAGCTATTGGAGAAACCAGAAGTAAAGAAACAGGGAAACATGTAAAAAGGGTTGCTGAGTACTCTTATATTTTGGCAACTTTAGCGGGACTTGATGATGAAGAAGCCCAGCTTTTAAAACTGGCATCTCCTATGCATGATATAGGGAAAGTCGGTATTCCCGATAATATTTTAAATAAACCAGGTAAACTTACAACTGAAGAGTTTGAAATTATGAAAACACACTCAACTTTGGGTTATGAGATGTTAAAAGGTTCCCAAAGAGAGATACTGAAAACTTCTGCAATAGTAGCATACCAACACCATGAGAGATGGGATGGAAAAGGGTATCCCAAAGGTTTAAAAGGTAAAGATACACATATTTATGGAAGGATTACTTCTATTTGTGATATTTTTGATGCTTTAGGCTCTGACAGGTGTTATAAAAAAGCTTGGGAGCTAGATAAAATTCTTAAACTTTTTAAAGATGGGAAAGGAACACAATTTGATCCAAATCTTATAGATTTGTTTTTTGATAATTTAGACAAGTTTTTAATTATACGAGACAAGTATGTCGACTAATAAAAAATATAGATATCAAATAAAGTAAAATGAATCAAATTAACATGGTGGAATTATGATGTTAAATAGCTTAAGTATAAAATCAAAGCTGTTATTATCTATGATTCTACCTATTTTCGGAATGATATATTTTGCATCAATCAATATAAGTGAGAGATACCAAAAAGCTCAAGAATCAGCAAGAATATATCAAATTACAATGTTAAATATAAAAATATCAGATTTGGTTCATGAGTTACAAAAAGAAAGAGGAATGAGTTCTGGATTTATAAGTTCTCAAGGAGAAAAATTTGGGGAAAAGCTAACAGAACAAAAGAAAATCACTAACAAAAGAATAAATTCATTAAAACTGTATCTAAATTATTTTGATAAAAAAGAGAATGATAAATTTAATATTTTTAAAGAAAATCTATCTAGTAAGATTGAGAATCTATCTATAATCAGAACACAAACCGCGTCACTTCTATTGACTGCCAATAAGGTTATAAAAGAGTATTCCAATATCAATAATATTTTACTTGATTTTATATATGGTACTTCTAAATATACAAATAATATTGATATTTCAAGAACAATATTGTCATATTCAAACTTTTTATTTGCAAAAGATAGAACAGGATTGGAAAGAGCATTAGTAACCAAAATGCTTATAGACAATAAAGATTATGCCAAAAACAGATTAAAATTAAGCAATCTTATCATCTTGCAAAAAAACTTTTTAAATCAATTCTTTAAACTGACAATAAACGATAAAATAAAAGAATTTCATAAATCTCTTCATAATGAAGAATTATCTAATGAGATAGAACGAATAGAAAATACCATACTCTTATTGGATAATAAATATTATATAAAACCGTCTTATTGGTTTCAAATAATGACAAAAAAAATAGAAAAACAAAATATACTGGCAAATGAACTCTCAAAACAACTAATAATATTATCTAAAAAACAAAATAAAGATGCCTCTAATGATATGATAATTTACAATGCTACTGCTATATTCATTTTAATCTTTGCTATATTCTTATTTATGCTGATTATGAGAAATATAAATCTTAGTGTAAATGATATATTAAAAGGTATTTCAAATATTTCTAAAACTAAAATATCAAAATTTAAGAAAATTGATATAAAAACAGAAGATGAATTTGGAACAATAGCAGATACTTTCAATAATATGGCTGAGAATCTTATACTTAAAGAGAAGCAAAATATACAAAAAAACAAAGAAATTAAAAATGCTGAGAAAAAAGCCATTCTTTCAGCAAAAGCTAAATCAGAATTTTTAGCAAATATGTCTCATGAAATAAGAACACCTCTAAATGCAGTTTTAGGATTTATTGATTTATTAAAAGCGGAAACTAAAGGGCGAAAGGCTGCTTCGTATGTAGATATCATAGATAATTCAAGCAAATCACTTTTAAAAATCATAGAAGATATTTTAGATTTCTCAAAAATAGAGAGTGGAAAACTTAATGTTGATAAATGTGATTTTAATACAAAATCAGAATTTGACGTAATAGTACACCTTTTTGATGCAAGATGTTCACAAAAAAGCATATCTTTAATTTTAAATATTGATGATAATTTACCGCAAACTATAAATACAGATCCATTAAGAATAAAACAAATAATATCAAATCTTTTAAGTAATGCTCTAAAATTTACAACTGAAGGAAAAAAAATAATAGTTACTATAAGATATAAAAATAAATTTATTTTTATATCTGTAAAAGATGAAGGTATAGGAATAGCACAAGATAAACTTACACATATATTTGAAGCATTTAATCAAGAAGACAGTTCAACAACAAGAAAATACGGTGGTACGGGACTGGGACTTTCAATAAGCAGTGAACTTGTAAAACTCCTTGGAGGTAAGCTTAAGGTTAAAAGTAAAATTGGAGTTGGAAGTGAGTTTTATTTTTCTTTACCTGTAGAAATTGGGAAAGATGTAAAAGTTTTAGAAGAAAAAATACAAAAAACAGATTTCACAAATAAGAAGATTCTTTTAGTAGAAGATAACAAAACCAACCAATTGTTTATGAAAATTATTCTAAAAAAGATGGGCTTTTCTTTTGATATAGCCAATGATGGGCTTGAAGCGGTGAAAAATTTTAAACTATGTAATTCCACAGATGCGAGAACAAACAAATATGATATAATCCTAATGGATGAAAATATGCCAAATATGGGAGGCATAGAAGCTACACAAAATATTTTAGAGTATGAAAAAGAAAATAATATAAAACATACGCCTATTATTGCATTAACAGCAAACGCATTAAAAGGGGATAGAGAGAAATTTTTAAAAGCCGGGATGGATGAGTATTTAACTAAACCGGTAAATAAAAAAAGATTAATCAACTTGATGGGGGAATTCTTAAAGTCATGAAAAAAAATAAAAAAACAGTATTAATAGTTGATGATGACAAAATTATATTGGATATGTTAGAAGAAAAATTAAATACCAAGATTAAAAATGTAAAAATATTAAAAGCATTGACATATAAAGAAGCTGTAAAACATATTTTAAAAAAAGGTCAAGTTATCAATGTAGCGATATTGGATCTTAATCTACCGGATGTAAAATCTGGAGATATTATTAAATTTGCTATGGGTAAGGGGATACCTACTATTGTTCTTACGGGTACTTTTAATGAGAATTTAAAACAAACTCTTTTAAAGCATAATATTTTAGATTATATCGTTAAAGGTGGAAAAAGAGGTATTAATCATGCTGTAAACAGTGTCGATAGAGTATTGAAAAATTATGATATAAATATACTTATTGTAGATGATTCTGCAGTACAACTTTCACAAGCTGTGAATATACTGAAAAAAATGAAATTTAATGTAATTACTGCAACTAATGGCATAGAAGCGTACGGTATCATAAAAAATAGTGATATAAAAATTTCTTTGGTATTAACTGATTTTCACATGCCAAAAATGGATGGGATGGATTTGACTTTAAAAATCAGAGAAGAGTATAATAAGGATGAATTAGGCGTAATTATAATAAGTTCAAATAATACACCCGAGATATCGACACAATTTATAAGTATAGGTGCAAATGACTTTATAAACAAACCATATTCTGAAATTGAAGTTATTACAAGAATTAATTCAAATCTAGAATTATTAGAGTTGTTTCAAAAGACTAAAGATATGGCAAACAAAGATTTTATGACGGGTGCTTATAATAGAAGATTTTTCTTTGATAGTGGTCAATCAATTTTTGGAAAAGCAAAAAGAGAAAAAAAAGATATAGCAGTTGCTATGTTTGATATAGATAAGTTTAAAAATATCAACGATACTTATGGTCATGATGTAGGTGATGTTGCAATTATAGAAGTTGCAAATATATTAAATGAAAACTTAAGAGATACTGATCTTATGGCTAGATTTGGCGGAGAAGAATTTTGTGTATTACTAGAGGATATATCACTAGAGGATGTTGAAATACTTTTTGAAAAGATAAGAGGTATTTTTGAAAATAATATTATAAAAATTAATGATTCAGAGATAAAATTTACTACATCTATTGGTATTTGTTATGGTATGGAAGAAGACTTAGAAGCTATGATAAAGAGATCAGATGACGGATTATATTATTGTAAAAATAATGGCAGGAATCAAATAGCCATAAATAAAGCAAACATAAAGTAGAATAAAAGATTTAAATGATTCATATTAAAGATAAAAATATTAGAATGCAAGTATCAAAAGTAATTCTTGATGAAGTATTGGAGTTTAAACGATTTCATTTAGAATTACCAACTTCAAAACATTGGATAAAAGAACTTATGGATATAAAGTTAATAGATGACAAATTAATTAAATCACTAAAAGATATTACAACAATCTCAATTTCAAATGGTATGCATCCCCAATTAAATGTATATACTTATGATTGTATCAGGTATTTTATAAATGAAACTCAAGATAAATTTATTTTCCAGTTAGGGGATAAAATCAAAGAAACCAATACAGTTATGAAGCAGCAAAAACCTATAAAAGCGACAAAGCAATTAAATTTATTTGATTAAAGTCTTCCTATTTCTACCCTGTTTTTACCGCTGTGTTTAGCTTTATATAAAGCTTCATCAGCTCTTTTAAATAAATCTATATATTTATCTGTAGTATGAAATCCAGAAAGACCCAAGGAACATGTTATTTTTAGTTTTTGTACAAAATCATGATTTTGTATTGTTGCCCTTATTTTTTCAGCTACTAAAACAGCATGTTCTGTACTTGTTTCGGGAAGCATTAAAATAAACTCTTCTCCACCCCATCGTGCTGCTATATCACTTTCTCTTAAAGGTATTGTTATGATACGCGCTATCTCTTGTAAAATTTCATCTCCAACATCATGCCCATAATTATCATTTATATATTTAAAATCATCAATATCCAATAAAAGAATAGATAAACTTCTATTGTTATATCTTTTAACCTGATGTATTTCATAACTTACCATAGAATCAAATTTATTTCTATTATAAAGTTTAGTTAAAGAATCAGTTGATGCTTTTAGCTCCAATTGAGCTGTTTTAGCAATTAGTTCTTCATTTATTTTAGATAATTCATTACCTTTTTCTTTAATAATCTCCATCCATTTATTATTTACCAATCTTAAAAGTTCTGATTGGGTTACCAAACCTATTATTTTATTGTTGGTATCAACAACGATAAGTCGTTTAAATTGTTCTTTTCTAATAAATTCTAACGCATCAAAAATAGTTGTATCATAAGATATTGTTTGAAGAGGTGCACTCATAAAATTTTTCACAGACTTACTTAAATCACAATCTAAATCTATAAGATTTAAAAAATCCTTTGTTGTAAATATACCTTTTGGTTTATTATCTTGGTCAATTACCACAATAGAATCTATATGCTTTTCGCTCATAAGTTTTGTAGCATCTATTGTCGTTTCATCTTCATATATTGTTATAGCTGAATATTGAAGCATTATATTTCCGATAGTTTGTTTTTTCATTAATATTTTTGGATCAATATTATTAATAATATCTGTTTGAGACAGAATCCCCACAAGCTTATTATTTGACATAACTATCATATAATCATTATCAACAGTTGTTTGATTTAGAATTTCAATAACACTCACTTTTGCATCTATTTGGCGGATTACTCTTAGTTTTAACTGTGATAACTTGGTTTGCATAGATATATTCTGTAACTTGAGTTCTATAAGATCCTTTGTAGTAAACATATGATAAATATTATCATCAGTATCAGAGATAACTAAAATATTTCTAATATTTGATTTTGCCATAAGCGTTACCGTATGTTCAAGTGTTTGTTCAATATTTATAGTTATAATTTCTTTTATACAAATCTCTTCAACCGTTGGTATCATATAACTATCCTTATTTAAATTCTACTTCAAAGCCTCTGTCAAAAGCTTCTAAATCCTTATAAAATTTTACACTCAGTGTATCAAAAGTTTCTAAAAAGTCTTCTAATGGTTTTTTTTGATCATATCCCATCTCACATAACAAATATTTAATGTTATTATTGCTTGTGACCCTTATTATATCTTTAAGCAGTTCATCCCCAACATTACCGCCAAAAAGGGCGCAAGAGGGCTCATATTTAACATTTGGCGGTAATTTATAATCATTTGCAATATATGGAGGATTTGAGATACACATATCAAAATTTTTAACATCAACTTGACTGAAAATGTCACTTTTAATAAAAGTAATTTTATCTTCCACTTTATGTTTAATTGCATTTTGATATGCCAAAGCTAAAGCTTTTTCATTTATATCAACTGCAACTATTTCTATATCATCAATTAGCAAAGCTAACATAACAGATATGATACCGCTGCCAACTCCTACTTCCACAACTTTTGGATTATCGATATTTTTCAATATTGATTCTGCTTTTTCAACTAAAATCTCAGTCTCCGGCCGCGGGATTAAAACACCATCTTGAACTTTAAAAGTTTCTCCATAAAAACTGGCTTTGGAAGTTATATATTCTAAAGGATAATTTGTAGCTCTTTTTTTCACAAACTGCTCTAGCTTTTGCTCCACTTTTTTATCACATATTTCATTATAATTTATATGCAGCCATATCACATTTTTATCTAAAATATGAAGCAAAAGTATCTCTACTTCTTTTTGTGGTATATGTGTAACATCTCGCAAAACGGATGAATACTTTTTTACTAATTGTTTATAAGAATTATTCAATTTTTACTCCAGAATATATAGTGCTAACTCATCAGCCAACATAAAATCAACAGAATAAAATCTACTGTTATTTTTAAACTTTATTTTACCTGATTGTTCCAAATTGTTAACTTGTATCAGCTCTTTATCACTTAACACATTTTTATCAACACCAACCTCACTGCGAAGCCCCAAAAGTACCTTTTCTACCTTGATATCTTCAGTTGTTAATTCTTCTGTATAATCATAAGTAGTAGGATTTTCAATATACATATTTACATCTTTGTGATTGTATAATCTTTTTCCCCCGATACACCCAACGGCACCTGCCCCAACCCCAAGATATTCTTCATATTTCCAATACCCTAAATTATGTTTTGATTTGGCATTTTCGGTTCTTGCAAAATTAGATATTTCATACTGATAAAAACCTATCTCTTCTAACCTATGAAATAAATAATTTGCCATATCGATATCTTCAACTCTTACATTGCTTTTATCAAAAAATTTAGTACCCTCTTCCAGTGTTAAGCTGTATGCACTGATATGATCAATCGGCAATGATCTGATAATATCAAGGTCACTGTTTAAAAGCATTTTATTATCAAGTTTGGTATCATAAATAATATCGCAATTTATATGTTCAAATCCAACTTTTTTGGCATTTTGTATAGCTGTTATAGCCATTTTAGCAGTATGATTTCTTCCTAAAAACTCTAATTTTTCATCATCAAAACTTTGCACCCCGAAACTAATACGATTTATCCCTAAACCGTACATATCTTCAAGCCAGCTAAGCGTTGCTGAATTTGGATTTGCTTCGATTGTTATCTCTTCTGTATTAGTCAAATACGGGTTTAAGATGTCAAATATTTCTTCATAATGTTTAAGACTCAAAGTACTTGGTGTTCCCCCGCCGATAAAGACTGTTTTAATGATATCTTTTGGCAGGTTTTTAAGTTCAAATATAAGCTGTCGGCACAATGATTTAATATACTTGTCTCGCAAGTAATGTAATGATGTATATGAATTAAAAGCACAATAATGACACTTGCTATCACAGAATGGAATATGGATATATAAAAGCACTTTTTAAACAACCTTTGGATACAATTTTTTCATATAGATTTATGAGCAAATTATAAGGTAATAAAATTAATGGAAGATAAAACGAAAAAGAATTACAGACCAAATGTTGCTGCAATTGTTTTATCTGCTTCATATCCTTTTAAATGTGAGGTATTTATCGCATCTCGTGTAGATGTAGCTGATGCTTGGCAATTTCCACAAGGTGGTATTGATAAAGGTGAAACACCAAGAGAAGCTCTTTTTAGAGAGTTAAAAGAAGAGATAGGTACTGATGAAGTAGATATAATAGCGGAATGCCCTGATTGGGTAAGTTATGATTTTCCACCGGCTGTTTCAAAAAAAATGGCACCATTCGATGGACAAACACAAAAATATTTTTTAGTAAAATTAAAAAAGGGTGCAAAGATAAATATCAACACTGAAATTCCAGAATTCAGTGAATATAAATTTGTTCCAACAAATAAACTGTATGAATATATTACATTTTTTAAAAGAACAGTTTATAAACAAATATTATCATACTTTAAAAAAGAGGGATATATATAAATGGAAAACAAATAAAATGCTAAGAGTATTAAAATTTGGAGGTACCAGTGTAGGTACTTTAGAAAGAATTAATGGTGTTGCACAGATTATCAAAAAATTCCGTGATGCAGGTGATGATATAGTTGCAGTTGTCAGTGCTATGAGTGGTGAAACAAATAAACTAATTGAATATGCAAATAACTTTAGTCAAACACCAAATGAGATTGAGATGGATATGCTGCTAAGTTCGGGAGAGAGAGTAACAAGCGCCCTACTTTCTATCGCACTTAATGAGCTTGGTTTACAAGCAACTTCAATGAGCGGTAGAGAAGCTGGAATTGTTACAACATCACAACATACAAATGCAAGAATTGAAGATATAAACACTTCTAATATGAAAGACGCAATTTCAAATGGTAAGATTATTATAGTTGCAGGTTTTCAAGGGGTAAGTGCTAACAATGCAAGAGTTACAACTCTTGGTCGCGGAGGTAGTGATTTAACTGCTGTAGCTCTTGCAGGAGCTCTTAAAGCTGATATTTGTGAGATTTATACGGATGTTGACGGTATTTATACTACAGACCCTAGAATTGAGCCAAAAGCAAAAAAATTAGAAAAGATATCTTATGATGAGATGTTAGAGTTAGCTTCTTTAGGAGCAAAAGTTTTACAAAACCGTTCAGTAGAGATGGCAAAAAAATTAAATGTAAATTTAGTATCAAGAAGTTCTTTTACTCCAGAAGTTGAAGGTACTTTAATCACAAAGGAAGAAAATATTATGGAAGCACCAGTAGTAAGCGGTATTGCATTAGATAGAAATCAAATTAGAGTTGGTATGTATGGAGTTATAGATAAGCCGGGAATTGCATCTGCTATTTTCACAGCTCTTGCGGATGCTGATATTAATGTTGATATGATAGTGCAAACAAGAGGCTTGGATAATACTACAAATTTAGATTTTACAGTTCCAACCGTCGATATAGAAAAAACGAAAACTACTATGATAGCATTTGAAGATGATAGTGAAAAAATTGATTATAATGATGCTATTTGTAAGGTTTCAATTGTTGGGGTTGGTATGAAATCACATACAGGAGTAGCATCAAAAGCTTTTACAGCAATGGCAAAGGACAATATTAACATCAATATTATCAGTACAAGTGAGATTAAGATATCTATGATTATTGATGAAAAATATGCAGAGTTAGCAGTAAGATCACTGCATGAAATTTATGAGTTAGACAAATAGGACTTTAAATTGCAAGAATTTTTAAACTGGACCATTGATACGATTAGAGACGATAAATTAATAGGATCATGGATGGAAGAGAGAAAATATGACTGGACTCCATTGGTTGCAAAAAGCATTACAAGTCTTTTAGATAAAGGTCGTTCTGTATTAATTATCACAGATGATGATAGAGAATGGTTTGCTCAATATATTTTATCAAATATCAACTCAACTAAAAATCAAAGACCGCTTTTGCCATTTTATGATTTTAAATCTTTTACACATCAAATCAAGAATTTAAAAACTGAAAGTGATATTGAACTTATAAAAGATATGCTAAGTATCTCTTTCCCAAAAGGTTATACTTTTTGGTATATTGGTCGAAGCCAAAGTGTCAAATCAACTATTGCAAAAATATCCAAAAACTCCTTATTGTGGATATTTGATGAAGAGATACCAAATAGTTTTACTTTAAGAAGCGACAATGAAGCTTTAGATACACAGCTGTTACAAATGTTTAGATTGTATAATAAAACATTGAGTGCTGTTTTATATGCTCAAATAGATGTATACAAGTAGATGATAACCAGCTCAACTATATTCATTGTTTCTGATATTGACAATACTTTAGAACAACTGCTTCTAACTTTACCCAAACATGATACGAGAATTATCAGAAACACGGAAGATGGTAAAAGTGAGTTTTTAATAACTCATGCACAAAAAGCCATAAAAGAGGCATATCTAGCTGCAAGCAATACAAAATATATTCTTATATGTGGAAGTACATTAAGAATAGAAGCTCAAAATTCACTTTTAAAAGTACTTGAAGAACCACCTAGAAATATAGTCTTTATTATTATCACACAATCTAAAAGTGCCATTTTACCTACAATATTTTCTAGAATTCCACATAAAATAATGAAAGAGAAAAAAGAGATCAAAGAATGTCCTTTAGATTTGCAAAGAATGGATTTAAGACAAATATACGAATTTCTAAAACTAAATCAAAGAATATCAAAAAATGATGCAAAAGAATTAATTGAATCTTTACTTTATAAAGCAAATAAACAAAAGCTTAATTTAAATCAAAAACAACTAAACAGTTTTTCAACAGCTCTAAAACTAATAAATCTAAACTCAAGACCTATTAATGTCTTGACAAGTGTCTTATTAAATTTAAATTATAAGAACAACAAACATTCCCCTTATACAAATGCACATTTATAAAATAAACAGTTACGATAAAGAGAAGTTTTTTAAAGACTGTATCGGTACAGATTTGGCAGGTGCTAAAATTATGTCAAAAAAAGCCTCTTATCATACACTTTTTATAAAAGATTTACATGTGGGAGGAGCTAATATTTTAAAACAAGATGCTTTATCTATCGGAGCTGATTTAGCTGTTCCTATGGGGACAATTCTGGCACGCAAAAAATATGTAGATGCAGTTTTAATAGGCAGCACTAAACATTTTGAAATATTATCTAGAAAAGAATTGGCGCAACCGTTTGGATTAAAAGAATTAGCCAAACAACTTAAAAGCTTCACAATATCAAATAAAAAGAATATTAAGATTATGGGTGTGATAAATGCCAATGATGATAGCTTTTTTAAAAATAGTAGATTTAAAGGCGAGGATGCAATTAAACAAATCCGGTCTATGATTAAAGATGGCGCTGCAATTATTGATATTGGTGCTGTTTCAAGCCGCCCGGGTAGTTATGCTGTTACACCAAAAGAAGAATTGAGAAGAATAAAACCTATTTGTGATGAGATAGCAAAACACAAACTTTATAAAAAAGCAACTTTTAGCTGTGATAGTTATACCCCAAGCGTAATAAGATATGCCCTAAAAAGTGGTTTTAAAATTGTAAATGATATTACAGGACTGGCAAATGACAAGGTTGCTAAAATTGTTGCCAAACATAATGCTGCAATTGTAATAATGCATATGAAAGGAACTCCCCAAAATATGCAGACTAATCCAACTTATGAAGATGTGATGATTGAAGTTGATAACTTTTTTAAAGAGCGAATTGAAAAAGCAAAAGAATTTGGTATAAAGCATATTATCTTAGATGTTGGTATTGGATTTGGGAAAACATTGAAACATAATCTAACTTTACTAAAAAACTTATCTCACTTTAAACATTTTGGCTATCCCGTTTTACTAGGAGCCAGTCGAAAATCTATGATAGATAAAATCATACCGACTGCCACAGAGGACAGACTAGCTGGGTCTCTAACCATTCATCTTGAAGGTATAAAAAATGGTGCCAGTATCATTAGATGTCATGATGTAAAAGAACACCAACAAGCTATTAAAGTACAACAAGCTATTAATAATATTTAAATTCTTAAGCCCATAACTGATAATGTGGATTAGTGGATACTGCTCTTAAAATATCTGCACGAGAAAGAATTCCTACTATCCTATCGCTTTGACCATCAACTATAGGGATATTATTCAGATGATATTTAATCATAACCTTAGCAACTCTTCTAATATCAGAGATAGGTTCTGCTGTCATTATATCGTGGATTGCAATTGAATCTACGGTTGCATTATTAATATATTGAGAATCCTCTTTATGCTCTATCATTGATTTTACTATATTTCTCATAGTTGCCAATCCTGTAAGTTTTCCGGTTAGTCCAACTACAGGTATTTGTTTTAAATCATTTTCTTCCATTTTTAACCAACAATTATAAATATTATCAGTACTTTTAACTGTCACTACCTTTGAACTCATAAGTTGGTAAGCATGTAAAATCTCCTCATCAACATGAATATTTGCCATCTTTTTATATGCATTCTTAGCCTCATTAGACATATTTGTATGTTGACTTAATTGCTCATTTTGTTCTTGTTCTTGCTCTTTTTTTTCAGACACCCTATTTTCAATAGGAGAACTCATGTCTAGCTTTTTAACTTTATAAGGATCAGGGATCTTTGTTTTAATTCCCACATCATCATACATATTGAACATAACTTACCCTTTATTATATCATTTGGTATTGCTTACAACATAGTATAATAATTTTAATTAAATATTCTGTATAATCTTATTTGATATTACTTGAAAGGTTTAAATGAATATTGATAATTTACACAAATTGCAAATATTAACAAAAAACTTATCTTTGCTTTATGTTGAAAACAGTGTATTTTTACAAAAACAAATTAGTAGATTCTTAGATAAAATATTTGGTAAAATTTATCAAGCTTATGATGGAGAAGATGGATTAGAACAATTTAACGAATTTATGCCGGATATTGTATTAACTGATTTAACAATGCCAAACAAAGATGGTGTTGAGATGATAGTGGATATTAAGAATATAAATCCTAATGCAAAAATAATAGTCCTTTCTGCACCTAACGATGATTTAGAACTGCTGCAAACTATTGATTTAGATATTATTGGTTTTTTATTAAAACCTTTAGATATAGATAAACTTATCAATACACTACTTCAAGCCTCCAAAAGAGAACCTACATCTGAAGAGATACAATGTATGCAAGACTTGGAACAAATATATAAACAAAAAGCCCATATAAGTTTGCATAATTACTATAAAGGAATCCCTATTGAATATGATGGAACAATAATTAAATTTAATGATGATGAATTTATAGTAAAAATACCGAATATTCAAACTATTGCAATAAATTACGAAAAAAATACAACACTGAAAATAAACTCAACAAATAAATATATCCAAGTTAACCTGATTAAGATTGACAAAAAAAATAATCTTATAACTTTAACACAGCCCAAATATATAAATTATTCACTACGAAATTTCAAAAACAAGCGAGTACTGACTGACAAAAGTTTTAAAGTAGGTTTACATCATCATCATAAATCTATTGAAGTTAATGCTTTAGATATTACTTTTATATCTATTACTATGATAAGTCATGAAAAATTTATAAAACTGTCAGTTGGTGATGAAATTAATTTAACTTTGGTATTTAAAATAAAAGCCAAAAACAGCCTCGTCCACCAAGATATAATCACCAAAGTATTTGCAAAAGGGAAAGTTATAAGGATAGAACCATATCTATATGATACAAAGATTATTGCATCAATGAATATAGAAAAATCATCGCAAAGTACCCTTGTAAAATATTTACAACAAAGAGAGATAGAAACAATCCAAGAATTAAAAAGATTAGCAGAAAAATAAAACTTTGTTTTTTTAAAAGAGAAAATATTGAATTTAAAATAAATATAGTATAATATTTTAAATGCAAAGGGTTCAACATGGAAAAGCTTAAAAGTTATATTAATAAAATAGGAAACATAATCAATGAACAAAATCTAATTCATATTACTGATTTGGATGGAAAAATTACATTTACTAACAATAACTTTTGTGAAGTAAGTGGATATACTAAAGAGGAATTAATAGGTCAAAATCAAGATATTTTACATCATCCAAATATAAGTGATGAGTATTATAAAGATATATTAAAAACAATCAATAATAAAGATGTTTTTAAAGGAACGATTGAAAATCTTTCAAAATCTGGAAAATCTTTTTGGTTAAGAGGTGTGATAGTACCTTCCATTGAAAATGAAGAGATAAAAGAATACATATATGTTAGTGACGATGCTACAAAAGAGATAAATCAACAAATAGAATTAGAACAACTAGAAGATCAAGAGGCATTGGAAGAGCTTAAAAAAGCAACAACAATTCATAATAATAATCTGCTAGAATCTATACCTTTACCCTCTTTTATAATACAAGATAAAAAGATTATAAATAAAAATGAGCTATTTGAAGAATTATTTTTAATAGAATCAATTAATGAAGATGATATCATCAGTAGTATTTTAGGTACATCTTATGGAGAATATATTTTAGATATTACTTCATCATCATGTATACTAAATAATATTGAACTTAATGAGCAAACATATACTGTAAAATCTAAAAAATTAACCAACAGTGAAATTTTAATATTATTAATAAGTATTTAATGTGAAAAAAACAAATAACTTGGTTATATCAAAAGCTTATAAATTTAATAATGATATTCTTCAAACTAAAGTTATTAATAATGAATTATACATATCTGATAATAATAGTTTATATAAGATTGAAGGGAATCAAACAAAACGAATAAAGCAGGATGTACAATATTTTTTAAATGCATTTGATCAAATTGAGAATAAAACAATGTCAATACATTTAAAAAATAATACCAATGAACTTATATATGAACATGAAACTATATTTAAAGTAATAATACATTTATCTAAAAAAGAAAATATAAAAGAGGTGTTTTTATTTTATAATGTCGGCTCTGCTGCAATTCAATTTGATGATAACAGTATAGATATTTACTTGTTAAGTGACAATAATATTTTAACTAATATATCTTTTGATGAAGATATAGAATATATTTATAAATCATATACTACACATGAACTAATAATAACATTGAAAAGTAAAATTATTTTTTTAGATATTCTTACTTTAAAAACTAATAAGGAAGTTATTATTGATAAAAAAGATTTTGTTGGAGTAAATTATTTAAATAACAAAATTTATATTATATACAAAAGATATCTAAAATTGATTGATGACAATTCTAGTCAAACCATTATAGAAGTAGATATAGACAGTGATATTTCAAAAATTTTCGTAAATCGCGGCTTAAATGAATTAATAATAGTAACACAAACAAACGATATATTTCTTTATCATATACTTACTGATTCTATTTTTTTAATATATAATTATCCAAGAAAAGTTCAAGATATTAGATTTATAGATTATGATTTTTATATAGTATCAAAGAATCTTATTTCAATAACTGATACTACAAAAGGAATTCTAGAGTTAAAAAAACATTTACTGCTTGAAGATATAGAAGGTTCTTTAAATGTAATTCAAAAGAATCCTTTCTTATTTTTAGAGAATAGTTTTTTTAACAAAATTGAAGAATTTTGGAATGACAGCTTTAAAGATATATCTAATAAACTTTTTATGAATAAACCTCAAGTTGCTAAAGAAATATTTGAAAAATTTACATTTATCAATTCATATAAAAGTGACTATGACAACATTATAACTTCTAAAGATGTATTTCTAAATATATCCAAGTCATTAAGAGCGTTAAAGTATGGCGAAGTATTTCAACTTTTAGAAGAAAACTCATTTATTAAAACTACCCCTATTGGGAAAAAAATTATTTATGATTGGGATTATATATTTAATAAATTTATTGGATATATTTTACAACATGATTTTGATGAGAATTCAAAAGAGTATAAATCCATAAAAAAATATGAATCAGATAGCTCAAAAAAAGAACTTATAGCAACCGTTATTGAAAATCAACATGTAATTTTAACAGCTTTTAGTGCATATAGAAATAAAAACTTTTTAGTGTATTCAATGTTAAGTAAAAAATATCCATTTTTTAAATATTTACCAATTACAAAGAATTTAGAAAAAATATCAACAGGTATATATAATAAGGTTTTAAATTATATTGAAACAGAAGACTTTGAAAAAGCACTTAATTCTATTAGACTATTAAATAATTTTGATAATTTTAAAAATAAAAGTGAGGAATTAAAAGAAAAGACAAATGTAATTATTGGATTTAAATCATCTTATGAACGAAATGATACTACAAGATGTAGAATATTCTTAGAGCAATATGAAGAATATTTTCAATATTCAGAGTATTATTATACAATTGTTAATGATGATTTTAAGAAAATGGACTTAGCTATTACAAATATAAAAAATGATATGTTTGAAACTGCATACAAAATCTTAAAAGAATTTTTTCAAAGTGATATCTGGACACAAAAAATAAAATATATTATGATTGAATATTATAAGCAAAGATTTAAATCAGTTTTAGCCAACTTAAACGAAGATAGTGTTGAGTTGTATATTGATAACTTTTATAAATTATTTGGCTATGTTGATAATGCATTTGTAAAGGATACTGTAAATACGAGAGATAATATAAAGATTAAACAAATAAAGAAAATCAGCTATTATCCAAAAGACTTATTAGATCCGCATTTTAAAATATAATTAGCTCAATATCTTTGATGGCGACCCCAGATAGATTTGAACTATCGTTCTTCGGAGGAAATCCTAATACAGTACTTTATCCAATAAACCTTAAACAATGCAAATAAGCTCTAAAAGTCCATAGAATATGGCTTGCTAGACTATTGATAAACTTGATACTTTTTGCTATAATCCTTTAATATTACAATAAAATCTATTCTAAGGGTAGATATAGGGTAGAAAAATGTCAAGAATAAAAACAAATTTTACAGGTGTTTATTATAGTATTTTACAAAATAAAGATAAAGTATATTATATTACTTATAAAAATACAATTACCAACAGAAAAGTATGGGTAAAAATTGGAAAATTTAGCGAGGGCATCCGTGAAGCCTATTGCAATCAAAAAAGAAATGAGATCATTACAAAGCAAAGACTGGGAGAAGAGCCGCCAGCTGCTATTAAAAAGAAAAAAGCTAAAAAGAACTTATTAGAAGATATAGCAAATGAATATTTTAATACCAGAAAAAACAATGCAACTACAAAAGCAGATAAGGGTATCTATAACAACTATATAGCACCATACTTTGATGATATTGATACAATTGATAAGAATATGCTTACGAAGTGGAAAAAGACTTTACAGAGCTTACAATCAAAAAGAGATAAAGAAAAGAAATTATCAACTAAATATATTAATGATATCCAAAACCTATTAATTACTATTGATAGATTTGCACTTAGAAATGATTTGACAAAAAATGATTTTTCAAAATATATTATTAAAGACATAATAGACAATGCAAGAGAAAGATTTTTAACCAAAGTCGAAATACAAGAACTATATAAATATGTAGAAAATGATATTAGCTTATTACTATTTTATAAAATAGCTTTAAATACAGGTGGAAGATTAGCAACAGTTTTAAATATTACTAAAAAAGATATTGATTTTACACATAAGTTAATTACACTAAAAGATTTTAAAAATAATAGTACATATAAATCATTTTTAAATAATGATCTTATTGAACTATTAAAAGACTATACAAGACATTTAACAGCCAATGACAAGCTATTTATATTAAATCATCAAAGAAGATTAAGAGCTACACTAAATGAACTATTCAATAATGAAATTGATAAAGATGATACTAAAAATAAAGTAGTTATTCATACACTTAGACATACGTTTGCAAGTCATTTAGCAATTAATGGTACTCCAATATATACTATTCAGAAATTAATGAACCATAAGGATATTAAAATGACTTTAAGATATGCAAAACTTAATCCTGATAGTGGGAGAGAATCTGTTATTAATTTAGGATTTTAAAAGGTGGGGGAGTAATTAATTCCCCCTGTAGTTTTAATAAATTGGTACTACTAGGATAAATCCAACCACGACTAATATTACTAATAGTCTAAACATGTAAATTCCTTTCATATGGAATTCCCTTTACCCATATTTCAGATACCACCCATCATAAAAAAAGGGTAAGGAAAAAATCCCTACCCTCAATTTCATTCCAAAGTATCTAAGAGTAATTAAGTCTTAGAGATTGAATATACATGTTTTCAGATGAATTATATAACAAATATTTTTTAAAGTCAAGCAATTTTATACAAAGTTATATAAAAACAAGAGCTTTTAGATTTAGATTAGGAATAAAGCGGATAGAGATAATCAGCAAAAATTTAAAATATTAACTAAAAACTAATTTATTTTTTTAAGGTTACTAATCATAATAATACACCCTATTGTATTTAATAAGCTTTGTTATATTTATTTATGGAATATTGGAAGCTTTTTAACACAAAATCTCTTTATTTACATTATTCAAAAAAACTTATATACTAACTCTATAAATATTTAGAGCTTGACAGCGATGTATGGGCTTACGATGGATTATCTATCAAGACAGTTATCACTTGGTAACTGTTAAGCTCTAAGTATTTATTAATTAAATTATACATCCTGTCAAGATTATAATTTAATCAACATTTACTTTTTCAATTAAAAAAATAAATTCAATTTATAGCATAGTTCTGTAAACTGAAAAGAAAGGAAATAATTATGATTAGTGAACGACAATCTAATAAAAGAATACAATCTTATAACAATAGAAAAAAAATAAAATATAGTATATCTACTATGCGGACTGCTAAATACAAAATAATTAAAAAAAGGAAAGTTACTATGTAGAATTAAAAACAAATAGCTCCACCCTGATTTGCCGTCCGAAAGAGCTACTTAGATAATATGTATTATATCTAAAATAATATAAATTATCAAAAAATCTATTAAAATCCATTGTTAAAAAAAGATAGGCATAATTTCCATGTCTGGTGAAGTAGCTATTTTTGGGGCTTATTCTAGTTATACAAGTATCCCAAAGTAACGGCATTTAGTGAAAAAATAAAAAGGAAACCGTACTGCGGTTGTAGTGAACTGGAAACAGTGAATCTGAAATGAAAACATACTTACGGCGCTGTGCGTGATACTAGATACTCAACCAAGCTCAAGGCATTTTTTTCTAAGTCAACATCTTTAACCTTACATTGTAATAAATATCAGTGATATAATCAAGAGAGATATGAAATCGCATAGTACAACATAACCGCTATGCTAAAGCCTTACAGTCTTAAGTGTGTATAAAAAGACTGTTATTAAGCCACTACAAGTAATCACTCAAGGGTATAATTAAGAGTTTGTGTTATTAAAAATAGCCAAGCTCTGTTCAGCATACAGTATGAATATCAAGGGTATAAGAATAAATCAATAGAAGCTCTAAGTCTTATAATAAGAAATGGTAACTGGTTACCAAAAGCTGAAATAAAACTTAAGAAATTTAAAAAAAGAAAGTTGTTTAATTGGTACTAAAAGAAACCGAGATAAAAAAGGCGGTAGTGTAAGTATTATTTATATGTGATTTTTTCGTATAAAATTTTAATTCTCTTTTTAATATCTTCCAATTCAAATTCTTCTACTTCATTCTTTATTTTAAGATTTCGTAATTCATTTTCTCTTTTCTGTAATTTTAAGAATTCTTTATATTTTTCTAAATCATTATTATATAGTTCTTCTAAAACTTTAGCTTTTATGATAGCCTGTTTATCTGATGCATTTAGTTTTTTAAATTTTTTATCATCTTGTAAAAGTTGATGATATTTCATAAATTTTAAATCTTCATTTTCATCAATGTAGATATTTTGTGTGTGAATCATATCACCATTTACATTTTGAGCTACTTGACTCTTTGATACTGAATCTATTTTTTGAATGTTATCCATTTTATAAATTATCTACTATCCAGCTTTTAATATGTTTTTTAAAACTTTCTTTATTATCTTGATTAATGATTGTAGAAACAGTTTTAAGTGTTGATAATATATCTTCATCAAAATTTAATTTATCAGTATCATTATTATTAGCCATATTTCCAGCTACATTTTGAGCTACTTGTCCGCCTGTAATTGTATTAATTGATTGTGTATTAATATCTCCAAATATATCATTATATATACCCAGCTCTCTACACTTCTTTTTAGCAGCAGAAATACTGTTACGAGTTTTCCATTTCGAGATGGCTGGTTGACTGATGCCAATTTTTTGAGATAGTTCACTTATTGAATTAATATTATAAAATTCAAACAACCTATCAAATATATCATTAATATTCATTTTATTAACCTTTTTTAATCAAATATAACCTTAATTAACTTAATTCAGTACAATTTAAGTTAATTAGTGTCATAATTCTGTCATAACTATTTAAAATAAGTTATAAACCGTTATAAGTAGTATAACACATAAAAAATAAATTAAAGGTGAATTAATATGGATGATATTATAGAACACATAAACAATACAGATCCAAAGTTTAAAAAACTTATGGCTCTTAATCAATCACAAACAGCTTCAATTATAGGTGTTTCAATCAGCACCCTAGAAAACTGGAGAAAAGAAGGAATTGGACCAGAGTATATTAAAGCAGGTACTGGTAAAAGAGGAAGAATATTATATCCAAAAATTAAAATTGGCGACTATCTAGAGAATACCGTCAAAACGGCGTAAATCATGAAAAATAAACAAAAATCAATTACAGATAAGCTTGAAATAATAGTAGCGAGTGGTTACGTTTTAATATTTCTTCTTTCGATCTATATAGTTTTTTTCAGTGAAATATCAAATTACGACAAATCTGACATAGTAGAAAGTATGCTGATAGGTATTACTATTTTGTTTGCTGCAAATTTTTTGATAAAAATTAAAAGAGAGGGGGAATAGTAATGATACGACCATGGAATAATAACTTTTGGCTTTATATTTTCTGGACACTCATAATAGGCATTATAATAGCTGGCAGATTTTACGATCCTCACAAGGGAAGAAGGGTGACAGCAAGTACAGGTAATTCAGGCTTAGGTGTAGCAGTACAAATCAACGGAAAAACAATCGATGTAAAAGATTTAAACCAAACGACTTTTAGTCAGAGATTTCAAAAAAATTTAGAAGAAATAAGGAAAGAAAATGAAAAATGAAATAAAACTCAATTTTCAAAAAGAAATAAACCGTCTCATTTCACTATTAGATATAGTTCTGAAGACTCAACGATTAACATTATCATTTGAGATTATAGAAAATATCAAAATATCAAAAAAGATACTGAACAATTATTTAATAATTCTTAATTTTCAGAAAAAAAATAATGCAACCACAATAGCAGAACTTATTCTGTGTCTTCCTACTCTACTGTTAGATGTAGAGCAGTATCGTAAGCAAATTTCATAATAAAAAATAAAAGGAAAATAAAATGTCAGAAAGAATAATAGAAAAAAAAGAAGAAGAGCTGGAGCAACTTAAGGTAAATATTGGAAAAAAAGAAGAGTTGCAAGTTGCAGTCAAAGGCTTAAAAATCTCAAAATCTGAAACTGAAGATGAGATTAATGAGCTAGAAAAAAATAAAAAAGAGATTGAAAAAAAATTGGATAATCATAAAATTAAATCCAAAGGAGATTTAGAAAAAAAGCTCATGCAAATAAAGAAAATATTAGAGAAAAATAAAACTCAATTAGCAAAGATAAATGAAGAGATAGAGCACGCCGAGGTTCAGCTGCTTCAGATTGCAGCGATGATTGTCAATGATATAAAATTGGCTTACGGTATTGCAAAAGCATTAAATAGTACAGTTAAAAACAGAGATATTAATAATATTGATTTTAAAAATACTTCAAATATAGATTTTACTTCATTAAATAGAAAAGCTTTAAAAATAATTTCAAGTGAAGAAATTAATGAGTTATGGTCAATAACTAGAGATGAAAACAGAAGTGATCCAGAAGATAAAACCTTGCAAAGTAACTTTATCAATATGTCGGCGGTAAAGTTTAATGGCGTTTCATCTTCTGCTTTAGAAGATTGGAAAAATAATGCTACAAAAAATGGACTAGATATTACTATTGCAGAAAATTTTATAAAAGATTCACTGGCAAGAGCAAGCGAGCTTGTTAAAGCAGGAATATTAAAAACAACCGACAATGAAACATTTAAATTTGCAGATAATAGAGCAATAGAAATTTTATTTAATAATTATGATAAATCAACCAAAGAAATATTTGAGATTAACTTACAATCTGCACAGAAAGAGATAAAAATAGATGATATTGTAAATATCATCTCAAAAGCAGATGATAGCTTAGAGGGTCTAAGCGGTGAAGCCCTCTCTTGCAATCTTTATGATGAAGCTCAAAAATTTTTAAAAGATGAAGCCCAAAATATAGCTCCATCTAAAAGCATGAAATAAGTAGTATTTTATGAAATATGTAATAATATTCATTATTTTCTGTTCAAGTCTTAATGCAGCCTATTATAATAGGGGCAGTGCGGGGAGCTACACATCGATTAAAGTTGATACTTCTGAAAATAGTACAATCATTGTTGACAAAATAGCAAAAGACTACCAAATCAAAGCTAACATACAAACACAAATACCATTGACTATAAACATTGCTTCAGATTTTGTTTGTCCTGCTCCTCTAAAAAGTGGTTTTATTAATCTCGTTTCTAATTACTTTCCCTCAGAAAATCAAATTGAGTGTACCTTATACAAGGTTGAAAGCTCAAGAAAATTTGAGGATACTAATACTATTCGTGAAGAGCTATTACAGGTATTTAGGTATCGCCTTCCAGCAGATTTTTCTTCTTTCGAGGGAGATAGGCTTGAAGCTCTTAAAGAGATGAAATATTACAATAATATCTCCATCGCAAATAGTATAGATTTGGACAATATCCAAAAAGAATTAGCCACAAATGTCAGAGCTAATAATCAAAATAATCTATCTTCATATCTAGTTGACATTTTGAGTTTAAATAAGGAGAATATAGATTTAGAAAAATCATCTCAATATTCAAAGGTTGTTACCTATAATAATGATGATGAGTCAACATTGAATCAGCTATTAATTACAAGCAGGATAGGGGCTTTATTCTCTTTCTTACAAGATTTGAAACATATATATAGTAACGTTGGGACCACTCTATTTATTGCTAGTCTTATAAGTCTATTTGGCGGTGTTTTCTTTTTCTATATAAAATTAAAAAAAGAAGGAAATGATTCAGAAAATGACTTAAAACCAACTAGATATATAATTTATATATTTATAACAATGATACTCTTTTCCCCTTTCCCCATCTCTAAAATAAATGATGATAAGACTATGGACAGCACTATCATTTATACTAATTTGGCAAACACTGTAGTAAGCTCTTTATATTCAACAATTACATATGTTAACAATAATTTATCTTATTATATTATGAAATCAATTATTACAAATCAGTTAAAAAATTCAGGTATTCAAACAGGTGTGCAAACTTTTAAATTGATAAAAACTAGAAATAATCTAGTAAAAGAAATTGAGCTTAACTCAATTATAAACAAACAGTGTAGTAATATGTATACCTATTTTGATAAAATGACAATCAGCGATAGCTTTAATCAGAAATCAGTTGCCAACCATTCAAATCATAAATTTAATTATGGTGCCAATATGCCTTTAGGTTGGGTTGGTACTTTCAACTCAAATGTTACAACATACTCATTCAGTTTGCCAGCGTGTTTGAAAAATAGAAATATTTGGATTAATAATAAAAAAGAAGTTGAACTAATTAAGGAACAATTGAGATATGCTGACGATGCCACTACTCAAGAAATAAAAATAACATCAGATATTATTAAGTCAATATATAGAGGTATATTGGAAGATGGCTTTTTATCAATGCCTTTCGCATATCTTAAGATTCAATTATTGTCACAACATATTGAGCCAGATAAGCGTTCAAAATCTAATGCAAAGAGAATTGAAAAAGAATTGAAAAAGTATGATGATGATAATTTATTAAACTATATTGCCCGTAAGATTCCACTTCTTTTATTACCTGGTTCAAGTACTGTCTTACAGGTCACAAAGGATACTATTTCCTTTCCTATATTATCATCTGGTCTTGGCTTAGCAGCAGCCATTACTTATTCGGAAGCATTCTTAAAGCAATTAGATACATTTATTATAGTAGCCTTCATGAGTATCTATTTCTTTTTATGGTTGGCTTTATTATTACTATATGTACTTCTGAGCTACTTTTTGTTACCTGTGTGTTTTATGCCCAACAACCATAGAATAATAGGTACATACTTTAAGACAATATTTATCCATTCGTACAAAAGTACCTTAATATTGCTTAGTTCCCTAGTGGCTTTTATTATGAGTGATTTAATTAAACAATTCAGTAATATAACAATTCGTAAAACCATATTAGAAAGTCAATCAATGTTAAATCTAGGGACTTTAAGTTCGATGAGTTTGGCAGTTTTGGAGGGTGTACTAATTGTAGTTATGTCATTGGCTAGTATATTTTTGATATATACATTAATTTCTAAAGCCAGTGAGTTTGTTATGCAGGCTGTTGGTAGTACGTTCAAGGACTCTACTTCAGACATGCTGCAAGATGTTGCGCAAAAAACCAGACAAAAAGGAGTTTAACATGAAAAACGATTTAGAATTTTTAAGAGGTCTTATATACAAATCAAGACCTCTATTTAGGTATCTATTGATATTAATATATTCAGTTCTACCTGCATTTATTATATATTTAATTGTACTTTTCTATCAAGAAGAGTTTAATATAAGTGAGAGGTATCTCCACTTAACAACACTTGGATTTTATGTATTCTTTTGTTTTTATTATGAAATATCAACGAGAATTAAAAGAAAAAACAGAGGATATTCAAATGATATAAGCTTGTTTGGGCTACCTGAACGAAACAAATTAAAAGATTATGAAAATTTAAAAAAATTAAATGAGGAAAAATAATGAAAACAACAATAATAAATATAGTAGTAATAAGTATATCTTCAATTTTGTTGTATATATTTTTAGATAGTCCAATAGTTGCAAGTGATGACTCACTTAATACTCCCTGGTATGTATATATATCTGCATTAGTGTTAATGGAGCGATTGGTATCAATTCTGTATGCACCACTTGAACCATTTGCAGATAAATCTTGTGATATTTTATCAAAAAAAACAAATGATTTATTAAAGTAGTAAAAAATGGAAGCGGAAACATATTATTTACTTGGAAAGACAGCTTTTAATGCAGGTAAGTCAACGCTGGCATACATAGATATGTACGTTATATCATCAGCTTTAATGTTTGGAATTCTTGCAACAGTAACTATTATAGTCCCTTTCTTTTCAGGTTTAAGAAAGGGATACGATTTAATAGTAAAAAGAGAACAGAATAAATCCTATTTATATTTTGCAACACTCCCTATTATTTATAGTTTTATCGGATTATTGGTCTTTATCTTCATATCTTCGATGACAGATTTTTTTGCAACAGATTCTGCTACTAGTATTTACAATTTTTTTACGATTAATATTGATAATTATTCACAGGTATTGGAAAATCAGGGCTTGAAGTTCTTAAAAATACAGCTGGGATTTATGGATGTTTTTTCTTCTTTAGTCCTCGCACTATTAGCATTCATGCCTTTTATCCTCTTGATTTATTCATATTTGATAACCTTTGAAATCAGAGCAAATACCAGCAGTAAAAAAGGTAATAGTAGTATAACAATTTGGATCATAAATATATTTATAGTTTTTACTTTGGCGGGTATTTTCTTGGTGTATTTTAATTCTATATCTAATCAAGTTTTTTTAAAAAAACCAATAGAGCATGCAAGATATGGGAAGATTATAAATACACGGGATATCTCAAGGAAGATGATGATTTATTATATACAAGAAGGTCTAAAGGCGATGAGGAAGTAATTGTGAGTTTAAAATCTCTTCAAAATTTAAATAAATTAAATAAGGAAAACAAAATGAAAACAATAATAAACATCATAGTATTAGGTATATCTTTATTGGTATCTTTTATCTTTTTAGATAATCTAACAATTGCAGCTAATGTAATCTTATCATCTTTGATGTTTGGAATTCTTGCTACTGCAACAATTATATTTTCTTTTCTACTAGGCTTAAAAAAAGGCTATGACTTGATAATTGAAAAAGAAGAGAAAAAGAGTTATCTATCATCTGCAACACTCCCTATTATTTATAGTTTTATCGGACTATTGGTCTTTCTTCTTTTATCCTCACTAAATGATCTGTTCGCAACCAATTCCGCAATTAGTATGTATAATTTTTTCACGCTTACATTTGAGAACTATTCGCAGGTATTAGAAAGTCAGGTATTAGCAATTTTAAAAATACAGCTGGGGCTTATGCACATATTTTCTTCTATAGTCCTCACATTACTAGCATTCATCCCTTTTATAATATTTGTGTACAGTTACTTGATAACATTGAAGCTGCCATTAAATACCGGTACCAAAAAGGGTGGTAATAAAATAAAAAATTGGATAATAAATACAGTCATAACCTTTAGCATAGCAAGTATCTTCTTTGTATATTTCAATTCTATATCTACTCAAGTTTTTTTAAAAAAACCAATTCAGCACGAAAAGTATGGGAAGATAAAACAGACAGAAGATATTTTAAGAGGAATGATTATCTACTATATGCAACTAGATTTAAAGGCAATGAAAAATTAGTTTGCCATATTATGAGTTTAAAATCTCTTCAAAATTTAAAATAAAATTAAATAAGGAAAACAAGATGAAAAAAACAGTTATAAGTATCCTTCAAAGTAAGGGCGGTGTAGGAAAAAGTTGGTTAAGTGCATTACTTAGTGATCTACTTTTGAGTACCGGTAAAAAAGTTAAGATATTTGATAATGATAGTGAAACTCCAAGATTATTACAGTATAAAGGCGTAAATGCTGAACACATACAATTATATAATTTAGATAACAACGGTCATGTTAAGCCTGAAAGCCTTAATATTAATGCAATGGATACTATTACAGATGAGCTAGAAAATGGTGATGCAGATATAATTATTGTAGATAATGGTTCGCCATCTTTTCAACCATTTTTAAGCTATTTCCAAAGTAACACAATTGAACTTTTTAATGAGTTAGATATTGAATTTGTATGTGTAATACCAATCGCAAAAGATCAGATAACACATACAGCACCTCTTGAGGTTTTAAGGTCATATAAACAGAATGTCAAATACATACTAGTCGAAAATTTACACTTTGGTACCTTTACCTACCACACCGCTGCTTTTGATGCTCATGAAGTTGATTGTTCAGTTTTCACAATGGAGAAATACACAAAATCTCAAAGCGATGATATAGAGAAAGTACAAAGTATGAATCTATTATTAAGTGAAGCAGTAAAAAGTAAAGAATTTAATCTTGTATCTAAATCAAGATTATTACAAGCACAAAAAGCTTTTAGCGAACCCTTTTTACAAATTCTAAACTCTTATGATGATGAGGAGTAAAAAATGGATGATATATCAAGAGAATTATTACTAATCCAAAAAGAATATAATATCGCAGATAACGACCCCGTTTTTGCGATATTTAAAGCACTTGATAAAACAAATATAGGGCTTATTACTGCTATAGCAGAAGCTCAAAAATTTCAAGATATGAATTTGGTTATTAATAAACAGCTAGAGATTAATATTTTAAAATTAGAAACCGTAAAAGATAAAATGTACGAAAATATATCTAAAGACATTTTTGAGAATATAGAAGCAGATATAATTGGTTTTCAAAAAGATATACAGGAGATAAAAAACCAAACACTTGGAGAGATAGAGTCAAGTAAAAAATTTATTTTAAAAACAAATGAATATATTCAATCTTTGCCGGACACACAAACAACTATTTATAAAATCTCAAACGATATAAAAAATATGTCAGAGCCTGGAACTAATATAGCTATATTGATAGCGATATCTCTTATAAACACACTTGGTCTTTCATTTTGGTTATTTTATTATTTCATAGTACTTGGAGCTTAAAAGATGGCTTGGAACTTAAAGGCTCATATTTTAGATCATAGTGCAGCAACTTCCAATAAGTTGCCTGCAACTTTTGATGAGAATAATCCTAAGAACCAGCACTTTACAGCTTCAATCGATATAAGCCAATTGATAGTAAATCATAAATGCAAAAGTCAGGCAGATATAGACAAGGTTATGACTGCGTTTATGAATGATTTAGTAAATCATACACATACTTTTGAAGAGTCAAAAGGTCGTGATAAACATGGTAAACAATTAAGACGTACTAAAAATTTTGATTTTAAAGACGCTTTGGTTGCTTATCATAATTCGGGAAGCGACTCTATTAATAGTAATAACTATAGTGTAGAGCCTCACTTTCACATACTTTTTGATAAAAGTAAAAAGTTAGGAATAGGATACCATCAATTAAAAAAGGCAATAAATACAGTTAGTGAAAAATATGACTTAGTATTTAATTTTCAGGAAGAAGTCGAAAACAAAAATAATTCTTTAAAATTAAGTACTAGCGGTTTTACATGGTTCACTAAGAAAGTGAATAACAAAGATTTTATTGCAAAAGTATCCAATAAAGAAAAACTTACACAAGAGATTAATAGTGTGGTTCAACACTATAAAAATACTGGCAATATACAATACTATTGTAAAGCGATGATAGATTTTCAGTCAAGGCTTAAAAGATTAAATTTAGATTTTGAATATCAAGGTAAAAATTTAAAAGATGAATTTCCTTTATTTTTAACAGATAAAGATATTGCTACTCTTAAAGCCCTACACAATAGCGATAAAGACAAAATATATGAGTTTCTATCAGATAGAAGCAATAAGATTGCTAGAGCCTATATTGAGTCTAAATATGGCTTTAATAACATAGTTTTTAATGAGTTACAAAAAAGAGGTGTAGTTTTGCCTCATATAGACTTAGATTTAGAACATATTAATTTAATAATAGGTTATAAACAAAAATCACTTAATGATTATAAGTTATCAATTAATCAGTGCTATGTCAATGATTATAATCAGGTGCTTACAATAGCTAAAAATGAAAAAGAAGTGCAGCAGCTTATGCAAAAATTAGGATATAAATCTTTTGCGTATAAACAAAAAACAATCTCAAATAAAAGGCAGCGCGTAGGCTTTACTTTTACTAATAAAAACAATAAACAGGTAACCGTTTATTATTCAAAATTAGGCTTAAATCTAAAAGATATTAGAGCTCAATTGATAAAAAACAATAAAAATATAAATAATTCAAAAGTGGATACTTTGGTATCTCATTTAAATAACTACAAGCCCAGAAAACAAAATAAATCAAATGAGAAATATTTACAAATATATAAAATTGATTCTAGCCTTGATTTATCTAACTTTTATATAAAAGAAGTAGATAACCACATTGAATTTAAAGCAAAAGGCACTTTTATAGTAGATAATGGAAATGAGCTAATTATAAAAAGACAAAAATATAATGTAGAGAATAATGTAAAGCTTCTCCTTGATATGGCACAAGCTAAGGGATGGAACAAAATAAAAATATCTGGTACTCCAGAGTTTAAACAAGCAATTAAAAAAGAATTGGAAGCAAGAGCAAAAGCCAATCAAGAACTAAAGAATAAATTAATACAAAATACTAATAAAGATACTCCAGCAGTTAGATTTTTAAAAGAGTCTAAAAGTGATTTAGAGCATTTAGAAGAGTTAAAAAATATACATTTGTCTAATTACTCATTAGATGAAAAAGAAGCCGAATACACTTTGTTATGGGAGATTAGAGAGCGTGCAGTCAAAAATAAAGATATAGATATGCTAGATAAGAGCTATGAAGCAGATAAACAATTATCACATGAAGAGATAAGATATAAAATTATCGAATATGCAAAAGTTTTAAATATTAGCAGTTCTGATATTAATACTAATATTGCAAATAAACACTTTGGTATTGATAAACAAGAAGCTCAACATTGGCACGATACAGTTAAAAATGATGAGTATTATGACGAGTTATTTCTAAATGAAATGGTTGATGAACTTGAGAATAAAATGACCTCTTTTTATTTTAGAAATGAATTAACAGATAATCAGGTTGAAAAAAACATTAAGACAATGGATTCCAATTTGGAGCAATTTAAATCTTATAGAGATGAATATATAAATAAAAAAATCTATCAAGAGAAGTTACAAGATATAAAAGAGTATATGAGTAGTAGTAGTTTTTATATTGCTCAACATATGATTAATGAGCTAGATAATGAAACAGATAAAAAACAGTTAAACAATGAGTATTCAGAACATATAAATGCAGCTTCAGAAGATGAAAAAATATTTGATAAAGTTGAAAAAAATAATAAAGAAAGCGAGGACTTAAATTATAAAACAAGCAAACTAAGCGATGAGCTTTATAAGGAAGCAGAACAATCTAAAACAGAAACAAAAGGAATGAAACAATGATAAAATATAAAGAATTAAAATTAAATGGTAAAGAAAATTTAAATAGAAATTCCCCATTATATAAATGGAGTGCGATTATATTGTTTGTATTAGCGATATTATTTATAGCTATACCTGCTATTGCAATATTATTATTTGCAATAGGTTATATAATACATAAATTTTATAAAAGTAAGAAAAAACAACAAGACTATTATTTGGAAGTTTTTGAGTGTTTAAAAGAAAATATAGATCTATATGAAAATAAAACTGATATTCAAAAAGAATATAAAATAATAAAATCAGAGGACGCAGTTGCTCCTTATTGGCAAGCTGCTCTATTTCAAGCTTACTTGAAATCTTATATGATAAAAGCTGATAGCTTTATAATTAGAGAAAATTACGGAAGCCGTAAACAAAATTATAATAATTCTAAAAAATATCATTCAAATAAATCTATAATTATTATAGATATAATTAAATATATATAAGAATTTCTTTTTTAGTAGCTAGAGTGCTGCTAAATGTATTTAAATACTTTTAAGAATGGTTTATAAAAGATTATTCCGAATATTAATAGTGTCGCCTGAGCAAATCCTTTGCTTCCGGCTAAATCTCCAAGCAAAAATACAAGAATTGGCGATAACGCCATAAAAAAACTTAGAACATAAACTGCCCAAGTTGGCAAGAATAACAAATAAACCCAAAATTTATGTAGCTTGTCTTTTAACATATATCCATAATTTTTATATTGTTTTGCCTGCCATTTAAAAACATAATAAAATACAATAGTCATTGCTATAAAAGGGAGAAAATCAATAAACAAAACTTGTCCCTGCTCATGCTTTCTTACTGCCGACATAATAAGTGTTCCGATTCCCATTGCTGTGGGAAAAAGAATACCGGCAACTAGCGACAGTAGTATGCCGGGAACAATAACCTCTGCGCCACAATGGGGGCAACTTGTGGCTGTATCCGCTATCTCTTTTTTACATTCTAAACATTCAATTAGTGCCATTTTATTTTCCTCTTTTTATTTTATAAATAAAATTGTACTCTAATAGTGTGCGAAGCTCACTTAATTAAATATATGTTTAATTAATTCTTATGTAAAAACCCCTTAAAGAGAAAAAAATTTATTTTTTATATTGAGGGGGTAGTGGCTCATATAAAACAAAACTCAATACCTTGTATTAAGCTTGTAAAGATATTAACTATACATTGTATTATAATTGTAGATATGGTATAATACTTGTAAATATATTGTAATATACCGTAGTTAACGATATACTAAAGGATAGCCATATGATAACAAAAACAGCTAAGGCTTTTGCAGAAAAAACAAAAAAACAGGGCGTAAGAAAAAATGCGTCTATGTTTCAACCACACGAGGATGATATACTGTATCTCCATAACGAAGGGTTAACTTATGACTCGATTTTAGATTATTTAGAGTCTAAAGGATTGACTCGTCCTAAGAGCAATAACTCTCTTGTAAATTTTATTAAGGTAAGAAAAAATAAAACTATAAAGGTAAGTGAAAGTAAAATTAATACAAGTTCTGGAAAAATATCATTAAATCACAATCTTACAAAAAAAGATGAATTACAAAATCAAAAGTCAAAACCAAAAAGTAAAGCTAAGAGATATATTGCTGAAAATCAGAAACGAGTTATACCCGACTAGTTGTGATTTTGTAAAAAAATTAGTATCCCATTTCATGGAATACTAATTTAAGAGATTGTGAGCTTTGCACACTTTTTTTCTAAATATTTTAATTAATTAAAACTCTATTTTTTGCTGACTATATTGTTTTCTATCTCAATAATCAATTTATTTATTGGTATGGATAGAATAGTTAAAATAGTAAATTTATATTTTAACTATTTTGAGTTGATCTACTTTCAACTAAATGTAGCCGATACTTTAATGCATGATGAGTTCTAAAATCTTTTTCTATATTTAGTTTTAAATTTGGAGTACTACTTAGATATTCCCATCTACCTTGTTTTTTTTGTCCAATTATAGAATTTTCAAAAAGGAATGCTAAATATTCCCTCTTTTTGCCTTCTGAAATATTACTAAATTCTTTATCACATTTTTCAGAAAAATCATCATAATTAAAAGTTTCAACTTGTATAGTTTGAAGGACAGTTAATAAGTTTTCTATTTCTTGAAATTGATTTGACCATTCATCTACTAGCTCATTATAAACACTAATTGATGCTTCTCTATCTGCTTCATATAATTCACTAGATGAATATAATCCAGTAGTGTTAGGTTTATGACATTCTCTAATTTTATTAAAATAAACAATAACGTCTCTAGGTCTAAAAAATGAACGACGAGTTATATATTTGAATGGTGGTGTGCCTTGTCTAGCAAATTTAAATTCAAATAAATTTCCTGACTTGATTTGATTATCAATTGTAATATTATTTACAGCATACTTTTTAATTCTTTCAAAATACATTTCATCAAGACTGTCTGAATCCCATGATATTGTTATTGCACTATCTTGTAAAAGTTTATTTTTATCATTAAATTTTAACGATTGATAAATGTCAGTTCTTAAAAATGGAACTACTTTTAAGTTTTTTGACAATAAATTATCAATAGAAATGTTTCTACATACATTAATTAAGTTAATAAGAACTTTACTATATTCTTCAATCTCTCCTACTAGCCAATTTTCATCAAGCTGGTCTAATGCTATTAGTATTTTGTGTTCACCACAATTATCTTTAAAGATAGTTTCAAAGAAACCAAGTAATGTAAAAGCATTTGTTCTTAATTTTGATTGTAATTGTTTATCTTCTGCAATTTCTTCAAGTGAGACCTCACCTATATCCAATGAAAAATCTTCCACTTCTATACCTGGTCCACCAATTGAAGAAAGTCTACCTATCTTTGAGAATATAACTTCTGTTAATGATGGATTTGGATTTCCATATATTTTTTCAATATATGTTTGAGCCCAAATTAATTCTTTACTTAAGTTTTCATTATTTTCTGTTTTAATTTTAATTAAACGGGAAAGTGCTTTAACAAAAAATAGGTAACGCCAACTTTTTTGATAAGCAGATAGTTCTCCTGATAATGTTTCTTTATAAAGTTTATGTGCTGGCCACGGATAATCACTAAAATTAATACATATTGTATTATAATCATTAATTTTAGCATGACTTGACTGTTTTAAATATTCATATATTGCTGTTTTTCCCATACCTTTTCGTCCAAGAACAAGCCAAGACTTACTATCAACAATTTGTTGAATTTGTGGTAGTTTAAAAAAATAGTTTTGTAAGTCTGTATCTGTTTCTGCTGAAATCTGAAATTCAGGAAACCAATCTTTTACATCCATATTTATTCCTTATTTAAGTATTTTATATAAAACCATTCATTATATAGAAATGATTCTTATAAAATGCAATTTAGTCATTTACATATTCTTCCATGCATAGATAAGCATAATAATTACCATCGGCATTTTGATTTCGTCTTAGGTACTTTTTAAAATCACTATTAATACCCATTACGCAAGACATAGAATTATTTTATCAGAAGAATTAAGTTCTGATAAACTACTGATGAATCAAGTAAATATGGTATCTGAAATGGATAAGTCAACATATTTACCTCATACATTACTTATTAAACATGAAAATGAAAATTTTTATTACTATAATTATATAGGAAGAATGTTATCAAGGTTAAATCCAAATAATTTATATAAAAATTTTGATGAGGAACTAATTCCATACATTAATGAGTACATGCCAAAAGAACAACCACCTATAACATAAGAAATATTTATGTTTGTTGTAGAAATAACCTATAAATTTATAGTGGAACATATACACATAATTCTTAATAATATTAACTATGAAGATGATTATATAAGAGAAAAATATTTACATCTTAAAATTATCATATTTTTGCTCTTAATGACTTTATAAATTCTAATAATGAATTTCATACCCTTAATAATTTAATCATTATGGATTAATATTAGAAGTTAAAATACTTTTATCCAAAAATACAATATTAAAAAATTAATCTTGCAACATCAAAAGTCCAATTAGGTTTAGAAAACGATTAAATTGTATGAGAAAATGCTATCAAGATTTAATGAAAAAATTAAATTAACCAAGCAAGCCTAAAATTGATATAATCATAGAACCTATAGTACCAATTTCAGCACCTCTAGTTAGTAAACCACCTAATACTGTTTTTGCTTTTTCTTTATCATTTTTTGATGCTTCTAAATCAATTATAATGTCTTTTTCATCTTGTAACTTAAGAGCTTTAATTTCATTTATTAATTCATCTATTTTGTTATCAATGTTATTTTCAATATATGTATTATTTGAATTTGAACCTGTTGACATGTTCCCCAATTTCTCCACATTACCAATAACACCATAGTTTTCAATATGAAAATTTTTAGCAGCTTCTTTTTCTTCTTCTGAAAATATTAAATCTTCATTACCCAAAATACCATCCTCCTCTAATTTTAATGACCATTCTAGTAATAAAGTTCTAACTTGTTCTGTAATACCATAAATTTGTGTTCTATCAATAAGTTGAGAAGGTTCACAAGTTGTTGAGAATACTTTCATCAGTTCACTAATATTTTGTGGTGATAGATTTAGATGCAAATCTGCTTCGCCACGTTGAAGTATATTCTCAAGTTCTCCAATTGGTTGTCCAATTCTTGTTTTTGAGAAAATATCTGCAAGCTTTTTATCTTCTATTATTGCAGGTTTCCATCCATGGTAAGGATTGAAAAATTTTAGTCTGGTTTGAACTTCTCTATAATCAGGAATATTATCTTCATAGCCTTTAAGTTCAGAGTTAATCCACAATTTAAAATCATTTAATTTTAATTTTGTACTAATTAGTAGAGCTTCTCTCAGTAAATCTTGTAGATTTTCATCTTTACTTAAACATTTTTTTTGAAGCTTACGTACAATTGACACGTATTTCCTTTTTTTTAAGATAATGTATGATTATATCATAGTAATACGATAATAATTGCAAGTTTCTATTCTTTAATAAACTCTAGAAATTTACTATATTTGAAGAGCATATTATTATCAATTTGTAGGATTTTGTTTTTTATGTATTTAGTCATAGTCATTTCCTTAATTTTAAATTGTTACGTAATTACCTGATCACTTTTCCATTGTTTGACAATCCATTTCCCTACACTAATAAGTACTAAACCACCTAATGCACTTAAAACAATTTGTCCACTTAATGAGTGATTATACATTGCTCTATTGGCAAAAGATTCACAATTGTTAAAAATCAAATTATATTCTTTTTTACTATCTGAGAAAACTTCATCAAGTGCATTTTGAGCTACTTCAAAATTTGTCTTATTACCATCATTTTGCAAAAGCACAACATCACCATTTTCAAAATATCTTTTTCTAAAATCTTCTACTGTGGCTAATTCTAGTCCTAAACCTTTACGATTTTCAGCTACATAAATATTATTGTCTTTTACATTTTTTCCAATTATTATACCATGGTGTTTTAAAGGTATTTCACCAGCAACCTTAAGAAATGTACCTTTTAGTCTTGAACCTGTTACATCTACTTCTTGAAATTTATATTCCATTTTATATATCCTTTTATAGCATACTGCAGGGGATTGGATGTGGATAATATGTTGTTTGTACTCTACCTATACCTGTATTATGAATTGCATCTTTCATTGTATTCCATCGTTCACTAGTATTTATACTACCTTGAGCAACTATCTGGTTATTTTGATTATAAACATCATAATGTAATAAATGACACTTAATACCATTTGGTTTTGGTTGCTGCTGATATTCTTTAGATTTATTTGTTACAAACTGTACAGCTTTGTAACAAGAGTCTCTATCTTTAAATTTAAATTGTCCCACAAGATTTCTCCTTAAATAAAGTAATGACTAATTATAGAATAGTTACATAAAATATATCTAATTTATTATTCAAAATTAGATATATCTTTTAGTATTTTATTGAGTCCATGTATCTTTGATAAAGTTACTAGCTTTATCATCTAAATTATTCCATGATGCATTATTATTTTTTGCATCAATAACAATTAAAGAATCATTTGCATCCATTTTTGACCAAACTTTATGCCGTTTATTTGGTATTAGATGAGTATATCAAAAATAAAATTTCAATGTAAGGGTAGATATAGGGTAGATATTCATTTTGGAGTTAAACCTTAAAAAGTTCTATAAGTGCAATAAATACTATGGCGACCCCAGCAAGATTTGAACTTGCGTTTTTAGGAGGAAATCCGAATGTCCTTGGCCGCTAGACGACGGGGTCAATTTAAAAATGGCATTATAGTATAAGTTTAGTTTATCTCTTCTTTAATCTGTTTGGCTATTGCTGTAATTTTAGATATTTTTTCACGATTACTTAAACTATCATCAACTAGATGCTTTACAAAAGCACTTCCTACGATAACTCCATCTACATCTTTAGCTTTTTCTTTTGCCGTCTTTTCATCAACTCCAAAACCAATATAAAGAGGTGTAGTATTACAACTTCTCACATTTTCAATAACTTGTGTCAAATCTTCTTTTGCACCACTTCCTGTAATTCCGGCATAAGCAACCAAATAAATAAATTTAGAACTATTAGCGGTAATTGTTTTAATTCGCTCTAAACTATCTGTAGGGGCTACAAAATCTATTAAAGCATTATCATATTTTGCAAATAAATCTTTATACTCTTTTGCTTCTTCATAAGGTAAATCCGGAATAATTGCACCTTGAATATTGAACTCTTTTGCTTTTTGTAAAAACTTTTCCATCCCATAATGAAAAAACGGGTTCATATATCCCATCCATAAAGTATCCATATAAGGAGCAATTTTACTTGATACTTCAAATAAATCTTTTAGTTTAAAACCATTTTCCAGTGCTTTTAAACTGGCTTTTTCTATAATTGGTCCATCTGCCACCGGGTCTGAAAAAGGGATACCTAACTCAAGAGTATCAACTCCGGCTTCTTTCATACTTAATGCTAAATCTACTGTAAAATTATTTTCTGGCAGACCAGAGGTAATAAATCCAACTAACTTCTTCAATGGAAATCCTAATATTAATATGATATAATCATATCATATTATTAATAACAGACTTATGATACCAAAGGACATACATGAACAAACAAACTATTACATCAATACAAAAAGCAAAAGGGATAAAAAAGCTTTCTATGATTACGGCTTATGATACTTTGTTTGCCAAACTTTTTGATGGTGAAGTTGATCTTATATTAGTAGGAGATAGTTTAAACATGAGTTTTGCAGGTTGTAATGATACCTTGAGTGCAACTATGGATCAGATGATTTATCATACAAAAGCTGTTTGCAACGGTGCAAAAAACACTTTTATAATCTGTGATATGCCTTTTGGAACCTATACCAATAAAAAAATGGCTTTAAAAAACAGTGTGAAAGTATATCAACAAACAGCAGCTGATGCAGTTAAAATAGAAGGTGGTGAAGAAAAAGCTCATATTATTAAATATCTTACATCAAATTCTATTGCTGTTGTCGGTCATATTGGATTAATGCCTCAAAATTTCAGAAGTGAAGGTGGTTATAAAATTAAAGGCAAAGACAATAATAATATTTCTAAACTGATTTTGGATGCTAAAGCGGTTGAAAAAGCAGGTGCTTTTTTACTTGTAATTGAAGGTGTTAAAAGTGAAGCTGCACAAGCTGTTACAAATGCGGTAAATATACCCGTCATTGGAATTGGCGCAGGAGTTGATACAGATGGTCAAGTTCTTGTTTGGTCAGATATGCTTGGTTTCTTCGAAGATTTTAAACCAAAATTTGTAAGAGAATATCTTAATGGTGCAAGTTTGGTAAAAAATAGTGTTAGACAATATGTAAAAGATATTGAAGATAAAACATTCCCATCAAATACTGAAATATATTAATAAACCCTCTGTTTTGTATAATTAATAAAGTTCTATTTAGATATAATTTTTTAGAAAATAACGGAGATATAAATAATGGATACAAAAAAAAGTATTTTTACTACTATTGGTTTAATAATGGTAGTTATGTTTTTAGCAATGATTATAAACATAACGATAAGCTTAAGAGACTTTGGAATAGACAGTGCCAAAACAAAAGCTCAATTAGTTGCCCAAAGTGTAAAAAACGGATTAACCGCACATATGGTTAACGGAATGATGGAAAATAGAAATTTTTATATTACCCAAACAAAAAATCTTGACCATATTGATGATCTGTGGATAGTTAGATCTGATACAGTTGAACAACAGTATGGTAAAGGTAGAGAACTTATACATGATGAGATCGATAAAAAAGTTTTAAAAAGTGGAAATAGTATTGAAGATATCAACGAAAATTTTCTAGGACACAGCACATATAGAATTACAATCCCTTATAAAGCAGAGGTAACTAAAGATATAAATTGTATATCTTGTCATGAGTCTAATGAAGGTGATATTTTAGGTGTTATTTCTATGGTTATAAGTGTAGACGATTTAAAGTTAACAAGTACAAAAATCATTGGATATACTTCTGCTATATCTTTTATTTTAATCCTTATAATTTTATGGTTTATTAGACATCTCATTATTCCATATCTTTCTATTTTTGAATCTATTCAAGATGTTATGAAAAAAGCAAATACCGGTGATTATAGTGGCAGAATCAATGATATTACCAGTGGTCAGGCAAAAAATGTTGCACACTGGATAAATGAACATATGAATAAATTACAGACTAGTTTAGTATCCATGGAAGATAAAATAGATATATTTTTAACCGCGCATAAATCAGAAGATGTTAAAGACCCGATTATTGATGTTGAAAATACCGTAACCAGACTTGCAGATATTTATAAATTTAAGAAAACTATTGAAAATGATGAGCATATAGAAGATGTTTATAAGCGAATTTCCGTAGTTTTAGAACATAAATATAATATTTGTGATTTTAATTTTATAGAAGCGGATACAACCAATAAAAGTACTCAAATAGTATATGTAAATAAAACAATTTTATGTGATCCTTTATCCGGTGGATGCAGAGCGGATAGAACAAATACACTAATTGATTCATGTCAGTTTATTGATGTTTGTGATAAATTCAATTCTGATAAATATTATATATGCATCCCTCACTCTATCTCTAATGATCTTGATTTTATTATTTCAATAGTTTGTGATACAGTTGAAGAACATGAAAGAATTAGAAGTTTACTTCCATTTATCAAAGATTATATTGACACTGCAAAACCGGAAATTGTAAGTAAAAAATTAATGCAAATACTAGAACGTAGTGCTCAAACAGACCCTCTGACAGGGCTTTATAATAGAAAATTTCTTGAAAACTTTATAGATAATACACTGTATAACGGTGCTTTAAAAAACACACCTTGCGGGGTGATGATGGTTGATATAGATTTCTTTAAACTAATTAATGATAATTATGGACATGATATAGGTGATATTGCTATTAAAACCATTGCAAATACTTTAATTGATGTAGTTTCAAAAGAAGATATTGTTATAAGATTTGGCGGTGAAGAATTTATTGTTGTTGTTTCTGATTGTACAGAAGAACAATTGATAAAAACAGCAGAAGAGATTAGAATTGCATTTTCTCAACAAAAAATTCAAGCAGGGGCAGAAACTTTTAGTAAAACTGTAAGTATTGGAGTATCTTTATTTCCAAATAAAAATAAAGATTTCTGGAAATATGTGAAACAAAGTGATATAGCATTATATGAAGCAAAACAAACAGGAAGAAATAAAGTTATTAAATATGAAAAAGGTATGGAATAATTTTATAATATGGAAAGATTAGTAGAGATAGAACAAATATCTTTTGAGGATGAATCAAATGAGAATTTGCTTCGCCCATCTATTTGGGATGATTATATCGGTCAGGAAAAAATAAAAAAGAATCTTCAAGTTTTTATAAAGGCCAGTATAAAAAGAGATGAAGCGATTGACCATATTTTACTTTTTGGACCTCCTGGTCTTGGTAAAACTACTTTAGCATATATCATTGCCAAACAAATGAATTCAAACATCAAAGTAACGGCAGCCCCTATGATAGAAAAGTCTGGAGATTTAGCGGCAATACTTACAAACTTAGAAGAAGGTGATATACTCTTTATAGATGAAATTCATAGATTAAGTCCTGCAATTGAAGAGATACTTTATCCTGCTATGGAAGACTTTAGACTGGATATTATTATTGGAAGTGGACCGGCTGCTCAAACTGTACAAATAGATTTGCCAAAATTTACTTTAATAGGGGCAACTACAAGAGCTGGAATGATTAGCAATCCTTTAAGAGACAGGTTTGGTGTTACTTTTCGTTTGCAATTTTATAACAATGAAGAGTTAAGTAAAATTGTATCAAAAGCATCTGTCAAACTTGGCAAAAAAAGTGAAGAGAGTGCCAGTCGTGAAATTGCACGAAGAAGCAGAGGAACACCAAGAATTGCACTTAGACTGCTAAAAAGAGTAAGAGACTTTGCCGAAGTGGAAGATGAAATGAAAATAGATCTATCAAGATGTCAATTTGCTTTAGATGAATTAGGGGTCAATGACCAAGGATTTGATGAGTTGGATTTAAAACTTATTGAACTTTTATTGTCAAACAAGGGTAAACCGATTGGATTAAGTACCATGGCAGCTGCTTTAAGTGAAGATGAGGGGACAATTGAAGATGCAATTGAACCATATCTTTTAGCAAACGGATATATTCAAAGAACTGCTCGGGGAAGAATAGCTAGTGTAAAAAGTTATGAACTTTTTAGATTAACTCCACCTGCAACTTCTCAAACACTATTTTAAGGTGATATAAAAATGGATTTAAATTTACAACATCTCAAAACAATAACAGTTCTATATGTGGAAGATGAGGAAAGTGTTAGAAATATAATCTCACAAACATTTGAAAGACTTTTTAAAAAAGTATATTTAGCTGTTGATGGTCAAGATGGTCTGAATATTTTTAAAGAACATCAAAATGAGATAGAAGTTGTAATATCTGATATAAATATGCCTAATAAAAATGGTATGGAGATGGCAAGTGACATCCTAGCTATCACACAAGTACCGATTATCATAACAACTGCACTTGATGATAAAGAGTATTTATTAAAATCCATAGAACTTGATATAAATAAATATATTACAAAACCTATTAAAACAAAAGAACTTATACTTGATATTTCTAAAATTGTAGAAATAAGCAGAAAAGCAAAACATATAAAACTAGCAACGATATCTTTAGCAACGAAAAGTAAAAATGTTAATAATGAAAAAAAAGAATTAGAGAAAAAAGTTAATAGAATATATAAAGAACTCAAGCTGTTAAGAGTATTGTCAGATCACTATATAAGTATTATCTATACAGACAAAAACGCCGTTATCACAGATGTATCAACAAAATTCTGCAACCTTTATGCCTATAAAAAAGATGAGCTAATTGGTCAAAAAATTACAGAAATACAAGATGAAACTCATAATAATGAAATACAAAAATATATGTTGGAAGCTATTCATAATAGAACCTCAATTACAACTATACATAATTTTGAAACAAAATATGGAAAAGCATTAAAATGTAATATGACGCTGAATCCACACTTTGGAACAGATGGATATATAGATGGTTATACTTTTTATCTGGATTTATTACCCTAAAGAATATACCCTAGCAGCCAGCCAATTATAAATCCTATAATATGCGCATACCAAGCAATTGGAAACCCAAGTAATACCGGTGCAAAAGAGATTAAAAGCACCCAAATAATCAATCCTTTGCGGTTATACTTATCTCTTAATGCAATAAATCCTATCAATACACAAATTGCGCCGCTGGCACCTACTAAATTTGCCCAATTTCCACTCATATACATATATACAAAACTACCAATTGAAGTTAATAATCCACCAACAAAATATAATAGAATATATTTTACTTTTCCAATTGCTTTTTCTATTTCACTACCAAATTGAAAAAGTATAAACATATTCATAAAAATATGTGCAACCCCTCCATGAACAAACATCGTAGATATAAGCTGATACCAAAGTTCATATTTTAAAAAATAAATATTTAAGCCAAAAATTAAAATACCATTTTCTATCATATTTTGAACCGCAAACATTATGATGTTTGCTAATATAATTATGTTGGTTATTGTTAAGTTTTTTTTCATTTTATAAATCAAGACTTCGTCTTATGTTCTGTTTTAATTTTATTGGCTTGTTGAGCCGGTACTACATAGTTTACATATATAATTATAGCAATTGAGATAATAACAATAGTGATTAGTGAATAAAAGTTATTTACTATCGCACTGGGCTTTCTGCTTGTTTCAAACTGTTTATTATGTAAAGTTTGTATATACTCTTCAAAATCTTCTTGTTTCATAATGATAAATTCCTGATATACTTTAAACTAAAGACTCTTTTAGAACTTCAGATATATTATTTACGGCAATTATTTCTAAACTTTCTTTAACTTCATCTGGAATTTCACTTAAATCTCTTTTATAATTTTTCTTAGGAATCAATACTTTTTTCATCTTAGCTTTATGTGCTGCTATTAATTTTTCTTTTAACCCGCCAATAGGTAAAATCTTTCCTGTTAAAGTTAATTCACCCGTCATAGCAACATCTGCTTTAATCTTTTTATTTGTCAAAATAGAATATAAAGTTAAAGCCATCACAGCACCTGCACTTGGTCCGTCTTTTGGAGTTGCACCTTCGGGAATATGCATATGAATATCAAAAATACTGCTTTTATCATCTTTGACTTTAAGGAGGTTTTTAACTACGCTGTAAGCTATTTTTGCTGATTCTTTCATAACTTCACCCATATTTCCCGTGAGTTGTAAAGTACCCTTACCTTTAAACTTAATAGTTTCTACCTTAAGAACATCACCGCCGACAGCTGTCCAAGCAAGTCCATTTCCGACCCCTATACTATTTCTCTTTTCTGCCGGGTCTATTTCAAAAATAGGCTGGTCAAGATACTCTTCTAAATTTTTAGTATTAATAACTATTTTTTTAGTATCTTTATTTAATACAAATTGCTTAACAGCCTTTCTAAATAGTTTGGCAAATACTCTTCTTAAATTTCTCACCCCGGCTTCACGGGTAAACTTCTCAATAATTAATTTAATAGTTGGGCTACTAAGGTTTACTTCACTCTTTTTCAAACCATGTTTTTTAAGTTCTTGAGGTATCAAATAATCTTTGGCTATATTAAACTTTTCACTTGGAGTATAACTGCTAATCTCAATAAACTCCATTCTATCTCTTAATGGTGCTGGAATCGAACCCAAACTATTTGCAGTTGCAATAAATACACAACTGCTTAAATCTATACTAAAATTTAGATACAAATCCCTAAACTCATTATTTTGTTCAGGATCCAAAATTTCCAACATCACTGCAGTAGGATCACCTCTATGATTTGATCCTACTTTATCTATCTCATCAAGTACAACAACAGGATTCATTCTTTTGGCAGATACAAGCCCGCTTACAAGACGACCGGGCATAGCACCGACATAAGTTCTTCTATGCCCTCTTAATTCATTAACATCTTCCATACCACCTAAGGCAATTCGCACAAGTGGTCTTTTTAAAGCTTTTGCAATAGAGTTTGCCAAAGATGTTTTACCGACTCCCGGAGGTCCTACAAAACATAATACAGTACCACTGTTTTTAACATCTTTAATATTTCGCTGCTCTAAAAATTGCTTAACTGAAAAAAATTCTACTATTCTGTCTTTTGGTTTTTTCAGTGAAAAATGATCTTCATTTAACTGAGCTTCAACTTGATTTATATCTATCGTTTGTTCTGCTTCGGGTAAATTTCTATCATCAGAATATTTACCAAAAGGAATCTCAAGCACTTGCTCTATATAAGTTTGCAACATCGAAGCATCACCACTGTCAGGATGCATACGTCTTAATTTTTCAATTTGCTTTTTAACCTCTTTAAAGCCTTGTATTGGCATAAAAGGTTTCAGTTTTTTTAATCGCTTATTAAAGACGTCTATCTCTTTATCTCTTTGATCATCAGTACCCAATTCTTTTTGAATGGTTTTCATCTGTTCTTTTAAAAAATAATCTTTATGAGTTTTCTCTATTTTTGAATTTACTTTTTTATTAATTTCACTTTGTAATTTAAAATTATTAATCTCTTTTTTAATATATCCGATTAAAGATATTAACCTTTTTAAAATATTTTGCTCACGAAAAAGTTGATAAGAATCTTCTTTGCCAATAGCAAGTACAGAAGATATTAAATCAACCACCCGACTTGCATCTGTTGTTTCCTCCGTAGTTTTCAATAAATCAACCGGAAATTTTGTATTTAATTTTGATAAGGTTTTTATATTTTTATGTAAAACATTAAGCGTAGCTTCAACTTCATTTTGATCACACGATTCTGCAGTCATAATATCAACAATGGCAATCAAAGGTGAACCGCCTACAACTTCTTGTATAAAAACTTTTTCCAAACCTTGAAAAAGGACTTTAATTCTTCCATCAGGTAAAGTTACTTTTCTCATAACATTTCCAACTACACCAACATTATAAAATGATGTTGCACCTCTTTTCCCCTCATTTGTAGGGGTACTGACAACTACTGTTAAAAGTTTATTATTATCTATTGCATAATTTACGGCATTTATATTTTGTTCATCACTCATAAAAAGCGGTGCAATCATAAAAGGATATAAAAACATATCATCTTCAATAACTATAGGTAACTTATCAGGAAACTGATCGTAATTGGTTAACTCCATATTTTATTCACCCAACTTATTCAAATATAGCTCTATACCAAGGTACATCTACTTTATCTACACTTTTCATATCATCCCAACTTTCTTTTGCCCGTGATGAATACACTTCACTCGCTTTTGGTTTATCCATCCTTGTATACAGTTCTGAAATTTCTTGGTCAAATACAGCCTTTGCCATATCCAATCTACTTTTTATTGTTTTAACCATATGTATATATTTTGAATCAGGATATGCTTCTATAAACATTTTAGCATCTTCAATTGATTCTGATACTAGTTCTTGTTCTCTAAATTGATTTTTAAATCCCATAAATTTTGCTTTAACTTTTAAATATCTTACATAATCTACATTATTTGCCATTCCAAATTTTTTAAGATATTCATCAAAATAATAATTTGCCATAGCATATTCTTCTTGTTCCATATGTGCTGTTGCTATTATCATAAGTGCTGATGGTAAAAGTGGTGAATTTTTATGTTCTGATTCTAGTGATGTATAAGTATCATCCGCTTCATCTATATTATAAGAAGCTACTTGTTTAAGCATTTTATTATACCAATAAACTGCCGGCTTATTATATTCTAGATCTTTTTGTTTACTAGAACAAGCAGTAAATATAAATATTGCTAGTACCAAAGTAATGATTTGTCTCATATTTTATTGTCCTTTAATTATTAATAAAAGAGATTTTATCTAATTTTTTATTAAAAACTACCTATATTTTTAAGCATTAACAAGCTACAATCTTTTATTAAAAATCAAAGGTTATAAATTGGAAATCACAATTATCGGCAATGGCAATATGGCACAAGCAATTATTAGCGGATTGGTTAAATCTTCACATCAAATTCAAGTTGTAGGCAGATCTTTAGAAAAATTAGAAGCTTTAAAAAAACAGATACCCCAAATTACGATTTGTGAATTAGATAAAGCTTATGACATAACTAACCAAAATATAATTTTTTGTGTAAAACCATATAATTTAACTGAAGTAGGTGCAAAACTAACCGGAACTGCCAATACATTATACTCTGTATTAGCAGGCACAACTATTCAAAGTTTGAGCCAAAATATCTCATCAAAAAGTTATGTTCGGGCTATGCCGAATGTATCGGCAAAATTTTGTAAATCTATGACCACTTTAACAGGTGATGAAAATATAAAAAAAGAAGCGATTGATATTTTTAATTGTATTGGACAAACTTTATGGGTGGATACACAAAATGAGCTAGACATTGCAACAGCAGTAGCAGGAAGCGGACCTGCATTTTTAGCTCATGTGGCTGATGGAATAATTGAAGGTGCAATAAATGCAGGGCTTAAAAAAGAAGATGCGATTACTTTAACAACAGCACTTTTTGATGGCTTTACACCGCTTTTAGAAGATGATGAGCCAAAAGATATTATTAAAAAAGTGATGAGTCCCAACGGTACAACACAAGCCGGATATGATTATTTAGTTAAAAATAAAGTAAAAGACAAGATCAGCCAAACTATTCAAACAGCTTATGACAGGGCTTTGGAACTTGCAAAGAGCTAAGAGCTTCTCTTTACTTGAAACACTGATCTCACTTATTATTCTTTCAATTGTAATAAGTGGTTTTAGTCAAGTTCTAACTTCTAATATCTCTTATCAAACATATAAAGATTTACAAATTTGCGAAAATGATTTTTACCTGACCGGTCAAATTATCAATAGTGATAAAATCAAGTTTGTTCAATACTAATGAGAAGATCACTAATTTTACTTGAATTAATATTTTCTATAGTTTTATTATCAATTATATTTTTAACTACAACTAAAGTTTTGTTTGAAGTAAATAAAAAAAATAAATCAGATTTCACTACAAATCTTACAAAAATAGAATTTGAAACCACAAAATTGTTTTTAATCACAACTTTACAAAAAGATAAAAATCTAAATCAAATAATATATAATGACAATAAACTTTTTTTTAACGAGAACCTGCTTCAAGACAATATAACAGCTTTTTCAATAAAACAAAATAATCAAATATATACTATTGATATTTGTATAGATTTGTACAATAATATCTGTCAAACTTGGATTATAAAACAATGAAACAATCTTTTGCCTTATTTATGACTATCATTGCATTAACATCATTTTCATATCTCAGTCTTTCTATAATCGAAACAAATTCAATATCATCAAATATAGACACTCTTAAATATCTTCACCTGCAAGCTAACATTCATATAAAATATATAAAAGAATATATTACAACTCATACTAAAGAAGAGATTGAAAATTTAAATTTAAATGATGCAAGATTTAACTTAATCATTACACCAAAAGAAGACAACAATATAACAACTTATAATATATCAATCCAAACCAAAGATGATACTACGATTAGAATTTGCTCGAGTGTAAGTAAATAGTATTTGTAAAATATATGACATAATATCAGGTATTTTAAGGCTATGTTGTATAAAATGTATAACTAATAATTAGTTAAGCTAAAAGGATAAATAAAATTGATGAAACGAATAATTTTTATATTGACAATACAGTATTCAATAAAAAACTTAGGAGTTAACAATGTCTTATAAACAACCTAAAAATTTTGTTAGTGAAATGATAGAAGCTGGAGAATCAAAAGTTTTTATGTCTATTCAAGATACTTTGATTAGATCATATATGGCTGGTGCTATTTTAGCATTATCTGCAGTTTTTGCACTTACTGTTAGTATTACAACAGGTTCGCCATTATTAGGAGCTATTTTATTTCCTGTAGGATTTATAATATTATATTTAATGGGTTTTGACTTATTAACGGGAGTGTTTGTATTGATACCTCTTGCATTAATGGACAAAAGAAAAGGAGTAACATTAAAATTTCTAATAAAAAATTGGAGTTTGGTATTTTTAGGAAACTTACTAGGTTCATTAACTATAGCATTTATGATCTCTTTTATATTTACATACGGATATCAAACCGATCCAGGTATATTAGGAAATAAAATAGCATTAATTGGAGAGTCTAGAACTATCGGATATTCAGAGCATGGAATTTTTGGTTGGTTTACAATATTCATCAGAGGAATGTTATGTGGATGGATGGTTTCTATTGGAATTGTAGGTTCTGTAATGGCTACTTCTGTTACGGGAAAAATTGTAGTAATGTGGATGCCAATAATGTTATTCTTTTTTATGGGATTTGAACACTCCATAGTTAATATGTTTTTATTTCCATTTTCTATAATTATGGGTGGTAACTTTACTATATCAGATTATATTTTTTGGAATGAAATACCAACTATTTTAGGAAATTTATTAGGCGGGTTAGTATTTACAGTATTAACGCTATATTCAACTCATCATGCAAAAAAAAATTAAATGTATCACATTAAGACAAGAAAACAACTTAATGAGTATTTTAATATGGAACGAAAAGTGTTTGGAAAGCTTTGATAAAAGTTCCTTAAGGAACGTGTGATTACAATATCACATCCAAAACTTTTTTAGCCAACTCTAAAGCTTTAGTTCTGTGACTAAACTCTTTTTTAATTTGAAAATCTAGTTCACCTAAAGTTTTATCATATCCATCTGGGATAAACATAGGATCGTATCCAAAACCACCCTCACCTATCTCTTTATCAATAACATCTCCATACATCCAACCATGAACTGTATAAATTTCTTCTTTGTACATAATAGCAATACAAGCAGTATAAAATGCAGCTGTTTTTTTAAGATTTTGTTTTTTTAATTTTAAAATTAATTTTTCATTATTTTGTTTATCAGTTGCTCCAACACCGGCATATCTGGCACTATAAATATTTGGTTCATTATTTAAAACAGGTACAGAGATACCACTATCATCTGAAATCACAATCACATCACTGGTATCTTCTAACTTTTCATAAATAGCTTTTACTTTTATAATTGCATTAGCAGCGAAGGTATCTCCATTTTCAATTATATCCATATCACCAACTACCTCTTTAAAAGGTACCACTTCATCATTGGGCATAAGTGCCTTGAATTCCTTAATCTTTCCTAAATTTCCTGATGCAATAATAATCTTCATAGTTCTTTACCTTTTTTGTTGTATAATCCGCAAATATTTTAGAATTTTATCATAGAGGATATTAAATGTTTAAATCAATCGCACCGCTTAGTGCAATTATTGCATTAAGATTTTTCGGTCTTTTTGTTGTATTACCTGTTATTTCAGTTTATGCTTTAAATTTACCGGGGGCAACTCCTACTTTGGTTGGTATTGTTATTGGTGGATATGCTATTACACAAATGATTTTTCAAGTACCTTTTGGGATAATGAGTGATAAGCTTGGACGAAAAGGCACGATTATAGTGGGGCTTTTACTTTTTGCTATCGGTTCTATAATTTGTGCGATTTCTGTAGATATACTTGGTTTACTTCTTGGTAGATTTTTACAAGGTGCAGGAGCCATTGGAGCTGTTGTTACAGCGATGATTAGTGATATAGTAAGAGAAGAGCAGCGACCAAAAGCTATGGCGGTTATGGGAGGGATGATAGCTATGAGTTTTGCACTTGCTATGGTAGTTGGTCCAACTATTGGTGCATTTTTTGGGATACATTCTTTATTTTATTTAACAGCAGTTTTGGCATTAGCCTCTATTTTTATTTTAGTTAAAATAGTACCAAATCCTCCGCAAGTTATACATACATATCATGATCATAGTAAATTATCATTTCTAGCACATCCTGAACTAATCAAAATGAACATCACAAACTTTTTACAAAAAGGGATGATGACTTTTGCTTTTATGATGATACCTATTATTTTAACAAGAAGTTATGGCTGGGAGTTATTTGACCTTTGGAAAATATATCTTCCTGCTATGATTGCAGGTGTCTTTGCAATGGGACCAGCAGCTGTGATGGCAGAAAAAAAAGGCAAATTTAAAGAAATTTTACTTATAGGAATAGTATTTTTTGCACTTTCTTATTATTTAATTGGAAATGCAAATAGCGAAACTTTATTTTTAATTGGTATTGTTGTATTTTTTATTGGTTTTAATATGCACGAACCAATTATGCAAAGTTTAACTACCAGATATATCAAAGTTCATGAAAAAGGAAAAGTGCTTGGCGTATTTAACTCTTTTGGTTACTTTGGAACATTTATAGGTGGATTTGTCGGCGGCTTATACTTTAAAGAGGTTGATGGAAGCTTTTTACAAAGTTTAAGTGATATTTCGATGGTAATAGTATTTATTTCTCTTGCCTGGCTTTTGTTAATTATTACATTGCCAAATCCATTAAATAAAAAGAATATTTATATTAATTTAGATGAAACCAATAAAGACAATCATATTAAATTAGATACTTTAAACGGTTGTGATGAATGGTATATTAATAATACAGAAAATATTATAATTGTCAAATATGATGAAGAACTTCTTAATGAAGATAAAATAAAACAAATTTTAAGTTAACACTTCGTTAATAGTTTTATTATACAATTTATATATTATATGCTTTTAGGAAAATAAATGTTTGAAAGATTTTTAAGATTTTTTGTAGAAAACTCGCGGATGAACTATACTTTATTTGTGATGGTTTTTGCTGTTGGTATTTGGTCATACAACAATACAGCTAAAGAGATATTTCCAGCATTTGAACTTGATATGATTTCTATTAAAGGCTCATATACAGGAGCTAGTGTTGATATCTTAGATAAAATGGCTGTTATTGAAATAGAAGACAATATTAAAAGTATAGAGGGTGTTGATGTAGTTTCTACTATCATAAGTCCCAGTCGTTTTTCAATTATCATTGAGCTTAAAAAAGGCTACAACAAATACAATATCTCAAACAAAGTAAAAGATGCAGTTACACTTATAAAAGGAAATCTTCCCTCAGATATGGATGAACCAAGTGTAAATGTACTTGAACGAACAAAAGATTTAATAGATATATCTTTAACTTCAAGCACTTTATCCACAGACCAGATGAAACCTTTTGCTGCGAAATTCAAAAGTAAAATTTTAGCCATACAAGGTGTCAGTGATGCTACTATTTATGGTGACAGTGACCAATATTTTGAAATTTTGATTGATGAGAAAAAGATTTTAGCCTTAGGGCTTAATCAAAGTGAAGTTTTAATGGCAATCTCTACTTTATCTTATATCTTTCCAGTAGGTACTATTGAGGGTAAAAATAAACACTTTTATATTTCAACAAACAATGGGGCTAAACTATCAGAAGATTTGGCAAATACTCAAATAAAACTTGGTGATAAAGGGGTATATTTAAGAGATATTGCATCTATTTCTAAAAAATATGAAGACTCTTCAACTTTATATTCATTTAACGGTAAAAATGCTTTATCAATCTCTGTATCACAACAAGATACCGGAAATGCAATAAAAATTGCCAAAAATATATCTCAACTTATTACTCAAGTAAATAAAACAAATGACACTATTACAATAGCAATAAGTGATGACAACAGTAAAAGGATCAAAGACAGATTAAATATAGTTGTATCAAATATTATGCTTGGTATTATTTTAATCACAATTTTAGTTGTGATTTTGATCAACTGGAGAATGTCATTTATCATTGCTATTGGTATCCCTACCTCTTTTGTGATTGCCGCTGTTTATTTTTATTTTAGCGGATATACTATCAATATGATCTCTTTAGTTGGTGTGCTTATTGCTTTGGGTATCGTTGTCGATGATGCTATTGTTGTAAGTGAAAATATACAACAACATATTGAAGAGGGATACGAGCCAAAAGAAGCTGCTATAAAAGGAGCTTCTGAGATGGTAAAACCAGTAAGTATAGCATCCCTAACTACTCTGTTTTCATTTTTACCAATTTTAATGATAAGTGGAACTATGGGTGAAGTTATGAAGTTAATACCCATTGCACTTTCTGCTTTACTTGTAGCTTCTTTAATAGAATCATTTTTATTTTTACCAATTCATGCAGCACATACACTTAAAAATGGAGCAAAGGTTACCTCTTGGGAAACAGCAAACAAATACTACAGTAAAATCATACACTTTTTTATGAATTGGAAAAAAACTTTTTTAGTTTTATTTATCGTAATCGTACCTTTGCTTATAGTTGTAAATCTAAATAATTCTAAATTTCAGATGTTTCCAAAATTTGATTCAACAGATGTAAAAATATCTATGAAAGCAAATCAAAATACAACTTTAGAAGATGCTTTTGATATAGTTCAAAGTATTGAAAAAGATTTAATGCTTAAAAAAGATGAGTTTTTTATAAAAAGTATAGATTCAGTTGCAGGGTATAGGAGAGACAGTGGAAATACGAGTGAAAACTACCCTTATGTAATGTATATGACAATTGAATTGCAAGAGCTAAAAGCAGACAATCCAATAGATAAATATGTCACACCGTATCTTAGTTTTTATTATGATGACACAAATAGAAACAGAACCCAAAAATCACAACAAATAGCAAAAAGACTGCAAAAGTTTCTAGATAAAAAAGATTATAAGCAAAAATTTAATTTAGATGATTTAGCTATTTTAGAGAAAAAAGTAGGACCTATTAAATCAGATATAAAAATAGGACTTGTATCACAAAATAATGAAAAAATAGTTAAATATATTGATAAATTAACTAAAGAATTAGAAAATATAAAAGGGATTAAAACTATTTCAAATACAGTTAAATTTGGTGTTGATGAGATAAAACTAAAAGTAAACGCTAATGGTGAGAGTTTAGGTGTAGATGAAGCATATATAGGACAGTATCTGTCAAATATGTATATGTTAAAAAAACTATCAGTATCTTTTGATAATTCAAATATGCTTGATATAAAAATCCAAAGTAAACATAAAGATGACTTTGAAAACTTTAAATATAGTGAGATACTTCTAAAAGATGGAACAGTAGTAAGACTAAATGAAATTTGTGAATTTAACATCAAAAAATCTTTGGAAAAACTGATAAAAGATGATGGGGAAACAAACTTTTATGTTTTTGCAAATGTAAATCCGGATATTATAACAGCAAATGAAGTTTTGGAAAAAATTCAGACAACATTAGATGAGATTCAAGAAGATAATGTCAAAGTTGTATTAAAAGGTGAAGCACAAAAAAACAAAGAGTTAAAAGATGATATGATTTTGGCTTCTGCATTGGCAATAATACTTATTATGTTAGCTATGCTGTATCTATTTAACTCTTTTAGAGAAACTTTTATACTTATGAGTGTTATACCTTTTTCACTATTGGGAGTTCTTGTAGGACATAAACTAATGGGGATAAATCTTAGTATGTCTGCTATGATTGGAGCTTTAGGACTTGCTGGAGTTGTTATCAATGACGGTATTATTATGATGACTTATCTTAAAAAAGCAAAAAATCTTGAAGATATTTTTTATAGAGCAACAAAAAGATTTAGACCAATTATAATAACAACAGTTACAACACTTATAGGTATGAGTTCATTGATATTTTTTCCAACCGGTCAAGCAGTTATTTTCCAGCCAATTGCAATTGCACTTGGTTTTGGACTTGCATGGGGAACTGTTTTAAATCTTATATATTTACCAGTTTTATATACTTTTGCACATAAGATTAAATAGGCGGTAATTTTTACCGCTTATTACTTATAACCCAATTATACTATTCGCACAAACATATCCACTAGCCCAGGCCCAATGAAGATTATACCCGCCGCATTGACCATCTACATCTAAAACTTCACCTGTAAAATAAAGTCCTTTTTGTAATTTTGACTGCATAGTTTTAGATTCAACTTGCGATACATCAACTCCGCCGGCACTTACCTCCGCTGTTTCAAATCCTTTTGTATCATTAATATTTATTTTCATATTTTTCATAAAATAAACCAAACTCATAATATCTTTTCTATTTAATTCATCAGCTTTGGATTTGTCTTTTTTAATACCGCAGTTATCAATCACAAATTTAATAAGCTTTTTGTGTATAAATCCCTCAAGCCAGAAATACTTATCTTTATCATTACTGTTTTTTAGTCTTTTAGTTAATTTTGATATTAAAATATCTTTACTGATATTTGGAAAAATATCAAGATTAACAACAACTCTGCTTCCTATACTTAAAGAATAAGAAGCTTCTCTGCTTATATCCAAAATTGCATTACCTGATATACCGTATACAGTAAATAAAACATCCCCTAATGCACTTTGACTAAACTCTTTATTTATCTCCAAATCGACTTTAGAATCAATTTTTACACCACTTAAACTTTTTGTATCTATACAATCACTTTTTAACTGTACAAGTGAAGCAAAAGGCTTGATTATATTATGTCCGAAACTTTTAGCAAATTTATAGCCGCTGTCACTGCTTCCCAATTTTGGCATTGCATTTGTACCGCTTGCTATAATAACTTTGGTAAACTCTTTTTGATTTTTGCCATACTCCAAAATAAACTTATCATTTTCAAACTTTACTAGCTGTATTTGGGTATTTAAAATAAATTCAACACCAACTCTTTTAGCTTCATAAACTAATAAATCAACTACACTGGAAGCTTGCAAAGACATAGGATAGACTCTGCTGTTTTCCCCTGTCACCAAATCTAATCCTAATTGTTCAAAGAATTGTTGGAATTTTTGATAATTAAATTGTGAGAGAGGATACTTTACAAATTCTATATCTGTAGAGTTGAAATTTGATAATGATACATTTTGATTTGAGATATTACATCTACCATTACCCGTAGCTAATATTTTCCTACCTATTTTGGTATTCTTTTCATATACACAAACTTTAAATCCAGCTCGAGAGAGCATAATAGAACACATCAACCCAGAAGCACCGCCCCCTACAATGGCAATTGATAAATTATTCAATATTAAAATTTGTTTTAAATTCTTCTTCCCCGTCAACCACTTTAAAAGTCCAAGTACCCTGCATACGACCTTTTATATATCTATAATCATATATAGAACCATGACCGGCTGGTATAACCAATTCTTTTATTCTTGTAACTTCTCCATCCGGTTCTATCCAAATAAAAGATACATTTTTATCATAATTGACTCTTTCATGGTTATACTTACAAATTATTGAATTTTCATCTTCTAAGATTATACAATCTACACTTTTATCTTGAGCGAATAAACTACCATTTATAAAAATAATCATCAACGCTATATAGAAAAATTTATTCACAACCCACCCCTATTAAGTTTATTTAATACACTTCTAAATCAAAACTATCAACATCTGCTTCAATCATACAATGTTTAACACCATCTTCTACTATTATATCAAATAAAATTTTATAATATACTTCGTCAGTTTTAATATTAGTAAATTTATACGATGAATGTTCCATTAAAGCGTTAAGAAGTTTATTACGTATTTTATTTGCCCGTTCTAACACTTCATCCGCTTCTTCCATATTCATACCCATCTCGTCATACTCAAAACTATTAAATTCTAAACAAAAATCATAAAATCTTTTTACTAATCTTGCTTCTTGAATTAAAGAAACTCTTAACTTTTCAAATATTTCATCTTGTAATTCATCTATAACTTCTTCGTCACCTAGTTCATCAGAATTAACTTCATCCAATATTTCAGTTTTTCTTGACTCTTTGACTTTATCTATCTCTTTAATTTCTTTACTCATAATTTCTCCAAATTGTTTTTTCATCTATCCCTGCCCTATTAACTAAAACTTCAAATGGTTTATAATCTTCTTTGTATCCCATGCTATGATGATCTTTTATCCAATATCCAAGATAAAGGTAGGGTAATTTCATCTGTTTTGCCAAACTAATTTGTGCTAAAATAGAATATTTTCCAAGCGACAAATCTTTGAAATCATGGTCATAATAACAATAAATAGCTGACATTCCATCTTCAAATACATCTACTAAGGCAACTGCAACTAATTTTTCATCTCTAAAATAAAGTAATTCTTTACCGTATTTATTTGCCCCTGTTACATAAGACTGATAATAATTATCAGGAGTAATAGGCTCATACTTCCAATTTTTCTTATCATGCATATGTGAGTGATATTTATCAAATAAATTTAAATGATCGATACTTATGGTTGGTTCTTGAATATAAACTTCAGTATTTTTATTTTTATTTATCACTCTTTTTTGTGATCTTGAAAACTTGAATTTATCAATATCTATTCTAATAGTTACACATTCGTTACAAGTTTTACATTCAGGAACAAAATGCATATTTCCAAATCGTCGCCAACCCCGTTCACACATCTGAGAATGTTCACCTACAGTACACTTATCCATGTACTTATACCGCATATCAGAACTCTTGTCATCAAAGTAGGGACATTGCTTACCCTCTTCTACAACTTCAATTATATTATCATCTTTTTTCATCAATAATTGTAACACATTTTTATAAAATTTATAGTACAATACAGACAAACTTAACTTAAGTAGATAATTTTTTTAAACTACTAAGGTATAAAATACAAGGATATATAATGAGTATTTCAGATGATACAATAGAAAAAATCAGGAAAAGCAATTGTTCAACAGATAAAACATTTTTTCAAGCAGTTGAGGAGGTTTTAGATAGTTTAAAACCGGTTTTAGACAGCAATCCAATCTACGAGAGACACGCTATTATAGAGAGATTAACTACACCTGATAGAGAATTCAAATTTAAAGTTGTATGGATGGATGATAATCAAAATATTCAAGTTAATACCGGATATAGAGTTCAATTCAATAATGCTCTAGGACCATATAAAGGTGGGTTGCGATTTCATCCAAGTGTAAACAGTGGAATTTTAAAATTTTTGGGATTTGAACAAATCTTTAAAAATTCACTTACAGGGCTTCCTATTGGCGGTGGAAAAGGTGGAAGTGACTTTAATCCTAAAGGAAAGTCAGATTTTGAAGTTATGAAATTTTGTAGTGCTTATATGACTGAACTTCATAAATATATAGGACCTCGTATTGATGTACCTGCCGGTGATATTGGTGTAGGAGGCAGAGAAATTGGATATTTATTTGGTGAGTATAAAAAAATCACATCATCTTATGAAGGTGTTTTAACAGGTAAACCATTTATGTTTGGTGGAAGTTTAATGAGACCGGAAGCTACAGGATATGGTTGCGTTTATTTTACAGATGAAATGTTAAAATTTGCCGGTGTTGATGGTTTCAAAGATAGAGTTTGTACTGTAAGTGGAGCAGGTAATGTTGCAATTCACACTATTGAAAAACTTTATGCTTTGGGTGCTAAACCTGTTACTTGCAGTGACAGTAAAGGGACTATTTATGACTCAAGAGGAATTGACTTAGAACTTTTAAAAGAGTTAAAGATAAACCAAAGGGTTTCATTAGAAGAATATTGTACTACAAACAGTGATGCTGTTTATACTAAAGTTGAAGATTATCCTGAGGGTGGTCATGAGGTATGGAATATACCGTGTGACTGTGCATTTCCTAGTGCTACACAAAACGAACTGACAGATGTAGATGCCAAGCATCTAATAGAAAATGGATGTATTTCCGTAAGTGAAGGTGCAAATATGCCGTCAACACCTGAAGCAATAGATTTATTTAAAGAAAATAATATTTTATTTGCTCCTGCAAAAGCTGCAAATGCCGGTGGAGTAGCTGTAAGTGAATTTGAAATGTCTCAAAATGCTGCAATGGCAAAATGGTCGTATGAAATAGTTGATGAAAGATTAGAAAAAACCATGAGAGCTATTTGTAAAAGGGTACATTTAACTGCAAAAGATTATGGTGTTGATGGTAACTATGTAGATGGGGCAAATATTGCCGGATTTAAAAGAGTTGCTGATGCTATGATAGCTGAAGGGATATAATTGACCCTAGCAGCTGTCCAAAATATTATTAAAGAAAACTCTGCAGTTTTACTATATTTTAGCGGTGAAAATTGCGGGGTTTGTAAAGCCTTACAACCTAAAATAAAAGCCTCTTTTGATGAATACTTTCCTAAAATCGAACAAATTTATTTGAATGCAAAAACAAATCAAGATATTTCTATAAATTTTAACGTATTTTCAGTACCTACTATTTTAGTATTTCTAGATGGTAAAGAACAGTTACGAAAAGGTCGTAATATATCTATTCCTCAATTTATAGAAGAGGTAAAACGACCTTATAATTTATTTTTAAGCTAGAGATTAAAGATTATGAAAAAATTATTATCAATTATTGGTCTAATGCTGCTTTCATTTCAATTAATACAAGTGGATCAATTAAATCCTCAATATAATAAAAAAGATGAGATAAAAGTACCAAAAGAAATAATGACAATATTCAAAAGAGCTTGTTATGACTGTCATTCTAATGATACGGTTTGGCCTTGGTATGGAAAAATAGCACCAATATCTTGGAGTGTGGCAAGACATGTTAAAAATGGTCGTGCCTATGTAAATTTTTCAATTTGGGAAACATATACAGCTGAACAAAAAGATAAAAAGCTGGAAGAAATTTATAGAACAATGTATAAAGCTATGCCGCCGCAAAGTTATATTCAATGGCATGAAGAAGCAAAAGTTACACAAGAAGATATAAAATTAATTAGAGATTGGACAGGTAAAGCTCCTTATTAATAGATTTTTATATCATGATTTAAATCAACTAATTGAATTTACAATTATGATACTATCATGGTACTATATTTAAGGAAGAAGTATGTTTAAAAATATGTCTATTAAAGCAAAATTATCTTTGCTTGTTATTATCCCGGTTATTGCATTATCTATAATTGCGGGTAATTCTATTATTACAAATATCGATAAAGCTTCATCATTTGAAGATTTACAAAAAGTTGTAGTATTATCTACTAAAGTATCAGCTTTAGTTCATGAAACTCAAAAAGAGAGAGGCGCAACGGCTGGATTTATAGGCAGCAAGGGTAAAAAATTTGCAGATACTTTGCCAAAACAAAGAAAACTTACAAATAAAAGAGTTACTGAACTTAAAAAAATTTTATCATCTATTGATTTAAACAGTATAAATAAAAATATTGCAAATACCATTAATAGTGCTATGAGTGATATGTCAAAGATTGATAATATTAGAACTCAAGTTAGTAGTTTGTCTATACCTACGCCTAAGGCAATTGGATATTATACAAAAATGAATGCAAAGTTTTTAAACTCCGTAATTGAAATATCTAAAATTTCACAAGCTCCTGAAGTAACTAAACAACTTGTAGCCTATGCAAACTTTTTACTTAGTAAAGAGAGAGCTGGAATTGAGAGAGCAGTTGGGACAAATACATTAGCTAGAGATACTTTTGGTCCGGGTATGAGAATTAAATTTAACAATCTTATCGCTGCACAAGATAGTTTTATGAATAACTTTTTACAATATGCTTCAAAGGATGCAAAATCTTTTTATAATAAAACATTAAAAGGTGATGCCGTAAATGAAGTAAATAGAATAAGAGAAGTACTTTTAAATGCACAAGAAGTTGGTGGATTTAATATTGTAGCTACTTATTGGTTTGATACTATTACAAAAAAGATAGGACTTCTTAAAAAAACTGAGAATTATATAGTTCAAAATTTACGGATCACTGATAAAAATTTAGAAAAACAAGTTAAACTTGTAGTTGCTGTTAGTAATTTACTTCATGAAACTCAAAAAGAGAGAGGTGCAACAGCAGGATTTATAGGAAGCAAGGGTAAAAAATTTGTAAAAAAACTTCCAAATCAAAGAGAGCTTACCAACAGCAGAGTTAATAAGTTAAAAGATACTCTTCAAAAATATAAGAGATTACTCAGTCCAGAAGCTTCTAAATATTTAGATAAAGCATTAAATCAACTAAATAAAATATCAGATATTAGAAATAAAGTAAATACTTTATCAATTCCGGCATCAAAGGCTATTGGATTTTATACAAATATGAATGCCGCTTTTTTAGATACTGTAGGGGCAGTTACAAAAGTTGTGACAAATAAAGATGAATCAAGAGATTTAACAGCACTGTATAACTTTATAATGAGTAAAGAAAGAGCCGGTATTGAAAGAGCAGTTTTATCAAATACATTTGCTAGAAATAAATTCTTACCGGGGATGAAAGATAAATTTATTAAGCTTATGACTGAACAAAACAGTTTTTTAACCAGTTTTAAAAAGAGTGCAAATCCTAATTTTATTAACTTTTATAATAAAACATTAAAAGGTGATGCCGTAGATAAAGTAAATTCAATGAGAAAGATTGCAAAAGATGCTGTAACTATAGGTGGATTTGGAGAGGATTCAGGCTATTGGTTTAAAACAATCACTGCTAAAATAAATCTGCTTAAACGAATAGATGATAATTTGGCAAAAGAATTACTGGTAACTATAAAGTCAGAATTAGATGAAGTAAATACCGCTTTAATTACTGCTATTATTTTTAATATACTATTTATAATTATATCAATAGTTATTGCCTTAATTATTATGAAAGGTATCACATCTTCAATTAAAATATTTCAAACAGGTTTATTAGATTTCTTTAAATATATAAATAAAGAGATAAATGACGTAAATGATATAAAAATAGAATCAAATGACGAGATAGGTCATATGGCAGAAGTTGTAAATGAAAATATCTCTAAAACAAAAGATTTAATAGAACAAGATAAAAAAGTTATAGATGAGATTGATGATGTTATTGAAAAAGTAAATAATGGTTTTTTCCAGTACAACATTAAACAATCTACAACAAATCTTCAAGTAGAAGAGTTAAAAAATAAAATTAATGACATGATAATCTCTACAAATAAAAAGCTTAAAGTTATAAACAAAACATTAATTGAATATGGTCAATCTAATTTTGCTTATCAGATTCCTATCAGTGATGACCTAAACGGAGAGTTTGGAACAATTGCTGCCGGGTCAAAATTGTTGGGAAATAATGTATCTGAACTAGTAGCTATGATTAAACTTAGTGGTAACGCTTTAAATGACGATACAAAAATTTTAGCACATTCTTCAAGTAATCTTTCAAATGCAAGTAATCAACAAGCAGCAAACTTGGAAGAAACTGCCGCTGCTTTAGAAGAGATAACTGCAAATATATCAAGCAGTACTCAAAGTGTAACAAAAATGGCTCAATATGCCAATAGCGTAACCACATCTGTAAGTTCTGGTCAGGTTTTGGCAAACAAGACGGCTAATTCTATGGAAGAGATAAATAAAGAAGTAAGTTCTATAAGTGAAGCAATAACTGTTGTAGATCAAATAGCATTTCAAACAAATATTCTTTCACTTAACGCAGCAGTAGAAGCAGCAACAGCAGGAGAAGCCGGAAAAGGATTTGCAGTTGTTGCACAAGAAGTAAGAAACTTGGCATCAAGAAGTGCAGATGCAGCAAATGAGATAAAAGCTTTAGTAGCAAATGCCAATATTAAGGCAAATGAAGGTAAATCAATTGCAGATGAGATGATAGATGGCTATTCATATTTAAATGAGAGTATATCAAAAACTTTAGAACTTATATCAGATGTAGAAACTGCAAGTAAAGAGCAACAAACTGCAATAATGCAAATAAATGATTCAGTATCCAGCTTGGATGGAGCAACCCAGCAAAATGCAATGGAAGCTGCAAATATTAAAGCTTTAGCAGATAAGGTATCAAACTTAGCTACAAATCTAACCGATATTTCAGAACATACTCAATTTAAAGAGGAAGCTATGCAGCAAATATGTAATGCAGAACTTTCACATATAACATCGAATCTTAAAAATGATCATCTCAAATTTAAAGAAACCAACTATGCAAAACTTGGAACAAATCAAGTATGGAAAGTGGTAGATCATCATTCTTGTAATTTAGGTAAATGGATTGATAAATCAGAAGCAGAAAATAAAGAGTATACACAAACTCAAAACTGGACTGAGCTAAAACAAATACATCAAGATGTGCATAATGGTGTACAAAACTATATAAATGAAGATGCCAAATTTGCAACAAATGAGATATTAAATAAAATTGCAGTGGGTGTTGAACGATCAATAATAGGTGTATTTGATCACCTAAATATGGTAAAAGCAGATAGTTGTAAGGGACAGGAAACTAAAAAAAGAAAACAATTTAGGAAAAAAACTGTAGATACATCATACACTGGACCTGATAGAAGAGAGATAGAAAAGAATATAAAAGAACATCATAATACTTTTGTACCTAAAAAAACAGATGATGATTGGTCTTCTTTCTAAAATGTGATTAATTAGTCCAAAAAATATATTAAGTTATTTTATCTATCAAAAGTTACACTTTTTAGACAAAAAATATAATATAATGATTTTATGAAGATATTTATAGTCGAGGATGATTACAGATTAAATAAAGTAATAACAGAAAACTTGGAATCGTTGGGTTATAAAGTAACAACATTTACTGACGGACAAGAAGCATTTGATAATATTGGTAGAAATTTTGATATCTATTTAATTGATATTAATTTGCCGAATATTAATGGTCTAGAGCTTGTAAAGCAAATAAAATTAGTAAATATTGATGCAAAAGTTTTCATTATAAGTGGTGATACCAACATAGAAACTATTATTAATGCCTATGACTTAGGTTGTGATGATTATATGAAAAAACCACTTGATATTAGAGAAATAGTTGTAAAAATAAATCATTCGTTATTAAGATCCTCACAAGTAATAAAACTATGTGATAATTGTACTTTTAGTCCAATTAACAAACTAATGTATTATAAAGATAGTGTTATACAACTTACCAATAAAGAAACTCTACTTTTAGATATACTAATTAAAAATATTGGAAATACAGTTTCAAATGCAGAAATAGAAAATTATGTCTGGGGTGAAACAGTAGGAAACGGTTATATAAGACAACTTGTCTCTAAACTTAGAAAATCATTGCCCTGCTTAGTTATAAAAAATCATGCAGCAAACGGATATAGAATTGAGAAGTATGGCAACGATTGAAGATATAAACAATATTGATTTTGGTCCAATATTCAATTATGAATTGGAAGATGATGCAGTTTTTTATGCCTTAAATGATACAAGCTTGATCACTCAAGAACTATGTAAAATCACAAATATTTTAAAAAATTTAGATATAAAATATGCAATTGATGAAAACTATAATATACAAGTAGAAATAATATAATTTAAATAATAAAATACTTAATTATTAAATAAAGAGTATTTTAGTACAATAGATAATGATAAAATTTATATGTATTTTCATTTTGACTGGATTTGCTTATTTGCCATTACAGGCAAATGAGAAGATAAAATCAATCAGTACAAAAACAGCGGTTATCTTTAATACATTGTGTGCAAAATGTCATGAGGGTGGATGTAGCGGCAGACTTAGTTTTTACGGTGGTCATAAATCAGCAAGCAGTCATATAAAACGATATGCAGGCGATTCAAAGCTCAGCGAAAATGAAACAAAAGATTTTTTCACTCTTCTAAATTATATGAAAACAGAATGTGCTTTATTGATGCCAAATAACGGTGCTTGGGAACAGCAAAATCTATCACACTTTGCTTTACCTTCCAAGAAAGGTTATTTTATCCCTCTGGGTAATCTGAAAAATGGTAAATATAACCTCACTTTTACCACAGAAGAAAATATCTCTTTTAGAGTAGAAGTGATTTCAAATCATCTTAATCATTATATAGATAAATCTGTTTGTTCCCATCAAAAAGAATATATATTCTCTTTTACTGTTGATGAGTCAGCAAATAGCTTTTTGCGAATCTTAAGTCACAAGCCTTTACATTTGATGGGACTAGAACTTAAAAAATATTAATATTTATCAACTATATATACATTTTGAGCTATAATCACAAATATGAAAGCACAAGCACAAGAGATATTAGAAGATAGATCACTATTATTAACACAAGCCTATTTTAAACTTCAAAAACTATTTGAAAAAAAGTACGGAAAAGATACTGTAGTATTAATTGAGATTGGTACATTTTTTGAAACTTATGAAGTAAATAATGATATTGAACAAATTGGAAAAGCTAAAGAAATAGCTGAACTTTTAAATATCCAGCTAACACGCAAAAACAAATCAATTTTAGAAAATTCCCAAGAAAATCCGCTTATGGCAGGAGTTCCTGTAGTATCTTTTGAAAAGCATTTAATCCGCATAATTGCGGAAGAAAAATATACAATAGTTATTATAAAACAGCGAGGCACTCCACCAAATGTCAAAAGAGTTTTAGAAGCTATAATTTCTCCGGGAACTAACTTTGATTTTGTTTTAAATTCTGATGAAAACAATACAACTTCAATCATCATAGACCAAGTAAAAGGTAACTATTTAGTTGGATACAGTGCTATTGATGTAACTACGGGTAAGTGTTATTTCAATGAAGTATATGGAACAAGCGAAGATCCAAGTTTTGCTCTTGATGAAGTATTTAACTATATGAATATGCATAAAACAAATGAAATTATTATCACTTTTGCTTCCAAAGATATAAATCAAAAAGAGATTATTAATTATCTTGAATGTGAGAATAAAACTTATCATATCAGTACCTTAAAAGCAAAAGTGGGTTATCAAAATGATCTGTTTAGAAATGTATTTAATATCCAATCACTTCTTACACCAATTGAACATCTTGATATGGAAAGATATGCTCTTGCGAGTGAAAGTTTGGCTATTTTAATTGATTTTATAATTACACATGATAGTAGTATTTGCCAGAAATTATCATATCCTGTTAAACTGGATGTTAGTCGTTATGTTTATCTAGGAAACAATGCTTTAGAACAATTAAATATTATTGAATCTGCACATCAAATCAGTATAAGTAAACTTATAAACAACACTTCTACAGCAATGGGAAAGCGGCTTTTAAAAGAGAGACTAACACATCCTATTAAAGATGAAAAAGAACTCCTAAGAAGATATGCTCTATCAAAAGAACTTTATGATTATCATACCCCAATAGAGGGTGAACTATCTAATATTTATGATATTGAAAGACTCACACGAAGGATTAAACTTAATCGTCTGCACCCTTTTGAGCTTAGTTATCTTTATGATTCACTTTTAAGTATAAAAGAAATTGTTAAATTTATGGAAAGCTACAAGTTTTTTAAATCTCCTTGTAAAAGTGGTGAATTAGAGTTGTTCCTTGAAAATATTTCTAATACTTTTAATCTAGATATTTGCGGTCGTTATATGTTAAAAGACGTTGATACTAATATGATTCAAGATGGAATCAATGTCCAAATCGATGAACTTTTAACTGAAAATGAAGCCTTAAAAGAAAAGCTGAATATATTTAAATCGCATATTTTAAAATATCTAAATACAAGTGACAGTAATTTTGTAAATATAAACAGACTTGATAAAGAAGGTTTTTTTATTCAACTTACAAAAACAAGATACTCTTTAATCAAAGATGAATTAGAAGAATCTCATCTGATAATTGATGATGAGTTATATTTGTTTAAAGATTTTAAAACAAAAATACAAACAACAAATGTAAAGATATCAAATAAATTAACTGAAACTATCTCTGATAAGTATGTACACAATTTAAAGAAAATAATTGAACTTAATAAGATGGTTTTTAAAGAACAAATTAAACTCTATGAATCTAAGTATTCTAATATATTGTCTGACTTATGTATGTTTATTGCAGAAATTGATTTAACAGTCTCAAATATTAAAACAGCTAAAAAATATAACTATGTGTGCCCAAAGATTGTTAAAACTGATGATAAGAACAACTTTTTAGAACTCATAGACTTAAGACATCCTCTAATTGAAAATAACCAAGAGGTAGGGCTTTATGTACCAAATGACATCATCTTAGGTGATTTAAACTTAATAAGTGATGATTATAAAAACAATATTATCATACAAAATAGTAAATACGATAATATAAATGATAATAAAATGCACGGTATATTGTTGTATGGAATAAACAGCAGTGGTAAATCTTCACTGATGAAATCTATTGGTATTGCGGTATGTTTAGCACAAGCTGGATTTTTTGTACCAGCGAAGTCTATGAGATTCTCTCTTTTTGACAGTATATTTACTAGAATTAGCGGTGCTGATAATATTAGCAAAGGCTTGTCTTCATTTGCCGTTGAGATGTTGGAATTAAAAAATATCTTCAATCGAGCAACTTCAAATGCACTTATATTAGGTGATGAGATAAGTCATAGTACAGAAACTACAAGTGGTGTCAGTATCGTTGCATCTGCTATTTTAAAACTCTCATCATTAAAATCTATTTTTATATTTGCCACACACTTGCACCAACTTCCACAACTAGAAGAAATTGAACAACTTAAAAATATAATTTGCCTGCATTTAAGTGTTATGTATGAAGATAAGGAAGACAAACTAATATTTGACCGAAAACTAAAATATGGAAGCGGAAGTAGTGTTTATGGATTGGAATTTGCTAAATCTCTTCATATAGATAAAGAGTTTTTAGATACAGCGAATGCTATTAGAAAAAGAATCACTGATGATTATAATACAATTGAACGACTTAGTCAAAAGAAATCAAGCAAATATAATAAAGATTTATATGTAACAAGCTGTGCTATTTGTGGGGCAAAAGTTGATGATATTCATCATATACAGGAGCAACACAAAGCAGATGATAAAGGCTTCATAGGTCATATAAATACAAATCATAAGTTTAATCTAATTCCACTTTGTAAAAAACATCATAAGATGGTACACGATGGAAAGATAAATATTAATGGATTTGTAACTACTTCTAAAGGACTTGAATTACATTATACAAGTGTAGAGTAAAATACTCATAATTTCTTATAGAGTTCTTATATATTCTTTAACAGTCTGTATAATTAACTCTTACCAAAATCATCATACTTTAAAAAAACTTTTAACTGGGATATAAATTTATCATCAAGAGTACTCAAAGACTTTTCTAATCTTTCAAATCTCTTAAAATTACCCTCTTCCTTACATTTTCCAATATCACGAAGGATATAGTGATACCGTACAATATTCTTTGTCCAATCACTAAGGAAAGGCCAATTTTTAATTATTTGATAACTTTTCTCTTCATGGTCAGTAAAAGAATATTCATTCACAGGTATATCTTCGGGCTTTTGATATGCAACAACCGGCTTACCTATATCATGAAACAATGCTGAAGATATAAACTTATAATCTCCAGCTTTAAGCACACTGTATAAAACTTTAAAAGTATGTAACAATACACCATATTTATGGTATTCATTTTGTTTAAATAATAGGGTTATCCAAAATACTTTTGAAAATATAGAATTATTAGTTTGGTTCATTAAAGAACTTTAAATGCTTCCTCTAAATCAAGAGTTCCCTCATAAAATGCTTTACCCACAATAACCCCGGCAATATTACCGTTTTCTTTACAATTAGTAATATCATCTATATCTTTAACACCACCACTGGCAATTGTATCAACACCGCTTGCCAAAGCTATCTCTTGGGTCCACTCAACATTCACACCACATAACATTCCATCTTTTGAGATATCAGTACAAATAATAGCTTCAACACCGGCATTTGCAAATTCTTTAGCTAAATCAGTTGCTCTCATAGAACTAACTTCAGCCCAACCCTCAACAGCAACCATACCGTTCATAGCATCAATACCTACAGCAATTGGATACTTAGAAGCCATATCTTTTACAAACTGCGGATCTTTAACTGCAATAGAACCCAAAATCAATCTATCAACACCAAGTTCAACATACATCTTAATAGTCTCTTCATCGCGAATACCACCACCAAGTTCAATTTTTAAATTACAATTCTCTCGTATCTTTCTAATCTGTTCAAGATTTGCAGGTTCTCCCGCAAATGCACCATTTAAATCAACAATATGAAGCCACTTAGACCCCAACTCTTCAAATCTCTTAGCAACCTGCCAAGGCTCATCAGAGTAAATCTTCGCACTTTCCATAAGACCTTTACTTAGTCTTACTGCTTTTCCGTCTTTTAAATCTATTGCCGGTAGTATATCCATCTAAATTTCCTTTTTTATTTTTTATTAAGTTTATTCATTATATAATCAAATATTCAAAGAGAGTTGCCGTAGTTTTTGCGGTAGGTAGTTTTTGCCGTTACTCTCTTTTTTTATTTTAAATAACTACATACATCTTTAAAATTAGCACTAAAGTTGCTACCTATAAAATTTATATCATTGTCTTTACCTATTATTGATAATTTAATGTCATTGTTATTCTTTGAGAATAATAAACTAGAATCTATAGTCTCAACCAACTTGTTTAAGTTTTCATTTTCTATTATTTCATTACTATTATTTACTTCCAACACTTTTCTTAAAATAAATAACATAAAATCAGCTACTTGATTCATAATTGAATCTTTAGATTTTGTATAGTTAATATTATCAAGCAAAAATAAGCTTTTAGATTCAAACTCATATTTTAAAGGTGCTATATTATCAAAATCTTCACTATTATTAGTTTTCCAAAGCATCGATTCATGTAAAGTTCGCAAAATTACCAATTCTTTATGTGTACCATCTTTTGTTGCTATATTTTCATCTTTTATTCTTTCATAAAAAGGTAAACTGTTTATTTTACTTGGTGTTTGATTTTCAAAGGCATCTACTATTAATAATGCCTTTTCATTTTTTGATGATAAAAATCTGTCAATAGTATTTAAAAACATTTTAAAAGAATATGCTATAGCACTAACCTCTTTATTTAATCTATGTTTAGTATGTATTTCGTCAGTTTTATTTACAACTGAAACCATTAAAGGTATATTCATCTTTGTTAAAAATTGTATTAATTCATCTGTAAAATTTATAAAATCATCTACACTTACATTTTGAAGTAACTGCTTTAATTCTTCACAATACAATTTGTCTTTTTGTTTTCTTTTTGATTGGCAATCAAAGTTTTCATGAAATAATATAGTAAATATTTCACTTGTATGTAGTTCAACTTTTTTAACATCATCAAGTCCTAAAAACTTGGCTATCATCTGTTCTAATTGAGATTCTAATATATTTACTTTTGATTCATGAACTACTAATCCACCATATAAAAGATATGGACTTTTTTCACTAAAATTTGTTCCTGTTTCATCAGCATATACTAAATACACTTTTTATATCTCCATAAAGTTTCTTAAAATTTGTATCCCATTATCATGAGATTTTTCGGGGTGTGGTTGAAATCCGTATATATTATCTTTTTGAACTGCACTTACAAAATCATAGCCATAATGTGTAGTTCCTATTGTGTATTTATCTTCTGTGACTGCATGAAAAGAGTGTACAAAATAAAGGTATGGATTTTCTAAGCCATCAAAAAGTTTGTTTTCTTTATTAAATAATTTATTCCAACCTACATGGGGTACTTTGTGGTCATCCATATCCATTCTTGATTTATCAAAAGCTACAACTTTTCCCGGAATTAGTCCTAATCCTTTTGTATTTCCAAACTCTTCACTGCTGTCAAATAAAAGCTGCATCCCTAAGCAAATACCAATCATAGGCTTCCCACTTTTAGCAAACTGCTTTACAGCTTCAAGCATACCGGTAGTTTCCAAATGTTCCATAGCATCGGCAAATGCTCCAACACCTGGAAGTATCACTCTATCATAATTTTGAAGTTCTTGTGGATTTGATACAATTGCGGCATCTGCACCTATTAGTTTACAAGCATTATAAACACTTGCCAAGTTTCCCATATTATAATCAACTATTGCTACCAAATCAATTCCTTGCTAAAATATATCTATAAGGGTAGCATAATATAAGTAATAAAGCAGTTAAATAAAGTCCTCTGTTGCCATTTGTCCTAATTCCCAAAATAGCCTATGCAACAATTTTTTATCTTTTATTTTTGTTTCTAACTCTTCAAAATCATCATTAAATCTTTCTATATATTTAAAAATCTTAGATAATATATATTGTGGATCTTCATGATATGTTTTATTTTTAAATCCAGCAGCAACTATTTGCTCATCAAATATTTTTACTTTTGACAAAATTTCTATATCATTTATAACTGTATAAGATACAAAAACAACATCACCTCTGAATTTTTCACATAAACCGTCAAAACAACCTAATTTGCTGACAAATCTTTTATCATTTAACAAGTCTTGATTTATATATTCTAACACTTTATATCTCTTGTCGTCTTCATATATAAAATTAATCATATCAACAATAAAATATTTATTATTTTGTAATAGTTTGGCAAGTCTTAAATTTTCAAGATTTCTTGTAGTTGCCATGATAGATATCTCACCATCGTTTCTAAATATTTCAGGCATATATTCTAATATAGGACTGTTGTGCGGATGTTCATCTGTTTCATATCTTGAAGCTAAAGCAGCCAATTCTTTACTTGCTTGTAAACTTTTATCCAAAAATATATAAGTTCTATTATATTTTGCAATCGCCATTTTTGCAAAATCAAAATCTTTTAAAATATCAGGATTTACATTTCTTAATATATCATCGCCCATATTATACTTGTTGATTTGATGATTCCACATATCTTTTTTAGCTTCATTGCCAGGAGATACAAGAGCAGATGAGACACCCAAAAGTTTAACAATCATATTTTTATCATTATAAAAATCCGATCGAATAGCCTGCAATAACAGTTTTTTATCTTGCCAATAACTAACATTAGAAAAGATATTATCAATAACCTGTGTCATACTTAATTTATAAACCCCACTTACATTATAAATCTATGTTAACAATAAACCCTCTAGTAAGTATTATACAATTTTTATATTTTAGCATCACTTAAAGTTAAAGCAAATAATACTTCGCAACCATTTTGTTCTAATATTTCTTTCGCTTCAAGTATCGTTAAGCCACTTGTAACCAAGTCATCTACTAAGATTACTTTTTTGTTTTTTTTACCGGTATATTGAAATTTTCTTCTATTATTTTGTCTAAATAGCAAGTCTTTTCCAGCATATTTTACTATATTTGCAGCTTTTAATGTTGCATATTGAGGTGTAATAAATTGTGATTTTAAATGCTTAGCCAAAATTGCACTTTGAGAAAATTCATGTCTGACATGGTCATCAATGGCAATGGCAATTATTTGTTCTTCAAGTTCAAAATTTAATGCAAATTTTTTAAAAGATAATTGACCTAAAATATTAAAAATCTTATCGCCATAAAATTCATATTTTGTGTTAAGTAATTTTTTTATATCTTCATATCCATAAAAAGAATATACAAAAAAATCTTTAGATAATTCTCGTTTATGAAAATGTGGTTCCAGCAGGTTTTTTTGGCAAGTTTTACAAATTATCTGCCAAGATAGATTTTCACATGAGATACATCGCATAGTAGTTCTTTATTAAATAAGTTTTAGAATTAATCTTAGTTTTAAAATTTATCTTGGTATAGAAATTAGGCAAATTTAGGTGAGACAAATTTAAGACGGAGGAAAAAAATTAGCTGGGAGCTTACTAAAGTAAGTGACTATCTAATTTTTTTTCGACAACGCCGAAGTTGTCCACATAAATTTAGTCTAATTTCAATACCGCCATGAATGCTTCTTGTGGGACATTGACCTTTCCAATTGCTTTCATTCGCTTTTTACCTGCTTTTTGTTTTTCTAGCAGTTTTCTCTTTCTAGTAATATCTCCACCATAACATTTAGCAGTTACATTTTTACCTGTTGATTTAACAGTTTCCCTAGCAATAATATTACTACCAATACTAGCTTGAATAGCAACCTCAAAAAGCTGTCTAGGGATAAGCTCTTTTAATTGCTTAACAAACACCCTACCCCTGCTTTGAGCTTTCTCTTCAGGTACTATAATACTTAATGCATCAACAGGCTCACCGGCAACCAATACATCAAGTTTTTTAAGATTACCGGGTCTAAAACCAGTAACTTCATAATCAAATGAAGCATACCCTTTTGTAATTGATTTTAATTTATCATAAAAATCCATAACTATTTCATTCATAGGAATATCATATTCTAATAAAACTCTTTTTTGAATATAATCCATCTTTTTTTGAAGACCTCTTTTATCATTAAGAAGTTTAATTACATTTCCAAGAAATTCATCAGGCACTAAAATAGTAGCTTTTACATAAGGTTCAAAAATAGTTTCTATTTGGTTTACTTTTGGCAAGTCATAAGGATTTTGAATCATTATTTCACTACCATCAGTTTTAAGAACTTTATATACAACTGTTGGTGCTGTTGCTATTAGTTCAAGATTAAATTCTCTCTCTAATCTCTCTTTAATAACTTCCATATGAAGCATACCTAAAAATCCTGTTCTAAAACCACTTCCAAGGGCAACTGAACTTTCTGGTTCAAAACTAATAGAACTATCATTTAAACTAAGCTTTTCAAGAGCCTCTCTTAAATCCTCAAATTTATCAGTTTCAATAGGATAAAGTCCTGCAAATACAAATGGTTTAGCAGGTTCAAATCCATCTATTACATTTGCCGCTGGATTTTTGGCATCTGTCATAGTATCACCAACAGCAATCGCTTCTGTTGTTTTAAGACCAAGAACTACAATTCCTATTTCACCGGTTTCTAACTCATTTGTTTTTTCTTGTTTTATAGGATGTGGATACATTAAGTCAAGAACTTTATGTTCAAATCCTGTATTCATCATACGAAGCATTTGACCTTTTTTAATAGAACCGTCATAAACTCTCACAAGTGCCAAGGCTCCTAGATAATTATCAAACCAACTATCATAAATAAGTGCTTTTGTAGAAGCTGTTTCATCTCCAGTAGGAGGAGGTAATCTATCAACAATAGAATCAATTAAATCACGAACGCCAAGTCCTGTTTTTGCAGAAATCAGATTGTTTTCCGTACAGTCAAGTCCAATAGCTTCTTCAACTTCTTCTAAAACTCTATCAGGATCTGCTGATGGTAAATCTATCTTATTTACCACAGGTAAAAGTGTAAGATCATTATCCATTGCAATATAAACATTTGCAATAGTTTGAGCCTCAACACCTTGTGTACTGTCAATAATAAGCAAAGCACCCTCAGAGGACGCTAAACTTCTACTCACCTCATAAGAAAAATCAACATGCCCCGGAGTGTCAATAAGGTTTAATATATAATGTTCACCGTCTTTTTCATAATTCAATCTAACAGATTGAGCTTTAATAGTGATACCTCTCTCTTTCTCGATATCCATAGTATCCATAACCTGAGCTGACATCTCTCTATCACTAACTGAACCACACTCTTGTATAATTCTATCTGCTAGTGTACTTTTACCATGATCAATATGAGCGATGATACTAAAATTTCTTATATTTTTTTGCAATTAAATCCTTTATTATATAAATATACTTTGAATTGATTCATTAGTATATATTCTGTTAATTGTTTTTGCTGTAATTTCAGCAGAGGTTAAAATAGTGATTTTATCATTAGCCTCTTTTAATGGAATTGTATCTGTAATTACCAATTCATCTAAAGCACTATTAGTAATTCTGTCAAGTGCAGGACCACTAAGAACTCCATGGGTACAGCATGCCATAACACTTGTAGCACCCATAGCTTTAAGTACATCAGCAGCTTTGGTTAAAGTTCCGGCAGTATCAACCATATCATCTAAAATAATTACATCATACCCCTCAACATCACCAATAATATTCATCACTTCACTAACATTTGCTTTTTCTCTTTTTTTATCAACGATTACTAAACCATATCCCAATTTCTCAGCATAACCTCTAGCTCGTGCAACTCCACCAACATCAGGAGATGCAATAATTGGATTTTTAAGATTTTTATTTTTAATATACTCTACAAAAAGCGAAGCACCCACTAAATGATCCACAGGAATATTAAAAAATCCCTGAATCTGAGAAGCATGTAAATCAATAGTAATAACTCTTTGAACTCCAGCAGTTTCCAGCATATCAGCAACTAATTTTGCAGTAATAGGAACTCTGGGAGCTGCTTTTTTATCTTGTCTTGCATATCCAAAATATGGTATCACTGCATTAATAGTTCCAGCACTGCTTCGCTTTAAAGCATCAACAATTATTAATAATTCCATTAAATTATCATTTGCAGGAGCACATGTGGGCTGGATGATAAATACATCTTGACCACGAACAGACTCAGGAATAATTACATTTATCTCACCATCACTAAATTTATTCACTTGAATATCTGCTAACTCTTTACCTAAAGATTCGGCAACTTTTTGAGCAAATGCAGGATTTGCACTACCACTAATTAATTTATATCCACTCATAACTTATCCTTGCATATTATTTAATATTTCGCGATTATATCACACATTATCTTTAGATAATTTATAAATCAAATATAACATGTGTGATTCATAAATTTTTACTTATAATATATATAATATTTTATTAATTAACAATTATTTAACAACTTTTAGATAACCTTTTCCTAATTCAAAACAAAAGGAGAAAAGTGATGAGAAAATTATTACTTAGTTTATTAACAATAAGTGCTTTACTGGTATCTGCTAGTTTGAGCGTTCAAGCTATGCAAAAAGATGGTGCAAGTCCTAAAAAAGCATCTATGAAAATGTACAGAATGGTACCAAAAGGTAAGGCTGCACTACTTCAAGATGGTAAAAACAAAGCATATTGTCCAACTTGTGGTATGACATTACCTATGTTTTACAAAACAAACCATGCAGCTAAACATGCGGGTCATAATAAACAATACTGTTCAATTGTATGTTTAGTTGAAGATGCAATTGTAAACGGAACAAAACTTACAGATTTTAAAGTTGTAGATAATTCAACACTAAAATTTATTGATTCAAAAAAAGCATTTTTCGTTGTAGGAAGTAAAAAACCGGGAACTATGAGTGTAGTAAGTAAGTATGCATTTGGTACAAAAGGTGCTGCTGATAAATTTGCAGCTGCTAATGGCGGTAAAGTTATGAAATTTGATGCACTGTATAAACTTGTAGTTAACTCGTCAGCTAAAGATATGGCTGCTACTAAAAAAAGACAAGCTATGGCTATCAAAAAAGGTGCAATGATGTACAAGAAAATGTGTAAAAAAACTGATAAAAAGTTTGCTTCAACTGCAGACGCAAAATCATTTTTAATTGAAAGTGGAATTTGTGGAAAAATTAAAGGTAAAAAGCATCAAGCTATTGCTTTATATTTAAACAGCAGAAAATAATTAATATAAATCAAGGCTATTAATTTATAGCCTTGATTAAAACTCTCTATCTATAAAATCCATTATTTCTTAATGTAAATTATATTTTATACTTATAAACAAATCTAAATTATTTTTAAAAAGACCTTTTGGTGCTTCTAGAGGGAAACTATTTTTAATCGCTATTACCACTGATTTCTTAAATATTTTTTTACCTTCAATAATTTTATAAGATATAAGTTCACCTTTTGGTGATATAGTAAATTTAATCTTCACTTCGCCTTGGATTCCTCGTCGTATAGCTATTTTAGGATATGATTTATTTTTATTAATAGTATTTTTTATTTTAGTATAATACTGATTTCTTAATATTGTTTGTTTTTCTATTAATAAAGTATCTATAGCTTTTTTAACTACTGATTTATTTTGTTTAATCTGTGTTTTTTGTACAATTTGCTTTTTATATTCTTTCTTAATTATCTCTTTTGGTTTTTCAATTGGCTTTGGTTTCGGCTTTACAATTGGTTTTGGCTTAGGTTTCGGCTTTGGCTTTTCAATTGGCTTCGGTTTCGGCTTCGGCTTTGGCTTTACAATTGGTTTTGGCTTAGGTTTCGGTTTTGGCTTTACAATTGGTTTTGGCTTTGGCTTTGGTTTTTCTATTTTTTTAGGTTCCGGTTGAGGTCTTTGCTGTACAATAACTGTAAACTTAACTGTTTGCTCACTTTTCTTTGTTACAGATTTTATAATTTTTTGATTATCTAAAGAGTACAAATAACTAGCTATTAAAATTATATAAAGAAATGCAGTTATCAAAAAAGAGGAAAAATACCTATTCATATTTAGTAATAATTCCTAAATTTTTATATCCTTTTTGTTTTAATATATCTATAATATAAACAAAATTTTCAAACTTGGTATTTTTATCACAATTTATACTAATAGCCGTATTGATTTTGAAATTTTCCAACTGTAATATAATTTGTTCTTTGGTTATTTGTTCTTTATTAAAAAACATATCTCCATTTTGTTTAATTGTTATAATTAAAGTTTTATTTTTTGTAATTTTTGTAGAACTATTTGCCTCACTTAGATCAACAGGTATGATACCACGGGCAACAAAAGTAGCTGTAGTAAGTACTATAACTAAAAGTACAAGCATAATATCTATAAATGGAACAACATTCATAGAATCAAATTTTTTAATTTGCACTTTGTTCCTTTTGTTCAATCTCCCAAAGTGCAATTATAACTTCAATTTTTCGCGCCAAATGATTATAAAACATCATAGATGGAATTGCAACAACTAATCCCATAGCTGTTGCTTTAAGCGCAAGAGCCAATGAACTCATAATTATTTTTACATCAATATCTCCACCATGCCCCATAGTATAAAATGTAACAATAATACCAAAAACAGTCCCAAGCAACCCAATATACGGTGCATTTGAACCAAATGATGAGATGATTGATATATGGTTTGTTACATCAATCTCTAGTCTTTCTTTTTGTTTATATTTAACTAAATCAATTTTTTTAAAAAACATAAGTCTTTCTATATAAAACCAAATTGACAGAAAACTCATCAATCCCAAAATACCTAATATTCCATAATCTATTATATCTTTTATAAATTCTATATCCATACTTTAATTTTTCCTTATTTAAATATATATAATTTTACCATTTTGTTGTTAATTTATTGTTAATTATCTCTTTTTTATAACAAGGTTTTTTGTATCAAGTGTCTTACTAGATTATTGTTTTTTGTCCAATATCTTCTCTCCCTTCTTTATTAGTAAAGAGATAATTTTAAGTTCCTCTTCCAATTCTCTTTTTTCTTTTTTGATTAATCTCTTCTTTAATGATTTACCAATTTTTTTTTCTTCTTCTTTTAGCTTTTTCAGAATACTTTTTACCAATTTCTTTTTATCTGATTTTTCACATACTAATTTATCAAATTGATTTATAAATTTATCCAATCCTAAAAATTCTTTTACACTATCAATAAACTTTGCTACACCCATCAATTATCCTTTTTCTCTAAAATTGAATCAATATCTTCATCACTGACAACCATATCAGCACCAAGACTCCTCATATCACCACACCTATTAATAAATATCACTTCTGCCATCGCTGTAAATTTTTGACTGATATCATAAGCATAAACAGTATCATTCATCAGTGATGTAGCCATTTCATTGGTAATTAAACTATTCCTAATTAAATTATCAAGTGTTCCATTTGCGATTATATCGTATTTCTCAGTATGTACTTTAGTTTTTGAAAGTAATAATATAATTACATCTTCCTCGTCCGTAGTTGCAATGATATTAATATTTCGTAAAAGTTCAGCTAAATCTTTTCTTATAGTATCGTATTGCTTTTTTATATGCTTATTTGTACTCTCAGTGTATTTTATTAAATTCTTTTGCAAATGCTTTATATCTTTTACGGCTTCTACAATATCCCTGTTGGCAAGTTTTAATTTGTATAACTCTTCAATATATTCAGGTGACATATTTGATTGAGCTTTGGTAGAAAAGTCTATAATCTCACCATAAATACCTTTTATTTTGCGATTATAAAAATTATCAATATCAACTGCTGTTTGGCTATATACTTCACTTACAACTTCATCTAAATTCATAGAAGATACAATATTACCTTTTTTTACATTTATACCTTGAGCTATAATCTCAAATGCATTTTCATATAAATGCTTAGTTTCTCTTATAATTGCTGCCATAGAAGTTTCCTGAATTTCTAATACGGAATCATTAAGATATTTGACTTTATCAAAATTTTTGTCTCCTTGTAAATCTTCTTCTTTAAGTGCAAATTCTAGAAAGTTTACAAGACTATTTATAAATGGTATCATTACAATCACACCAATTAGATTAAATATAGTATGAAATACAGCCAGTTTTAAAGTATAATCATCGCCGGCTATACCAACTGCATCACTTATAAAATCAACAGAATATATAATCTGACTCATAAAGATTATGGCAATTAACCCTGTAACCACATTGAAAATCAAATGAGCACCTGCTAGTCTTTTACCTATAATATTAGAACTCATAGATCCAATAATAGCAGTGATCGTTGTACCTAGATTTGCCCCTATTGCTAAAGCTAAAGCATTTTCATAAGAGATTTGTCCAGCAGCAAGTGCAGTGATAATAAGTACTAATGTAGCATGAGATGATTGCATAACTACAGTTGCGAATATACCAATACTAGTAAATATAAAGAGTCCCTTTAATCCGCTAACTGCATAAGAAGCTAAATCAATAGTACTTTTAAATGCTTCAAACCCATCTTTCATATAGTGGATTCCAAGAAATAAAAATCCAAGTCCAGCTAGTATATATCCCATACCTTTTAAAGATTTACTTTTTTGAAAGATTAAAATTACACCAAATACAAGCATTGGCATAGCATAAGCAGAAATTTTTACTTTTAATCCAAATCCAGCTACTAACCAAGCTCCAGTAGTTGTTCCAATATTTGCTCCAAAAATTATTCCAATACCCTGTGCAAGACCTATTAAACCAGCTCCTAAAAATGAGATAGTTAAAACTGAAACCAAAGAACTTGATTGCATGACAGTAGTTGTAATAACTCCAAACCCTATACTTTTATAAAGCTTATTAGTAGATTTTTGTAAAATCCTTTCCAGTGTACCGCCTGAGAAAGCCTTAAAGCCCTCTTCAAGGAATAACATTCCAAATAAAAATATAGCAACACCTGCTGATATCTCTTTAAAATCCGGGCTTATCCAAAATCCATAAGATAAAATAATAAAAATACTAGGTAGGAATATTCTCTTTAGCAATTAACCGGTTCCCCTTTATTTAATCAATAATTTATAAACATCAATTGGCATTAGGTCTAATTCATCTGCAATATTTTTTATTTTACTATCAGAATTAATATCATCCAATCCTTTTAACTTTAAAATATTAATAGCTTTGTCTAAATCAATTTTTCTCATATCACTTAACTCTTTTAATGTTTTTCTTCCTAGTCTAGATGGTATGTCAGAATCTTTGCTTGTTGAAGATTTATACTTAATACTTTCAGTTTTTGCATCTGTACCGATTAGTTTATAAACATAGCTTGGACTAATATTATTATTTTTCCCAATACTTAGTAGAGTTTCATCATCTTTAAATATAATATTATTATCAGATAAGATTTTACTCGCAATATTAAAATCTATATTTAACTTTCTGCAAAATACTTTTAACTTTGATTCTTCGGCATGTCCATAAGGCGGTTCACCATATTGTTCAGTCCAAGAATCTTTTATAGTCTCACCCATTTTCATAAAAGCTTTCATTGGGTGTACTGGATACAATGTTCCAACAACAAAAAATATATTTATTAAAAGTGCAATTAAAAATTCTTTTTTTGTAAAAGATATTTTTCTATTAACATCTTTTAAATAATTTAAAATTGGATTCCAGTTATAATAAGTATGATATACTCCAAAAAACAAAAATGTTATCATTGAAGTTGTATGGATATCTCCATATTGAGTTTTTGATAGACCAAATAGATGCCAATCAGCCCAATAAGCAACTTTCCCTTTAGGACAAAGAAATAACATAATCCCTGTATAACTCATTATTAAAAATGAGAAGCCTAAACTTAAAGAAGTAATCTTTTTCATGGTATCTCCTATGCTTTTATTATATCTACAATCTCATCCACGCTCAAAAGTTTTCCCGTGCTTTTTACAACACCATCTATCACTAATCCAGGTGTACTAACAACACCATAATCCATAATTTTCATTATATCTTCAACTTTTTGGATACTGTGAAATCCACCAATTTTTGCCACTGCTTGTTTTACAGCATCTTCAAGTGCAATACATTTTGCACAACCTGTTCCTAATATTTCAATCTTCATCTTCCCCTCCAACTATGCTTACAGCATATAACACACGGTTCCCAACTTATAAAATAAAATTAAATAAATATCCTATAGCTATTATACCTAAACCAACTATTCCAAAAAATAAAGCGATAAGTTTAATATGTAATATTCTTTTAAGTATCATAGCTTCAGGAAGACTAAGTGCTACTACAGCCATCATAAAACTAAGTGCAGTTCCAAGTAACATCCCTTTACTTGTAAGCACTTCAACAAGTGGCATAACTCCAGCTGCATTAGAATACATAGGTATCCCCATCAAAACTGCAATAATTACAGAAAATGGATTGTTCTCTCCTGCATATTTAGCTATAAAATCAGCTGGTATATATCCATGGATAAATGCTCCAATACCAACGCCCACCAAGACATAGATATAAATCTTTTTAAAGATATCAATTGTATAGTCAGATGCTTCTTTTATCCTTTGTTTAAAAGTAAGTTTTATATGAACCTCATCTAGTTCACCCTCCATAGGTTTTACATCCATTAAAACATATTTTTCCATATTCATTCTACCTATAAAGTATCCGCCAAATATTGCAACTAATAATCCAAATCCAATATAAATAGCCGTAATTTTCCAACCAAATATTCCAAATAAAAGTGCTATTGCTATTTCGTTGTTCATAGGAGAGCTAATAAGAAAAGAAAAAGTTACACCAATGGGAATTCTTGCTTGAATAAATCCTAAAAATAATGGTATAGCTGAGCAACTGCAAAAAGGGGTAATAATACCAAATAATGAAGCTAATACATTACCAAAAAAAGGTGACTTATTTTGCAAGTATGACCTTACATATTCTGTATTAAAATGTGTTCTTAAATATGATACAACAAAGATAATAGTGATTAATAAAAAATATATCTTAATAGTATCATATATAAAGAAATTGACAGCTTCACCTAGATGTCCCTCTAGTTTTAAAACATCATATATGAAATAATCAACTGTCTCTTTCCACATAGTTTATTAAACTAATTTCTTCTTGATTGATTTGCCAAAAATTCATTTTTACTTACTTTTCCATCATTGTCTGTATCTATATCTGAAAAAGGTGTATTATTTCCTGCATTTCTCATCATTTTACCTTGTTGTGCATTTTGTGACATTCTATTGTTTCTAGCTTCATTCATCTCACTTTCCGTAAGATATCCATCACTATTTAGATCATAACTTTCAAAAGTTGGCATATTTCGTCTCATACCTCTTGCGCTATTTGTTTGATTATTACTACGACCTTGACCCATACCTTGTCTATTTCCTCTTTGACCTTTGTTCATATTTCCTTTATTTGAACGATTTTTTTGCATTTGTGAATTTTGACCTTCAAGTAGTTCTAGTTTAGTCAACTTTCCATCTTTATTTGTATCAAATAGTTCAAAATCTGGAGCATTTCCTGCTTTTCTCATAGGCATTCCTTGATTTGCTCTAATAGACTGTCTTTTTGCTCTAGCATCATAAAATTCACTTTTGCTAACCAAACCATCATTATTTGTATCATATATATCAAAAGATATTGGACCTCTTTGTGATAAATCAGCACCATTCGCTAAACTTCCCATTAAACATAACGCACCTATTGTTGTGAGTAATTTTTCTGTTTTCATAACTTTCTCCTCCCCTGTTTTATACTGAAAGTATATCATAGTTTAATTAATATATCAAGATATCTTGATGTATTGTAAATTTCTTAAACTTATTCTCAAGAGAATTCACACACAATCAAGTTTGATTAGGTGATCTATCAGCCTTACATTTTGGATCATCCAAATGACAATCATTAAACAGATAACAGCTTTTTTTACATACTGACACAAGCATAAGCATTAAAGGCACTTCAATTAAAACACCCACCACAGTTGCCAATGCCGCTCCAGAAGATAACCCAAAAAGCATAACAGCAGTTGCTATTGCCACTTCAAAATGATTAGAAGCTCCAATCATAGCAGCAGGTGCTGCATCATGGTAAGAAAGTTTTAACCACCTTGCAAATACAAAATAACCTATAGAAAAAATAAAGATTGTTTGTATGAAAAGAGGAATTGCAATCCATAAAATAGTGAGTGGATTATTGATGATAACTTCACCCTTAAACGAAAAAAGCAAAATTAATGTTAAGAGTAATGCTGTTATACTAATAGGTGTAAGCCAATGTAAAAACTTTTCATTGAACCACTCAATACCTTTATGTTTGATTATCCACTTTCTTGATAAATAACCTGCAATTAACGGTAATGCCACATAAATTGAGACAGAAAGCAACATAGTTTTCCAAGGTACGGGCATAGAATTTACATTGAGCAACAGTCCCCCTAGTGGACCATATAGAAAAAGCATTATTAAAGAATTAATTGCAACCATCACCAAAGTTAAACCATCGTTACCTTTTGCAAGATAACCCCACATTAGAACCATTGCAGTACACGGTGCAATGCCCAGCAAAATTGTACCGGCAATATAGCTTCTCCATAGCTCTACCTCTTCACCATTAGCAAGAATTTCTGTACCGGGTAAAAAGTCTTTAAATAAATAACCTAAAAAGAAATAAGCAATTGCAAACATTGTAAACGGCTTAATAGCCCAGTTAATAAACAGAGTTAATAAAACTGGTTTTGGTGTTTTTGCTGATTTTATAACCTGAGTAAAATCTATTTTTACCATAATAGGATACATCATGAAAAAAAGGCAAATAGCAATAGGGATAGATACTTGATAAATAGAAAAATCATTTAGTGTTGTGGCAACATCAGGAGCCATTTTTCCCAATAAAATTCCGATTACGATACAAAGTAACACCCAAACAGTTAAATACCTCTCAAAAATAGATAAATTTTTCTCTGACATATTGTTAATTCCTCTTTTTTTTATAACTTATAGTACCTTTAAAGTTTTTAACTTTTTTTCTAACTCTTCTTGTTCTATAACTCCCATATGAGCATCAACTATATTACCTTCTTTATCTAAATATTTTTGTGTTGGTATCATTCTTATTTTAAATTTTTTAGCTGTGTTCATATCTTTATAAATATCTATAAAGTAAATATTTGATTTTGGATATTTATTTTTTATTTTATAAAGTAATTTACCCATCACTACACAACCGTGGCAACTTGTAGATCCAAATTCTAACATCATAGGAACTTTTCCTATTTTATCTTTTATTTGTGAAAAAGGTGTTGCTTCTAGCATTGGCTCATCAGAAGAAGCATTTGCACTACTTAATCCAAATATTGTTAAAAATACAATAAGCATTTTTGAAACTATTTTTCCCATTTTATCTATCCTTTTAGAAATTTAATGAGGCTTTATAAATAAAATAAAACCCAATAACAATTAACATTAAAATAAAAAAGGTATTTATATATTTACCTATTTTATTTAAAAATTTATTTGAAACTATACTTTGTGTAAAACCTATAGAGATACCTGCAAATAAAAGTAGACTAGCATGTCCTATTGCAAATACTAAAACTAAAATATAAGAGTAAATCCATCCCGTTTGTTCTGCAACAGTTATAATTGCAACTAATGGAGCAGAAGCACATGGACTACTTACAAGACCAAAAATAAGTCCAATAATAATTGCTCCATAAAGTTTATATTTTAAAAATCTATTTGTGATTTTATTTTTATCAAAACTTCCAATCCATCCAAGAGAGAAAGCCACCACAATAAAAGTTGCAATTGAAGCTAAACCATAGGCCCAAAATGGAGCGACACTTAGCATCATTCCTACTTTTGCAACTATTAACATAAGAATTGAAAAGCTAATAATAAGTCCAACTACAAATAAAAATGAATATTTATAAATAAATAATTTCTTTTGTTTTTCATTTAAATCACTACTTAAAGTTACTGCACTTCCTACTAAAAGAGGAAGTGTTACTATACTACAAGGAGCAAGGGCTGTTAAAATTCCAATACCAAAAGATGCTAATATTGCATATATATCATAATTTTGTACATACTCTATTAAAATATTTTCCATCTATTTATCTTTTAATATTTCTTTTAATTTACACTCTTTATTTAATATGGGCATCTCTAGTTCCAAATAACTAATCTCTTCTAATACATTTTGTCTAAATTTATCAAGAGGTTTTCTAATACTGTAATAAGCCCAGCGACCTTTTCTATTCACTTTTAAAAAGCCCGCTTCTTTTAATATTTTTAAATGTCGTGATATTCTTGATTGAATCATATCAAATGAATTTTCTATATCACATACACAAACTTCATCATTTTCATTAATAAATCTAAGTATTTTTAATCGTGTTTCATCATTTATTGAACTAACTGTTTTAAGAAATATATCCATAGATACTACATCCTTTTTTAAAATTTAGAAATTATATCATAATATAGTCTATATATCAAGATATATTGATATAATGTATAATATAAAATATTTCCACATTTTATTCAATTTCCTTATAGGTTATGTATCCCTGTTAAATTTGTATGACAAGTTGTACACTGCATTTTTCCTTGAGAATTATTTTTTACACTTGTTGTTCCTGTATGACATTTAAAACAAGATTTTGTCTCTTGTGTAAATCTATACTGCGTTTTAAATGTGCCATTTAGTTCGGCATTTAAAAGTTCTACTGTTTTTTTTGCAACAGAAGCTGCACTTTGAGAGCATCTTTGTTTTTTTTCATAAGAATCTATCCCTTTTTTACTTTTTTTACACCATTTAGCCACAATGATATGACAAAGAACAGAACCTGAAATTGATGAAACTCCTTTTACTGGATTGGGAGTATTACTGTTATTTGAACTTAGTATAGCAACATCAACATTAGGTAGTGCTGTCTCTTCACTCCATATATAAAGTTCATTAATGAGTTTTCTTGGATTTTTTGAAACCAATCCAATAGCAGCAGCTGCACCATTTAATGTTCCACAAAGAGTTCCCCAGCTTGCAACTCCACTTGCTCCATAGGACATCATCTCAAAAGGAAATGTTGAATACGGTGTTCCAAATCTATCTGCTAATTCACCTATGATAGCTTCAAAAACGGCGTACATACATCCATGCTTATGATATCCTCTATAAGCCCTTGCTGCAACCAAATTAGAATCTAATTCTTTATATTCCCAAGGTACAGATGATACTTTTTCATTTGAGAAAACCGGTGCTGCAAGAAGAGTTGATGTAGCACTAAGAGCTAAACCACCAATTCCAGTTAAAGCCTTTCTTCTTGAATTATCCATAATTAACTCCTTTTATGAAATAAATTTATTTTTTGCTACAATTTATAGTTTATTTAACAGCTTCAATATTAGATGAAACAATATAATTTTCAATATTGTTAGACCAATCTTTTAAAAACTCTCTACTTTCGTTTTTTGGTGTAATTTTAATATTTTTAAATCCAGAATTTTGTAGCATGATTTTTAAATCATCTATAAAAACAGCTCCCGCAATACAGCTGCCATAACTATCCAAATCAATCATATCACTTGGTATATCTTTGGTTAAAACCACATCCGATATTGCCAATCTTCCACCTGTTTTTAAAACTCTATATGCTTCGTTAAAAACTCTTTGTTTATCAAGTGATAAATTAATAACGCAATTTGATATTATCACATCAATACTATTATCTTTTACAGGTAGATTTTCAATCTCTCCTAGCCTAAAATCTACATTTTGATACTTGTTGTCTTTGGCATTTTTTCTAGCTTTTTGTACCATTTCTCTTGTCATATCTACACCAATTACAAAACCCGTTTCTCCGACAGATTGCGAAGCTAAAAAACAATCCAACCCTGCACCACTTCCTAAATCTAAAACATTTTCACTTTTTTGAAATGATGCTATAGCAGATGGGTTACCACAACCAAGACCCATATTGGATATATCAGGAATTGAATTTAACTGCTCTTGTGAGTATCCAAGATTAACAGAAGTATCATTGCTATTTATACTGCCGCCACAACAACTTGTATTGCATCCACAATCATCATTTGATACGGCAATCTTTGCATAGTTATTTACTATGGACTTTTTTTTTTCCTCTACTGTAAAATTTTTCATAATTATCTCCTACATATATCTCTCATATATTTAATCGTCAATTCAAATTTTATAAAAGATACCTTTATAAAATTTATAAGGTTATTAAAAGGTCAAGTTGCTCTTGTGTAAGTACTTTTTTAGTCTCATAAACACATTTTAAATGCACTTTAGTAGCTTGTACTTTATATGCAGCAATCTGCTCTAAAATTGTATCAAACTCTTTAAGTTCACTATCAAATTCAATTTGCTCAATAACTTTATTTTTAAACGGTGCAATCTTTTTTTTCATAGATATGATACCTTGCATAGTCTCTTTTCTGATTTGTAAAAGTTTTACTTTTTGCTCTTTAGTTAATGCAAGATCTTTATTATCCCAATTCATTTGGATTATACCCGTATAATGTGGTATCCCACTTAAGATTAAAAACGGTGGTTTTTGTGCTGCTTGAGCAAATGTTGCTGTGACTAACAGTCCGATAAATATCGTTGCTAAATATTTTTTTAACATAATTTTTCCTTATAATTTATTGTAGTATAAAATAAAAATACTTAAAAAGAAGTATAATTTTATCTTATTATATATCAATAACAAAAACATTAAATCCATCATCATAAAAATATGAAAAATCAAAGTTATGTTTATCCAAAATTCTTTTTACCAAACTAAGCCCCAAGCCATAACCTTTTTGCTTTCTTGAATTGTCACATTGAGTAAAAACTTCACAGTAAAACTCCAAAGGTTTATCTAGTTTTTCACCTTTGCTTTTAATTGATATCTTTTTATCTTCTACAACTATAAATATAGGTTTTTGCGTGCTATATTTAAGTGCATTGTCTATTAGATTTTTTAGTGCAATTGAAAGGTAACTTAAGTCTGCCTTTATATCAAACTTTGACACAATTTTGATATCGATAAGTGTTTCATCTTCTATAAAAAGTTTTGATAAAGCTTCACTAATCAGAGTTTCTATATTGAATTTCTCAAGTTTTAATTTATACCGATTCGCATTTAATTTCTCAAGATGTAAAAGCTCACTTGTCATATCATCCATTTGTACCAATGCTTTATTTAATATTTTTTTATATTTACTATCTTCTATCATCTCTATAGCTAATTTTGATTTAGCAATTGGTGTTTTTAGTTCATGCCCAATATCTCGTAATAATCTTTGTCTTGATGTGATTAACTCTTCAATATTAGAAGCCATTGAGTTAAAAGTGGTTGATACCTCTCCTATCTCATCATTGGTAATAATTTTAACTCTTGAACTATAATCTCCCTCTCCAAACTTTTTTATACTTTTTGAGATATTTTTTAAAGGATATATTATTTTTAGAATTATCAAAAATAAGATTATCAATATCGATATATCAGCTAAAATAAGATAATTTAGAAACTCTTTCTCCTCAAAATTTTTATCTTGTGATAAATCTATCACTAAAATATCATCGTCAAGATACTTCATATAAAGTAAATATTTATCATCTTCATGTCGTAAAATTTTTATACTTGATAAAGTAGTTTCATAATTGTATATAGTTTGAGATAAGTCAAAATAGTGTTGTTTATTTGTAATAATTTTAAATTCCAACTCTTTTAGTTTTCTTTTCAAAGAGTCTTGGTCGTTATTCGTTAGATATTTAAATAGTTCATCTGAGACTTGAATATATTTTTCTTTCAATAAAGATTCAAGCGTATCTTGTGTTAATTTATTTGTTTTATTTGATACAAAAATCATCAAAGACAAACTAATTAAAAAGAGAATTAAAACTTTATTAAAAATTGACATATTTTAACATATAAATTTATACCCGATACCCCATACAGATTTTATGTATTGCGGGTCTTTTGGGTCATCACCTATTTTTTGCCGTAAATTACTTATATGCATATCTATTGTTCTGTCTTTTGTATTATACTCTATGCCATTTACAGCATTTGATATAACTTCTCGGGACATTACTTTGTCACCATTTTGTAAAAACAGATGTAAAATATCATACTCTATTTGTGTCAAATCAACTAAATAACCATCTACTTTTATCTCCATTTTATCTTCGTCTATCTCAAAGTCACCTATAATTCTGCTTTTATTTATAGTCCTTCGTAAAATTGCATTTATCCGAATCACCAATTCCCTTGGCTCATAAGGTTTAGCTAAATAATCATCAGCTCCCAAATCAAAGCCTAATATTTTATCACTTATCTGGTCACGCGCAGAAGATATTATGATGGGTATAGTAGATATTTGTCTTATTTTTTTACATACATCAAAACCATCCATTTGGGGCAGCATCAAATCAAGTACAACTAGAGAGTAGTTGTTTTTATTATTTTCAAGATGTGCTAAAGCCTCTTTAGGTTTAGTAAAGGCTTCTACTTTAAAATCATAGTTTTGTAAATAATCAGTGATAAGTTCTTGCATATCTAAATCATCTTCAATAAGTAAGATCTTTTGCATCACTCCACCTCCCAATCATCAAAATAGTGTATAAATTGTATTCTTTGTTTTAGGTTTAAAATAGTGTGTATTCTTTTTAATAACTTATTTTCTATATCATGTGCTTTTGTATCTAAAGTTAGATTGAGTTTATTTAACTTTTTTGTATCAAAAATCTCTTTTAAAAATATATCTTTTCTTTTATCTTCTATCTCTTCTTTTAGTTCTCTATATTCTTTTAGTTGGACTCTAAACTCTTTTAAAATCTTTTTTATCTGTCTACTTTGTTTTTTCGATAAGTTTAGATGAGACAACTCTTTATTTATATGTCTATGATAACTATCAGATGCAAATAGATTAACAAAAAGTAAAAGTATAATCATAAGTTTCATAATTTATCCTCTAGGTATTTTAATATCTTTATCATTTAATAAACCTTGTTCGATATTATTGTGACAAGCTTTACAATTTGATATTTTACCTACTTTTTTATTTTCAAATATTTTTTTATCAATATCATCATGTTTTCTTTTCCAATATAAAGTTTTTGTCATAGCTATTATATCTTTATCTTTAATACTTTTTAATATTTTATATGCTGATTCTTTTGTTGAATTTTCAGCACTATGAAGTATAAGATAAGCTTTTATAGATTCTTTATCTTCAACATCCAGTGAAGCATCATCACCAAAATGATTTTCTAAATTATCCATCATTTTTACCCAAGATTTTTTTGGTAGCAAAAATGGTGGATAGAGTGTATGGCAGCTTATACATTCATCATGGAACAATTTATGTTCCACTTTATAGTCAACAGGCTTGTTTGCATCAGCTATTAAAACATTTGAAGGTGTCATTAAAAGATAAACCAATAAAGATATAGATAAACCTATCCATAAAATACCGAATAGTTTTTGAAATATTGTAAGCTCTAAACTTTCCTTATTGCCATCTTTATATCCAGTTATCATAGATTCAACTGCTTTTGAATTATGAAAAAATCTATCTAATAAAACACCTGCAATATGGGCAAAAATTACAACCATAAAAGCATTTGCAAACAGTTCATGAATATCTTCAAATAAATCCATATCTTTAAACATTGAGATATTCAAAAAAGAAAGAACTCCCATTCCTTCTTGAGTACCATAAACAACCATTCCACTTAAAACTGATACTAAACCTAATATAATCATAGCCATAATAGCCCAACTTGAAGCTGGATTGTGACCTGTATATTGTTTTTTATTGCCAAAGATATTAAATATATACTCTTGCAAATCTTTCAAGTTAAAATTAAAATCTTTAAAATTTGAATATTTGACATCTAAAAATCCCCAGCCAATTCTAAAGATAAAAAGCGATGCTATAACAAATCCAACTATTGCATGATATTCAAGAAGATTATCAAACTCTGCTGATATAAAAACTAGCCCTACTAAAATTACAATTAAAGTATGAAATAGCCTTGTAGGCAGGCTCCATACATATAACCTAGTCATCCCATTTTCCATAATTTGGAATTAGTATATCTCTTTCCCGATATATACCTTTATCTGCTGTTGTATGACAAGTTTTACAGTTGGCTAATGAACTTACCTCTTTTTGTTTGATAAGTTTTATAGGGATTTGCTTATGTTTTTTTATCATATATGGTGTTTTTGTAATAGCAATAGGGGTAGAATATCTTGATATACTATTATTTATCCTTTTGCTTCTTTTATAGTTTGTAAACTTTTCAGCTGAATTATCAACTAAATATTTTAATATCTTTTGATTATCTTCAGGTTCTAAAGATGCATCGGTACCAAAATGGTCATCTAAACCACTCATAACTTTTTTCCAAGATCTGCTTGGAAGCAATCCAGCTTGATAACCAAAATGACAACTTGCACACTCCTCTATATACAATTTATCAGTAGCCGGTGCTACACCTTTTCTTTGATTCCAACCCCATGAATCAGCTGCCAATAAATTACTAAAAATTAATATTCCAACAATAATTAAACTTCTCATAACTTATCCTTTACTTTTTATTGATGATATAAGTTACTACATCACCTTTTTCTTGTGCGGTTCCAACTCTATTGTAAACATCTCTAAAATTTCTTCTGAGCCATTTTTTGACATTTTTAACTTTTGTAAATCTTGAAGAATCTGCCAATGGAGAGAGCGGTTCAATCACTTTATTGGTATTTACATTTATACCTTTCTTTGATAAATCACTTGAATGGCAGCTAACACAAGAGATAAGTTTACCCTTTTTGCCAATATACTTAGTTGTGAAAATCTTTTCACCTCTTATGTAGTCAAATCCTTTAAATTTTGGATTTTCTTTTTGTGCTTGTGTCTCTAAAGTTTTCATATATTCTTTCATTGAGGTATTTAACTCAACTGCATGAACTAATGAAACCATAATAACCAAAGCTGTTAATATTTTTTTCATCTTCTAACTCCTTTTAACTTTTTGATATTAAAAGTATAAGGGAAGTTTGTCAATATTGTATTTACTGTTATTTACAGTTTCTTTACAAATAGAAGAAAGATTTTGATTTTATATTTTTGATGATATTTATTTAGTATGATAATAAATACAGATAACACTTCAAAGTTGGTGTTATCTGTACGTTAGATGTAGAGACTATCTAAATTGATAGTCCTTATTTACCTTTTTCTCATTTGATTTGCAATAAACTCTTGCTTGTTTACTCTTCCATCATTGTTTCTATCAATATCCGAGAATTTAGTCTGATTACCACTGTTTCTCATCATTTTACCTTGTGATGCTTGTTGTTGCATTCTTTGAGCTCTAGCCTCATTCATCTCATTGCTAGTTAAATATCCGTCACCGTTTAAATCGTAACTTTCAAATGTCGGCATATTTCGTCTCATACCTTGCTTATTTCCTTGTCTATTATTCATCTTCCCTTGTTTTTTAGAACCTCTATTGGCTCTGTTTTTTTGCATCTGTGCATTTTGCCCCTCTAACAATTCCATTTTAGTTATTCTTCCATCACTATTGGCATCAAAAACTTCAAATTCAGGAGCATTTCCAGCTTTTCTCATAGCTTTACCTTGAGCTGCTTTTTTTGACATTCTCCTAGCTCTTGCATCATAAAATTCACTCTGACTTACAAAATTATCATTATTGCTATCATAAACTGAAAATGAAATAGGACCTCTATCAGGTATATTTTGTGCTACTAAACTACTAGACACCATTGATAAAGCACCAACAACCACAAGACTTAAATTCACTTTTTTTACTAAATTTTTCATAATTTCACCCCCCCCATGTAGATATTATACTAAGTATATCATTAACAAAATAATAAAGTCGTGAAAAAAATAGCTGTTTCTTAAAACTTTTAAGTTAGCTTTTCTTCAATCCATGCAAAAAATTATACATAACAGGAAGATAAAAAAGATTTAATATTGTTCCCCATAAAAGCCCAAATCCAATAGTAACCGCAAGCGGCTGAAAAGTCACTGCTTGAGCAGATGCAAAAAATATCAATGATGAAAGACCTATAATAGTTGTGATAGATGTAAGTATAATAGGTCTGAATCTTCTTTTTGCAAGATCAAATATATCATCTTTATGTTTAGCAGTTTTTATTGTAGCCATCATAATAATACCGTCATTTACAATAACTCCAGCAAGTCCCAATGCACCTATCAAAGATGGCAGAGAGATATTTAATCCCATTATATAATGACCTATAAATACCCCTAGAAAAGAAAATGGTATTACTGACATAACTATAAAAGTTTCTCTTAAAGAATTAAAAAGATAAAGCATAGCCATAAAGATTAAAATTATAGCAAGTGCAGAGGCTAAAACCATTTCAGCTTCTAAAGTTTTCTTTTGCTCTGCTTCCCCTTTAAACTTTAATCTTATCCCCTCTTTCTTTAATTTTTTTATAATAGGTTCTATTTTTTCCATAACTTCACTTGCCGTTATAACAGACGGATTTACATTTGCAAAAACATAAAAATTTGTTTCACCGTCATCTTTAACCAATCTTTCTAAAGAGTGTATCTTTTCAAATTTACATATATCTTTTAGAAGTACAAATGAACCATCTTTTAGAGGAATTTCAAGTCTATTAAAATGTGAGAAATCATCTTTATTGAGTGATTTAATTTTTACATCTAAAAGCTCTTTATCATCAAATATTACACCACTGGTCTTTGAAAGGTAGAGGTCTGAGATATAAGTACCTAGATATTTTTCTGTAATTCCCAGTTTTTCACCATAACTGTTTATTTTTAATTTTATCTCATCCGCACCCATTTTAATATTATCTCCAAAATATTTTATCCCTTCAATATTCTCAAAACCATTTTCTATATCTCTAACCGCTTTTATAGCTTTTTGATAATTATCACTTACAACACCAATTCGAATATCAGCTTTTACATGACCCATTCGTCTCTCAACAACCATTAGATTGCTTAATTTAAATCTTTTTTTATATTTTTGTTTTTTTAGCCATGATCTTAGACTTTTTGATATTTTTTGTGAAGATATATCTCTTGTTCTATCTTTATCATCATAGTAAAAGCTTAAATATGGAGTGATATAAATATCAACAAAATTTGAAGGCTTTTTCTTATAAAGTTCAATTGAGATATATCCAACATAAGGATACATTTCTGCACTTCCTGTGGCACTTCTTCTATATCCGGCAGTTGAACTTACATTTTTAACAAAAAATCTATCTCTGTTTTTTAATATATCTTTCTCTATAGTTTGTACTATTTCTAATGATTCCTCAAGAGTGGTTGTAGGTTTTGCTTTAAATGTTATATTTATTGACGTTGCATCAAAAGATTGGAACATTTGAAATTTAGAATGCTTGATACCGCTATAAATTAAAACAGGTACTATTATTATAAAAACAAGTAAAAAACTTTTTTGAAATCTTACAAATATTCGTAATAGTTTCGAATATAGCTCGTTTACCCTATCCCACGAAAGCGTTCTTGAATTTTTACTTAATGTATGAGTAGCATGGATGGGCAAGAAAACAAATGACTCTATAAGCGAAGCAATTACCAAGGCACTAAATGCAATAGGTACAAGCTGTATTATCTCTCCTAATCTTCCACTTAACATCAATAAAGGTATAAAAGCAAACAAAGTTGTCAAAGTTGCAAGAGTTACTGGCTTTGCCACCTCTTTTGTACCTAAAAATGCAGCCTCTTTTGCTGAATACCCTTTTTCAATATATTGTTGTATATTTTCACTGACCACTATGGCATCATCAACAATAATACCAATAGCTATTAAAACACCTATTAAAGAATTTACATTTATACTGTATCCTGTAAAATAAAAATAGATGCTCCCTATCATAAAAGATGTCGGTATACCCAGTGCTATGATAAATGCCATACGGATATTTATAAGTAAAAAGGTTAAAAAAGTTATAAGTATCACTGCTAATAAAATATTTGAAATAACAATATTCAGCCTGTCTTTGATTATAGTAGATTGATCCCTTCTAATATCAAAATCAACATCTTTAACATCCATTTTAGATATAAGTTTATTTATATTGTCAGCTATTTTTATCGCATCACCTTTTGGGTTTTGTGAAACTGCCAAAGTTATGGAGTTTTTACCATTCATACTGGCTAAGGTTGCAGAGTCTTCATAGCGTTTATTAATTTTTGCTATATCTTTTAACATAATCATTTGGTCATTGATATTTAAGATGGTATTTTCAAATTCATTTGCAAATTTTTTACCATTAGATGTAGAGAGATAATACTGTTCTTTAACATCTTCAATTTTACCCAAAGGATATATATATGATAATTCAGAAATTATCTGTAATATCTCCTCCAAAGAAAGATTGTATGCATCAATTTTTTTCTCATCAATCAAAATTTCATAAAAGCGGTCAGAGTCCCCAAATATCGTTACATCAGAAATATCTTTTAGTGAAAGAAGTCTGCTTTTAAAACTTTTTGCCAAATCTTTTAATTTGTAATTCGGCAACTTTGTGGAAAGTATGGATACATGCATTATACTTCTTGAATGAGCTGCAGTTCTTACAACAGGTTCATCCATATCACTTGGAAGATTTGATTTAATAGAAGTTATAGCATCTTTAACATCTTCGGTTACTTTTAATTTATCAGCCCCTTTATCAAGTTCTAAAATTATAGTAAATCTACCTGGAGATATAACGGAGGTAATGGAATCTACGCCATCAATATTTTTTGTTTCATCCTCTATTTCTTGAACTGCCATTTTGTTTAATATATCAACAGAAGCCCCGCTGTAACTTCCTCTAACAGTTACAGAATGAGGCTCAATAGTAGGAGAGATCTCTTTTGGTATTTGAGTATAAGAATAAATTCCTACTGCAAAAAGTAGGAAAAATAGAGTATAGTTTATTTTGTAGTTTTCAATAAAAAATTTTAATACTCTATCAAACATAAATTCTAATTATCCTCATCTTTATTTGTAATTTCATACTCATACGATTCATGTGCTAATATTGCAGCTCCGTATGAAGTGGTAATTTGTGGAAACTCAGGGATAAAAATCTCTTTTCCCAATTCATTTTCAATAGCATAAACCAAACCACCATTAAGTGCAGGTCCACCATCAAAATATATTCCCTCTTTTATACCAACTCTTTTTACAAGTTTTATAACTCTTTTTGCAATAGAGTAGTGAACCCCGGCAACTATATCTTCAACACTATGGTTATTTCCTAAAAGTCCTATTATCTCTGATTCTGCAAATACTGCACAAGTACTGTTAATTGCAAGTGGCGTACCTTCTGATTTAAAATGACACTCACCTAACTCATCAACTTCAAGTTCCAAATTCATAGCAACCACATCCAAAAATTTTCCAGTTCCTGCGGCACATCTGTCATTCATAGCAAAGTTTACTACATTTCCCTCACTATCAAGTGAGATAGCTTTTGAATCCTGACCACCTATATTTATAATGGTCTTTATTTCGCAATTCTGTCCGGCAGCTGCAACTGCACCAATTGCATTTGCTGTTATCTCACTTATATTTTCATCTGCTTCTTTAAATAATTTTCTTCCATATCCTGTTGAAACAGTATATACTAAATCTTTTTCATCAATACTTAACTCTTCAAGCATCTCTTTTAAACTTTGTTTTGCATACTTATAAAACATACTACCGCTGGCACTTATTTTATGTCCTACTAATTGCTTACTTTCATCTACCAGTGCTACTTTTATAGCGGTTGAGCCTATATCTATCCCTGCGAAATATTTCACTTCTGTTTCCTTCTTCTGTTTTTAAGCGACTCTACAAATGCCTCTATTCTAGTTGTTAGTTGTCCTAAGTGACTTGGAGAATAATCACTTTCAAGATAAAGTATAGGTATTTTTTCTTTTTCCATTGCCATTAAAACTGATCTTTGTTCCATCTCATATACTTGACATCCTGCAAATGCTTGATAAACAACACCCTCAGCTTTATAGTCTTTAACTAAATCTATTATTCTTCTTATTCTATCATTATTTTTTGTAAAAATTGGACAGGTACACCCTTTTAAGTATCTATCAGCAACCGAATCAACCATATCATTTACAAACCACTCATCAACACTTACCATATCGTTAAACATTCTATTTGAACTGCAAGTTTCATCTGCAACAATTATAGCATCTGATTGTTCAATCAAAAGTGGTATTTTTAGATTTGGAAATATTGGAGGGGAACCAGTATAAACAATTCTTGGACTTCTTTTATGTGCAGCATTTACTTCATCTTTAACTCTTTGTTCACACTCTTTTAAAAGTAGTTTTACAGCTTCCATCCAATTATCTATTTTATCAAAAAAGAATGCATTGGTAACTAAAAACATATCTTTTCCTAAAATAGGTGATTTACTGTTTTTTCGCAAACTATTTAGTTGATGATAAAGGTATTGAGCATAACCAACTTTTTTAATGGCCTCTTTTAATTTCTTTTTTGTCAGCTTTTTATTTAAATCAAGTGATAACTCTTTTGTAAATTTTCTTACACTTCTTCGCCAATACTCACGGCTCTCTGCACTCTCTTTTGTTCGTGGAAACTCCATATCATAAACACTATAACCCATATCTTCAATTATAGCTCCTGATTTTGCTTTTTGGTCACAAGTAGTTGGAGAGATTATCACATCCGGTTTATCTGTAAAATTTTGTGATGCAAACTGTCCTACGGTTGCTTTTACCAAAGGACATGATTTTGCAGGAAGTAAGTCACTTCCAATTTCATCATCTGTATAAAAACCATTACATAATCTAACAGGTACAGCATCCAGTGCGTATATTACCTCTGAGGGCACTTGAATACACATCGTTCCAACTTTTGCTTTGTCATCATGCAAAGACTCATGTTTGCAATGTACTTTTTCATAAAGATCATAAAAATAATTCATAGCTTTAGGGTGCTGGGTAAAGTCCTCTTTTATTGTATTAAGTACTTTAATAGCTTCCATCGCTTTATGGCGATTTTGCCTCTCTTTTGGAGTTTCTATTTTGTGTTTTTTAATATCTTTAGTCATCTTTTTTCTCCCACTTATCCATCTGCATCCTTTTTGTAAAACCGCCTTTAGTTGAAGTAAATACTTTCATATTTAAAATATCTACATGCAAAGCATCATCTTCAGGGCAGGCAGCTACACATTTCATACAAAGAATACAATCATCTCTTAAAATATTTTTACTTGTTATATCATCAGCTATATCTTTTATCTGCATATCACAGACATTGTAACAATCGCCGCATTTAGTACATTTATCACCATCTTTTTTAAGTTTTATAAGTGCAGCATCACTAAAGATATAATGCATTGCACTCATAGGGCAGAAAAAACAGAAAAATCTTTTTTTGATAAATGACCCTACAAAAAACAAACCTGTAATAATCAATCCTAAAGAGGTCAAAATCATCGCACTTTTTGTTGAGAAATTTAAACTCCATTGTGAAGTATCGCCAACAAACAGAGGTGTTATCATACGTCCTGGACATATTTCACAAAAAGCAGTTCTCCACTCGCCGCCCAATAGTCCCATACCAACACCCATAGGTGCTAAGATTACAAGGGCTAACATAAGATATTTTATTTTTTTGAGCTTTTGGAATTGAGGTTGAGTGTAAGTGCTGTATCTAATACCCATTCTTTTTCGCAAACTTGTAAGCCAATCTTGCATAGTCCCTAAAGGGCAGGCATAACCACACCAAGCTTTATTAAATACGATAAACCATACTAAGAAAGTTATAAAACCAATTAAAACTGAGATACTAGCTACACTGAAAAGTACATCTAAAGGGCGGGCAAGTTGATGCTGTAATGGTAAAAAATAACACATTCCCCCAACTTCTCTATCATATCCACATGAAAATATAGGGATACTATTTCCTAAATTTATAGAAAAATATCCCCCATATATAAAGATTATAAAAAAGAACAGCTGCAGCCAAAAACGAAATCTACTTATATCTGCATTGTTTATAAAATCTTTAATCTTTTGCATCAAAACGCACCTCTTGAAATGGCTTTTCTCTTCTTTTTCTATACCAATAAATAACAAATCCAGAGATAATCATAGCTGTTGTAGCTGCTAATAATCCATAAGCATACGATTTATATCCACTTACTTCAGGATAATAAACACTTGGATAAGTTGCAGTATATATTATCTTTTCATACTCTTCATCATCATACTTCCCTTTGATATCTTTTGTATAAGATGCAGTTAATAAAAATTCACTTTTATGTCTTCTATCAAACTTATTCCATTGTGGAAAATAATCTTTTAAAAGGGTAAATGCAGCGATACCATCTTTATTTGTTTTTATAGTTTTTGACCATCCTGTTTTTGTTGATAGAGTCAGATCAGCTCCCTTAATAGGTTTGCCATCTAAGATAACTTTTATTCTCATTTTTTCACCAGAATATAAACGATGAAAAAAAGTTTCCCCTTTTTCTCTAATTCTTAAAATATCAAAAGGAACTTCTTTTATACTATGTTCTGACATCTTTTGTTCATCATAAACTGCATCATTACTATGGTTAAATCTTCTATATTCATATTTTGCAACTGTATTATATAAAATACCCTCATCAACCATTTTATCACTGTAAAAAAGATTATAGTATCCGTTGTCAGGCATTTTAAAACTTACTGTTTTACATCCTAGTTTTCTTCCCTGTCTAGCTTTTGTCACTTTTAAATTGAAATCTAGCAAATATAAATCGGCACTTATGTCTTTGATACAATTTAACTTGTTTGAATCATCTTTGAAAATAGGCCATACTTTTTTAGTAGGAACTTGTCCTCGTGAACCACCATGCATATGACCGCCACCGCCTCGTTTTTTCTTTGCAGCTGGATTTTTATCTACAAAATAGACAATATCTGCAGGTAATGGATTGTTTGCCATTCTATTTTCAGCAGTGTCAAAATCTTTCATTGCAATTTTTAAAGCAGTTTCAAAATCTACAACTTTTCCTTTGTATCGTTTTGAGAATACAATAGCATCTTTTTTATTTGCAAATGCATATTTACTAACTTCACTCATAGTAGCTTTTTTCTTACTTCCAACAACATAAAATGCACTACTGGCATCTATAAATTTCAAGGTTTTAACATCAACCACTTTAAAATCTTTTATAGGCATTTTTTTAACATTTTTTTCCTCAGCCAAACAATGTATAGAACAATATTGTCTATCTTTTCCACCTAAATGTGCTGCATGATTTGTTTTATAAAACATAGGAAGTTTCATACCACAAGCGATACATGAAGTTTTGTTTTTTCCTGATTGTAAAAGAGTTGCTTTATCATTTGGTACGGTTTGGAACATACCTGCACCGCCGTGATTTCCATGACCGCCAGATGCTCTTCCGTAAGTATCTATAATATAACCTCTGTATATATTAACACTTAAGAAGAAGATTATCAATGAAGCTGCAAAAGGATATGCTAATATTTTTCGCATTTTTGTTACATCAAGAAGTTTCATTCTTTTATAAAGTATGATTAAAGCCCAAGTAATAGCAACCCATTTTAATAGACCAAACATATGAAGCCAGCTGTCACCTCTTTTTGCCAATGATGCAACTTCAACTGTTAAACCAAAACCTTGAGCAAAACCTTCAACTATTTGTTTATAACCTCGCATAAAAAATGTTTCAAGTGAGTGAGCAATTGAACCTAAAATAAATAAAGGAGCATAAGAGTACCCAAGATCATAAAATGTACTGCTAAAATCTTTTTTAAGTATTTTAGATGCTACAAACATACCAATTACAGCAGCTAAAACTGTAAACAATACAGCATATAAAAATGCAAACAATCCAATAGGATCAATTGAACCAAAACTGATATAACCTTTTAAAGTTTCAGCAGTTGTTGACCAGATCATATCCCCTGCTGCATTACTTCTACCAATACCGTGATGAAATGACATAGTTATAGGAATAGATGCTAAAATAAGAATAAATGCCCAAATTTCAGCTTTTACAATTTTGAATTTTGACCATAATGAAAATGATGGTTTTTTATATTTAAAACTTACAGCTTCACAAGCATCACTACAATCCATACATAAAGTACAATCAGACATAGAATTTTTTTTATCAAATGTAAATGGTTTTAGATGATAAGGACAAGCTGTTGCACACTCAAATGTTTTACACTCATCACATGCACTTTTGTAAGTTCCAAGCCAAGTAAAAGATAGTTTTCCATAAGCACGGGTTAAAGTTCCAATAGGACAGATATATTTACAATAACTCATATCTTTATATATAAAATAAATTACAAATGATACTAGAGTCAGTACAGTAAACATTATGGCAGTTCCCAATGGTGTTCTAAAAAGCCCAGGGAACATATAATAAATTGCCCACCAACCAATCACAAGTAAAAACACACCTATATATCTATTTTGCATCCAATTTGGCATAGTTTTTTTCAATCCAAATTTTGTGATATATTTACCCATAAATCCATGAGGACAAATCCCACAAAAGATTCGTCCAAATGTTGGAAGAGTTATTACCATAAATAAAGACCAAAAAACTCCCCAGAATACAGCTCTAGTAAATAGATTATCTTTCCCTGTATGTGTAAAACCAAAATAAAGAGCATATACAAACAAAGCTAAAACCACAATTTTTAAAGCCATTAAGAATTTTTGATTTTTAAATAAAAATCCTAAGATTGGTTTAGAATAAATATCATCTTTATCCCGTTTCATAAAATCTACCATTGTCTCTCCTGTATTTACTAAAAAATTAAAGTATTAAAACACCGTTTAATACTAATACCCCTACAATTATTAATAATAAAGCAGCTAAGCGTTCTATATATAATTTGTAAGATGAAAATTGAGCCATCAATCCTTTAATCACCTTTGATACGATAAACCCGTAAAAAATGATCGAAAAGATAACAGCACCTAAGCCAAAAAACAACCCTAAAGCAGCTGCATTATAAAAAGTACTACTGTTTACTGCAACGGCTATTAGTGCCATTATAGGAGCACATGGGTTTACCGACATCGTTGCACCTATAGCAAAAAAACCTATTTTGTTTAATTTTGGTTTCTTTATTAAAGGTGTTGTGTGTCCACATGAAATAGGAGATTTAAAACTTTTATAAAATAAAAAAAGTCCCATTGAAATTGTACTAATCCCAAGAATAATACTAAATAAACTATTATCATCTAAAACTTGTTTTATCCAAAAAGAACTTAAATATGCAATAATAGCTATTAGTGTATAGCTAAATATCCTACCTAAACTAAACGGAAGAATTATACCTAATGCCTGTTTTGTATCATTTGAATTACTCACAAGCAATGGACTGAGAAACGGCATACATGAAAACATGCACGCCGTCGCCCCGTAAGAAAGTCCTATTATAAAAATAGAAAAAAGTGTTGTTAATTCCAAATACTATACTTCTATTAGAATTTGTATCTCACACCTGCATAAAGTGCTCTAGGTGCTGCAACTCTAATTGTTGCATCATCCATATCCTTAGCAGTTTCGTAGTTAGACAGATGAACAAAAGAATAGTAATTTCTATTAAATAAGTTATCTATCCTTGCAAATGCTTCCAAACCTTTCTTGATTTTATAAGTTCCTTTTAAATTTGCAACTTTATACCCTTTTTGCTTATAGTGATTCATATCATCAGCAAAATAACTGCTTTTAACAATAAATTCAGGAGATATTGTTAGTTTATCAGTTGGTTTATAATCAACTGATAGGTTTACAGTGTGCTTCGAAGTCCTTGGTACCTGATTTCCAGATATATCAACGCTTACACTGTTGTATAACATTGTCATTTTTTTATAAGTAGCATTTAGATGTGCATATGCAAGATTATATGATATTTCTTTTTTCTTATCACTTTGTAATGCTAGTTCAAAACCTCTACTTTGTAGGTCACCTAGGTTGAAATAATAAGCATCTTCATCATCTTCATTACGATCTATATAAGCACCACCTCTTTTTCCAATATAGTCTTTTCTATCTAGTTGGAAAATTGCCGCATCATATTCAAATCCTGATTTTGAAGCTCTTATCCCAATTTCATAATTTATTGATGTTTCCTCTTTTAAACTTGATGGCACATCGTATCCTTCAGATATAGCAGTTAAATTAGTACTTATTTGACTTGCTGTTGGAGCCTTAAATCCTGTAGATATACTAGTATATAAAGAACTTGTAGAACTTAGGTCATAATTTAACCCGGCTCTATAAGAGGTATGAGTATACTTTGGTGTTGTATTGAGTGAACTATTCATATCATCTCGATAATTATATTTAATACCATCATATCTTGCATTTACTGTTGTAGTCAAATTTGAAGATAATTCATTTTTTAACTCAAAATAGATTGCATTTATATCTTCATCTGTTTTTGTACTACCAGAGAGAGCACCAACAACTTGTGTTATATCTGTATCGTAAGTTAAAGTTTTAACATCATTTCTTTGTGCATCTGCACCTATCATAAATGCAAAATTATCATAAGGCACACGATATTCTGATTTAATACCATTTTGTACCCAGTTTTCATCTACAAAATCATTATGACCAAGATTTCTGTAAGCACCACTACTAATTCTTCCTGAGTATTTAGTTTTATCATCTTCGTATCTGTGAATATTAAACATAAAATTTGACTCATCTTCAAAGTCTTTAGAGTATGTTACAAATGATTTTGTTAGATCAGAGTCATAATATGCTGAGTATGATACATAATTAGTACTTCTTGGGTTTGTTGTCGCTGCATCTACACCTTTTACACTATTACCATCACCACTTTTTCTATTTGTGTAATCCAACCCAAAAGTTAGATCACTAGAATCATCAATATAATATTGATATTTTCCATTAACTGACTTATGTTTTAAATAAGCATCTTCATAATAACCATCTGTACTTCTACTACTTGCTTGTACTTTAAGTGCCGAGTTCTCAAAACTTTGATTTGTTGAAGCTAAAAATTTATTAGAATTAAATCTACCTCTTTCAATTTCAATTTTTGATAAATCTTCACCTTTACCTCTTTTTGTTGTAATTACAACAGCACCAGCAATTGCATCATTACCATAAAGATATGAAGCACTACCTTTTATTACTTTAATACTAGCTATATTGTCAAGATCTATATTTACTCTACCAGCACTTTCTTGAACAGGAACACCATCAATTACAACTGCAACACCAGATCTTTCTCCCATATATCTTTGATTTTCTACACCTCTAATATGTATTTTAACTATATCATTATCAACACTTTCTGCAGTTAAACCAGGTATTGTATTTAGTATATCTAGCACACTATGTGGATTGGATTTTTCAATATCCTCTTCACTTATAATTGCAATATTTGATACACTACTTTTTGTTGACGTAAACTTATCATCAATTGTTGAAGAATCAACACTAATTAGCCCTAAATCTTCACTTGCCACAAGCGTTGTAGTTAACGCTAACGCACAAGCCAATGATATACAAATCTTTTTGTTCATTTTTTTCCTTTTTTACTGTTAAATTTTGAAATTCTTGAAAGTCTACAAAAAAAAAGTAAATTAATTGTTAATTACTTACAATATAATAAATTATTATACCAAGCAGTTACTTAGTGACTCTTAAGTGACTCTTTGGTATAAGTTATCTTTATATTTAAAGCCCTACAATATAAAAAAACAAATTAATTATTAACAATTATTTAACATTTTTATTGTAAAATAGCACTTATATGAATATAATTAAACGACAAATATTATTATTAGAAGATGACAAGCTGTTTGCTCAGACATTGATGGATTTTTTAGAAGGGTCTAATTTTAATGTTGATCTTGCAATTGACGGGGAAGAGGCTTTATCTAAAAGTTATGAAACACATTATGACTTATATTTATTTGATATAAATGTACCAAAATTAAATGGTATTGAACTACTTAAAACTCTAAGAGATAATGGGATTAAAATTCCAACAATATTTTTAACTTCATATAAAGATGATAAAACTTTGAAAGAATGTTTTATAAGTGGGTGTGATGATTTTTTAAGAAAGCCTTTTAAAGTTAGTGAACTGCAGTATAGAATTAATGCTATTTTGAAAAGAACCAGCAGAGTTGAAAACATAGTTAAGATTGCGAAGAACTCCCATTATAATTTTGATAAAAGAAAAGTATATTGTGATGAAAAAGAGATACATCTTCCATTAAAGGTAATTCAACTTTTAGAACTTTTTATAGAAAATAACAATAAAACGATAACTACATATGAAATTATAAATAGACTTTGGAGCAATTCTCAAGAACATAGCGAAGGATCACTGAGACTTTATATTACCAAATTACGACAAATAATTGGAAAAGAAAAAATAAAAAATATTAAAAAAGTCGGCTACGCTATATCTGGTATAATTTGTGAGTAATAAAAAAACATTTTTTTATATATTTAATATATCTATAATTATTTTAATATTAGTTGTCAATAATTATTTGATTCATTATTTCATAAATTATGACTCGATGCATTTTAACATTTTATTAATCGTATGTTGCGCTCTTTTATATTTCGCTTTAACCAAAACATTAATAGACGATATTTTTAAAATTGATGACAAACTAAAAGAAAAAATAGAAAAAACTATGCATGAGATAAATACTCCGGTTGCAACAATTCAAATAAATACAGAAATATTACAAACTAAAATTAATGATGTACAAAATCTTGAAAGGTTAGATAGGATAAATAAAGCCTGTGATAATCTTTTAAAACTTTATGAAGATATGGAATATTATATAAAAAAAGAAATTGATAATGTTGAGATAGTTAGTTTTGAATTAGAAGAGTTATTGCTGTATTGTATAGAAAAGTTTGATGATATCAAAGATGATATTAAGATAGATATAGATGTAAAACCTACGATTATAACAACAGACAAAAACGGTTTTGAAGCGATGATAACCAACCTTACCTCAAATGCAATTAAACACAACAGTTCAATTAGTTCTATTAACATACAGTTACAAAACAATATCTTAACGTTCAAAGATGACGGAGGAGGAATAAGTACCGAGAATATTTATAAAGTGTTTAATAAATATTTTCAAAGTGATGATAAATCAAAGGGTTTTGGAATTGGACTTAATATGGTGAAAGAGTTTTGTAATGAGCAAAAATTGGATATCAAAATCAACTCTTCATCAAAAGGTACTATTTTTAATATTAATCTAAAAAATATAATTGTGGTCAATTAAATGATAAAAAAAATATCTATAATTTTTGTATTTTTTATTTTATTGGTAATTATACTTTTTTCTACATCATCTTTTGAACAATCAACAGTGGTAGTTCAAAACAATCATACAAAACAACCAATTTCAATAACACCCGATAAATACAAAGATAGATTTTGTAATATGACTATAAAAGATGTAACATATTCAGCACAAGTAGTTTTAGAAAATGAAGATACACTTTTTTTTGATGATATAGGTTGTTTGGTATTATGGTTACAAGAACAAAGCAAAACTTCTTTGGAAAAAGATAAAATAGTTTTATGGGTTTGGGCAAAAGATGAAAACAAATATATAGATGCAAGACAAGCTTGGTATAGTTTAACGGAGCGAACTCCTATGCACTATGGCTTTGGTGCATATAAAACAAAACAAAATAATTATATAAATTTCGCTACAATGACTAATAAAATGCTGCAAAGCCATACTATGGCAAATCCAAAGATAAGGAAAGAACTTCTTGGAAACAATTGATTTTTTAACTATTATATCTATTGCTTTTATTGGTTCTTTTGGTCATTGTATTGGTATGTGCGGCGGTATAGTTATAGCATATTCAAGTACCAAAATAGATACTGCATGGGACAAAACACATCAAACTTTAGCACACCTTTTGTATTCGCTAGGAAGAGTTACTACTTATATCTTTTTTGGTGCACTGTTTGGTTGGATAGGAAGTGTTATATCTTTTAGTAATATAGCTAACGGTGTATTACTAATAATTGCCGGTTTGGTTATGATAGGTGTTGGATTTTCTTTAAGCGGAAGAGTCAAATTACTTTCCTCCATAGAGCATTCAATTCAAAATAGCAGTTGGTATCATAATAATTTCAAAGGTTTACTTGAAAGTGAATTTTTAGGCAGTTTTTATATTCTAGGACTTTTAAATGGATTACTTCCTTGTGGATTTGTATATTTTTTCGCTATAACAGCCGCTAGTACAGCAAATGCAATAGATGGTGCAATAGTGATGGCTTTGTTTGGACTTAGCACAGTACCGGCTATGTTTTCTTTAGGATTTTTTATAGGAATATTTAGAAAAAGTGCCATTAGAAATCTTATGATAAGATTAGCTACACTTGGTGTTTTGATTTATGGCGGATATACTATTTATAACGGATATGACTATATTTCAAATCCTGATAAAACTTTACTTGATTGTCATTAAATAAGAATTAATTAACAATATTTAGATAAGATAAAAAAATAATTATTAAAAGGAAAGATTATGTTTATTAAAAAAATATTTTTATATTTGACAATTGCCCTGATATTTAGTTTAAATCTTGATGCAAAAAGCTTTAACAAAGCAGCTACCGTTGAACCCGTATTAATACAAGATGGTAAAGAAAAACTTTGGTGTCCTGTATGTGGTATGAGCATTAAAATGTTTTATAAAACTTCTCATGCTTCAAAATTGCAAAATGGTACAAAAAGACAATATTGCAGTATGCGATGTTTGGCTGTTGATATGCAGGAGTATGGAATAGATACAGGTGCTATAGTCGTAGTTGATGCCAAAACGCAAAAACTTATCAATGCAAAAGATGCTTTTTATGTAGTTGGTTCTAAAATAAGTGGAACTATGAGCAAAGTTTCTAAACTTGCTTTCAAAAAAGAGTCCGATGCAAAAGAATTTATAAAAAACAACAAAGGTAAAGTTGTAAATTTTGATACTGCTCTAAAAATGGCTCAAAAATCTTTAAAATCTGATATTGCAATGGTTAAAAAGAAAAAAAAGAAAAAAGTTTATCCTAAAGGTAAAAGAATATTTGAAAAAATGTGCAAGCAAGATATAGATCCAACAAATTATATTGAGATAAATGAACTAAAATCTGCTTTAAAAAACGATCAACTTTGTAAGCCATTAAAAGAAAAACAACTTCAAGCAACGGCACTTTATCTATGGGAAGTAAAACGACTTGGAGATTTAGGAGAAGTTGAGGGTAAGGTTGTAGTAAACGAAGATGAAAAATGTCCTGTATGTGGAATGTTTACTTATAAATATCCAAGATGGGCCGCACAAATCTTCTATAAACACAACGACCATGAACATCATTGGTCATTTGATGGAGTTAAAGACCTTATGAAATTTTATTTTAACTCTTCTAAATGGGGAAATTATCCTATTGCAAAAAGAGAAAATATCACTAAAATTTTAGTTACTGATTATTATAGCCAAAAAGGTATAGACGGCACAAAAGCTTTTTATGTGATAAGAAGTGATGTATATGGACCTATGGGGCACGAACTTATACCGTTTGAGACAGAAGGGGATGCTGAAACTTTTAAAGCTGACCATAGAGGCAGAAGCATTATCAAGTTTGAAGATATAGTTGAAGAAGAGGTTTATAAACTTGATGTTGATGAGTAAAAATGATTAAAAAAAGCTTCTATCTTTTTTATATTATTGGTGGATTATTAAGCATATTAATAATCCAAACTACCTATTTAATAAATACCAAATCAATGACAAATGAGGTATTAAATAAAAAAATGAACTTTATAAAAATCACAGGGCTTCCTGATTTAGCGATATCAACAGAAGCTACATATATAAGGCATAGAAGTTTAGCTGATATGTTTAGCATATACAAAGATGATGGGAATTTAAGAGAATATTTCCCATCAACATTTACCTATGCCCACTCAACTTTAATAAACAATACTCCATCTAGGATAACCAATGATAAAAAATAAAATCAATTTATATTTAATTCAATATGCAATCAATGCAATTTTAAGACAAAAAAGCAAAAGCTTTTTTATCACCACAATTTTTACTTTTTTAACATTTCTTTTAACTTCTATATTTTTTATATCACACTCAATTAAATATGAACTTGATTCAACAGTTGATTCTTTACCGCAGATTACAGTACAAAAAATAAAAGCTGGAAAAGCCTATGATATAGATGTAAGTGTAGTTGATGATATACTGGAATTAGCAGGGGTTAGTGATGCCGTTGCAAGAGTTTGGGGATATTATTATTTTGAAAATGCAGGGGTTAATTTTACTATTTCAGGAATTGACCAATATGAAAAACAATATAAAGACAGTTTTGAAGGAATTGTTAAGAAATTTGATATTGAAGAGTTAAGTTCCAATTCTAAAATGCTTGTAGGAAATGGTGTTAAAGAGATTATGGATAAAAATTATTATAAAAAATATTTTAATTTTATCAAACCTAATGGAACATTTAAAAGAATTAATATTGGCGGTGTGTTTGACAGTAATACTCAGCTTGAATCAAATGATATGATAATATTATCAAAAGATGATGCAAGAGAGATTTTTGATATGGATGAAGAAAAAGCAACTGATATAGTTGTAAAAGTTGCAAACCCTGAAGAGATACCAACTATCGTACAAAAGATAAAGCTGCTTCATCCAGATACTAGAATTATTACCAATGAAGATTTAAAAGTAAGCTATCAAAATATATTTGATTATAAAAGCGGGATATTTTTAACAATTTTTATCATAGCATTGTTTACATTTTTTATTATAGTTTATGATAAATCAAGTGGATTAAGCAGTGAAGAAAAAAGAGAAATAGGTATTTTAAAAGCAATTGGATGGACTGTTGATGATGTACTTAAAGAGAAGTTTTATGAAAGTTTCATTATCTCTTTTATTGCATATTTACTTGGTATTATATTGGCATTTGGTTTTGTATATTTACTTCAAGCACCGCTTCTTAGAGATATATTTGTAGGATACAGCCAACTTAAAACTACATTTGAGTTACCTTTTGTTTTTGATTTTCAAACCCTATTTTTGGTATTTTTCTTGAGTGTTCCTATTTATATAGCAGCCACTATTATACCATCTTGGAGAGTAGCAACTCTTGAAACTGACGAGGTAATCAGATAATGATAAAACTAGAAAATGTAACAAAAATATATGAGATAAATAAAAACAATAAAGTAACAGCTTTAGATGATATCAATTTGAACTTTAAAGAGGGAGAGTTAATTGTTTTAAAAGGGGCTAGCGGAAGTGGTAAAAGTACTATCCTTTCACTTCTAGCAGCTCTTAGTAAACCAACGACAGGAGAAGTGATAGTTGATGGGAAAAGAATCTCAAAGCTTCCTGACAATTTTGCAGCACTTTACAGAAGAGAAAATATTGGTTTCATCTTTCAAAAATACAATCTAATCCCAACTTTAAGTGTTGAAGATAATATTTTATTACCTCTAGTACCAACTAATCCAGATGAAAATGATGCACTTGAAAAGCTAAATAAAGTTATGGAAAGATTTAATATATCTCATAAAAAAGATGCCATCGTACGAAACTTATCAGGTGGTGAACAACAAAGAGTAGCAATAGCAAGAGCTCATATAAATGACCCAAAAATCATAATTGCAGATGAACCTACAGCTAACCTTGATGAAAAACTTTCACTTCATTTTATTGAAATCTTACGAGAACTAAAAAAATCAAATAAAACTATAATTGTAGCAACTCACGATCCACTATTTTTTAATTTAGATTTTGTAGATAAAATCATTGAAGTACATAACGGGAAAATAGCTTAATGATATTAGCCCCTGAAGTACTGGCAATATTAATTTTAAATGTTGTCTTTTTATTATTTGGAACAATTGCTTTTTTTCTAAGTCTTAGAATATTTTTTAAATGGGATATTAATTCTACTAAAAAATTACAATATTCACTTGAAAAACAAAGCTTCTTAACTGCAACAATCATTAAATACATCTTTGTAATCAAACTACCGTTATTTTTATTTTTTATCTTTACACTTGATAAAATATCAAATGTTCTAACCGGTGCAATGTGTGCGGCAGGTGTAGTAGATGCAACGGAATTTGGAACATATCTTTTTATACTTAAAATTTTAAATATATATCTTTTTGGATTTTGGCTGGTGTTGCATTATTTAGATATAAAAAGTGAGAATCAACCATATACTCGTCTTAAATTTGGTTTTTTTATCATAGCATTCTTTGTTTTTGCTGCGGAAATCATACTTGAATGGATTATGTTTAGTGCAATTGATATTGATAAGATGGTTAGTTGCTGTGGTACATTATATTCAAGTTCCGCTACATCATATATCTCAAATATATTTTTAATTGATACTGATATTTTATTATTCTTATTTTATGGAAACTTCTTAGCTCTTATTTTATTTTATTTCTTAAAACAGAAACAACTTTTTACAATAGCAAATTTATCATTTATCATTATCTCTATCATTAGTCTTATATCATTTTTTGGGACATATATTTATGAACTTCCAACACATCATTGTCCATTTTGTTTTTTACAAAAAGATTATTACTATGTAGGTTATTTAATATATACATTACTTTTTGTAGGTACTTTTAATGGGTTAATTACAGGTTTTGTAAGTGATACTAAAAAATTAAACAATAAATATTATAAGATATCTTTATTATTTAATTTTCTTTATGTTTTATTAGTAAGTGCATATCCAATAATTTATTTTATAAGAAATGGTGTTTGGCTTTAAAAGCCTATTTTATCACATCAGGAAGAGGCTCGGCTAAAAAATATCCTTGAAGACCATCAAAGTTCAATTCTTTTGTAATATCATATATCTCTTGACTATGAACATACTCCGCTATAATTTTTAAATTCATCTCTTGTAAAAATCTTGCCATATTTCTCACTATAATATAAGCATCTTTATCTATATTCATATTTTTGATTAATGAACCGTCTATTTTTACAAAATCAGGTTTTAATTCAATCAAATATGTAAAATTTGAATACCCGCTGCCAAAATCATCAATTGCTATTTTTACACCTAAACTTCTCATATCTGTAATAAAATCTCTAACTACATCAAAATTATCAATACTCTCACTCTCTAAAATTTCTAAAATTAGTTGTGATGATACATTATATTGTATTATCTTTTCTTTTATATATTTTCGTGTTGATTTATTTGATATATCTTCAAATGATAAATTTATAGAAAAAGAAGTATCACTATCTTGAAAATAACTAAATGACTTATCAATCATAATCTTTGTGATTTGATTATAATATTCAGTTTGTTTAATAACAGGTAAAAATATATATGGAGATAAAATAGTTCCATCTGTATTTTTTATCCTTACTAGACATTCATAGCTTGTTTCATCAGATTTTACTATAGCTTGAAAAAATGGTACAACTCTATTTTCATCAATAGCATTTTTAACAACTTGCGTAATCCTCATATCTTCTTTGTATCTATCTTCTATATGTAATTCTTTAGAATAAAATACAACTTGTTCATGTTTCTTTTTAGCATAATTTAAAGCCATATCTGAATGTTCTATCAGCTTTTCAGATGCAACACCTTGAGCAATCCCAACAATACATTGCAATACTATATCTAACACTTGTTCATCAACAACAACCTTTAAAGGTTTGTCCAATAAAGAACTTAGTTTTTTACTTATTCTTTCTTTACAATCTTTAACTGTTGCTGTTGCATCTTGATTTAAAATTGCAAATTTATCTCCAGAAATTCTAAATACTATATATTGCTCTTCATTAAATAATTTAGTCAAAGCCTTTGCAAATATTTTCAATATCTCGTCTCCTGCATATTCACCATATATATTATTTATTTTAGAAAACTCTTTAATATCCAAAATAGATAATGCAATTTGCCCATTATTATCTTTTACATACTCTTGCAAGGAAACTCTATTTAAAATATTAGTTAGATTGTCATGATATACTTTATAGTTAAGCTCAATATTTTTATCTTGAACTTGTTTTGTTTTCTTCTGCACATCTATCTCTAAGTCTTTTTGATAATTTAATAATTTTTTATTATAATCTAAAAATATTGTTTGTATCTTACCCATTAATTTAACCAAAATTAATGCCATAATAATCATAATAATAAAAGAGGTCATTATAAAATTTTGTAATATATCAAAGGATTGTGCATTTAATTCATCTTCTTTTTTCTTTACAACTTTTTGAATATCATCCAAATATACGCCAGTACCAATCATCCATTGCCATTTATCCAAGCCTATTGCATATCCAAGTTTGGAAGTCAACTGTTTTGTACTTGGTTTATCCCATAAATAATTTACATACCCACCAGACCTTTTTGCAGCTTTTATTAACTCTCGAACAAAAAATACACCATTTTTATCTTTTAAATTATATAAATCTTTTCCAACTATATTTGGTTTGATTGGATGCATTAAATTTATACCATCATAATTATTTATAAAAAAATACCCATCCTCTCCAAATCTTATATTAGATACATCATTCATAATTACCTGTTGAAGTTCTTTTTGTGATAATTTGTCGGATAATTTATTTATTTTATATTGTATATAATTATACACAGTATCAATTTCATTTTTAAGCAGCTCTTTTTGACTGTCTACATATCTCTGCTTAATTTGTAAGAGTTCAATTTTATTATTTTGACTAGTTGTATAATAAAACCCGGAAATACTTATTATTGAAAATATAATTATGCTTATTACAGGAATAATAGAGGTAGTTTTTAAAATTCTTTGTTCATTTCGAGGAAAGTTTGCTTCACAACCGCTATTCGCTACTTTTGTCATAATAATTATTTCTTTCATTTGGATATAGAGAAATTATAACATACTAAAGTCCTATTACGGTCTTAAATATAAGTAATTTTTATATTTAGTTGTTTTTATATAAAATAATTAGTTTATATTAACAAAAAATAATATAAACTAATGTATAATTCCAAATAATAAAAAAAAGGAATCATTATGTATAAAAATTTATTTTTAGCATTTACTCTAGTTGCAACTTTGATACAATCTACCCTTGCAAATAATTTACCGATTAGAAACCAGGATGTATCACCACAACAGTTACAAAAACAAAACAAAGAAATTGTAAAGCTTGCAGCCCAAGCAGAATCAAAAGACTTACCTCAAGTTGTTAATAAATATACTACAATAGTTAGTATTGAAGCAGTTGATGCAACTATGGTTTATACATTTGAGATAAATACAGGTTCCAAAAGTGATGAAGCAATCATAAATGAAGATCATTCAAAAATGGAAAGAATAGTTACCGAAGGTATTTGTACTTCATCAAAAAGATTTATGGATGCGCAAATTACAAAAACATATATTTACAAAAGTGCTATATCTAAGAAAAAACTATTTCAATTTGATGTAAACCAAGCAATCTGCTTTAAAATATATGGACCTAGATATGGAGATAATTAATGAATTTAATTAAATTAATTATATTAACTATTGGTATTTTATTTTTCAGCTTATCTTTTAGTGGTTGTGAAAAAAAAATTGAAAGTGGTGTGGCTAAAGTACACTGGGATAGAGATATGTGTGCTAGATGTGTGATGGTTGTAAGTGATAGAAAAAATACAACACAAGTTAGACATCCCGATACCGGTAAAAAATATATGTTTGATGATATTGGTTGTGCTGTTTTATGGTTTAAAGAGGAAAAACTTGATTGGAAAGACAGAGCAAAAATATGGATAACTGATGTAAATACTGGAAAATGGATAGATGCAAGAACTGCATTTTATGATACAGAAAACATTACACCGATGGCTTATGGTTTTAGTGCTCACGCCACTAAAGATACTATTAAAAAAGGTCAAGAGATAATTGATTATAATGAAGTGGTAAAAAGAGTTATAAAAATAGGAAAATAACTTTATTCCATATGAACTATTGGTTTTGTATCCTCAAGTAGCATAATCGGTTCTACAAACGGAGCTAGATTTGCTAAAAAATTCATCAATGTCATAACAGGACTTGCATAAAAGAATTTTATTTTATGATTGTAATGCCAAAGTTGATCTGCATATTGATACACTTGATATGGTGTATCCCCTATATTATCACTGTTTCTATCAAACCCTGCATATCTATCCCAATAGTTATATTCAATAATATTTGCAGAGGTAAATATTCCCCTTACATCTTTTACTATATCATCTATATTTCCAAAGATTTTATTATTTGTAATAGTATTATTTTTTATAGCTTCATGAAAATGGATAGCTTCACCATTATATGAGATTTCATTGTTTTTTATATATCTTTGCATCCCCTCTTCTGTATTTTTAGAATCTATATAGATACCTTGTGCATTGTAACTTACAATATTGTTTTCAAAGTGCAAGTTCGAACATTCCATGATTACTATACCCATTCCTGCTGCGCCTTTTGAGCTTTTGATTTGATTATTTATAATTCTTGAATCTTTTGTACCCATGACCATAATTGCTACAGAGTTATATTTATATGTATTGTTTTGTACTAAATTTTTTTCGCTTAGATGAATATGCAGTCCAAATCTATTGTTTTTAAAAGTATTATTTATTAGTTTATTATTATTGGAATATGTTAAAGTTACATCTCTTGAATTTTCTATAATATTATTTTTAATGATATTATTATTGCTGTACCAAATTTTTAGAGCATCACCTCTTAAGCTTATATCATTATTTTTTGATGTTATATAATTATTTGATATTATAGAATTTTCAACCATAATCATATCTATACCATATAAAGAATTTAAAATCTTACAATCACTTATTTCACAATCTTTTACCTTATTCATAACAATTGCAGAGTCAAGATTTTCCATTCGATTACCGCTATTTGTGATAGTAAGATTCTTTAAAACAACATTAGAACTATTTATAGTGATAACCTTCCCTTTATTATCACCTTTAATAACTGCTCCATACTTAGTACCTATGATGGTAATAGGTTTATTTATAACAATCTTTCCCAAATATATCCCATCAGGCAATTTTAATGTTGAGCCGCTAGGAGCGTTATCTATAGCATCTTGTAAAACATTTGCAAAAGTTGAAGAGATAAAAATCAAAGATAATAAAAATAGCTTTGAAAATAATTTTAAAAATTTATTCATAACTTATATCCTTCTTGCCCATCTTTGAAATAATCTATTCGTAATGATATCTGAATCTATCTCTTTTTTAGAAACTATATAATCAACTAATTGCTTAGCTAAAAAAGGTGACAAAACAAAACCCCGTCCCCCTACTCCATTTAAAAGATACAAATTTTTGTACTTTATATAGTTTTGGCTTGGTACTTTTGAACCTTTTTTGATATATGGATACTTTAAAAGTGTCTCTTGGCTGTTGATTAATTCCCCTACCATTGGAAAATAATCAACACTAGAAGCCCTTGCACCTATTTTTATATTTAAAACATTTATATCTTTTAAATCTAAAATATCTTTTGATAACTTCAATAATTTTTGTGTATCATTCTTTGATACCTCATTATCAGAAGTAAATCTAGGCTTATTGCTTATATTTGGTATTTTTAAACAATATGAGCAGATTTTATGGTCACAGTTATATATATTATGAGTAGCACCAATAGAGACTAAATACTTATTATTAGGAAGTTTTTGAGATGATGATATTGAACACTCTTTGTGATAGTTGTATGGAACTTTTGTAGTTGTCTCTACATCTATTCTTTGACCCCATACGGGACGAATTTTAAAGTAATCTTCGCTAATTAAAGTTGTATCAGCACCTGTAGCTAAAATAAGATTTTTAGTTTCTATAGTATTATTCAAAATCCAAATATCATCTTTAAATTCTATTTTTTCTATTTCTAAATTAAATCTTTTTTCCACATCTTTAGATAAAAATTCACACATTTTTATACTGTCAACCTTTGAGCCTATATCAAAGAAATACCCATTTTCTTTTAATTCATATTTAAAATCAAAATAAGGGATATAACTTTTAAATTTTTCTTCATCCTGTTGATTTTTAAAAACTCTAAGAACACCTTTGTTTATAATAAGTTCTTTTGCATTTTTTTTATAAAAATTTACACTGTATGTTAATGCTTTTGTAACTAAATCTTTAAACTTATTAGATTTACCAAGCAGTGGAGATAAAAATGCACCGGCAGCACCGCTAGCCCCTGCTGCAATTGATAAGTTTCTGTCTATTAAAAGTACATTTTTAAATTCTTTGGATAGATGATGGGCTATACTGCACCCGGCAATACCACCACCTACAATTATAAAATCATATTTCATTTTAAATCTTTTATCTGATTTATTAGAGACTTTCTATAATTTAGTTAAATTCTTCCATTTATTAATCTAATTAAAGCTTCTGGAATTTCATTGAATTTAAATATTCTTTTACCGCTGTATTTTTCAGCAAAATATTTAGCATCTTTTTCATTTTCTATTGATACTAAATCATCTCCAGATGGCGAAGTTGCACGAGATCCATAGATATAAAAAGCATCTTTTGCATTAATTGGTTTCATAGTCAAATAATCTGTAACTATAATATCTTTAAAGTCTTTCTCACTTTTTACACCAACATCAAACCATTTTCCAGGGGTATGATAAAACTCTATCAAAGATTTTGGACTAGAAAAAAATACTTTTTTACCATTTTTCAACTCTATTTTTCCTACCCATTGTGGGTCTTTATATACAAAAAAGTTTCTTACTAAACATCTGGTTTCTTTAGTATAATCCATCACATAAGTTTGCTTAGCTTTTGGTGGCAATATACTTGAAGCCAAACCTAAAGATACCGTTAAACATATTCCCATAAATAATCTAATCATTTTAATTTCCTTTTATATTATAATTTATAATCATACCAAATCTTTCTTTTCAAAGATTTTAAATCCAAGAAATGAAAACAACAATCCTAAAATAACCGGATATGAGATAGAAAGAAACACAAATGTACGCTGACTCATAGAATCTAAAATATAAAATGCAACTGGTCCCATAACTGTAAGTTCCGGGTCAAATAATGAAATTGCCGCAACTCTGAATATCTCCATAGGATTTACCATAGCTATAAATATAATCAATTGTTCATCAAATCTCTGACTCATCATTAAAGATATAAGTGCAATATCTATAAATGCCAATAATAATATCCATACAAAAAATGCGATTCCAAGTGCAACTTCACTAGACTTTACAAACGAAGATATAAAAAAAGCAATTCCTAAAAATGCACTTGACATCGCAAATAAAAGTCCTGTATATAAAAAGAAAATATCCCAAGGGATACTTGCCCCTTTAATAGAACCATATACAATAGCTATAATCATAGCAAATAAAACAGGCAGATAAACAGTAACAAATCTTCCTATAATTTTACCCCAATAGTATTGTTTAAGTGATATAGGAAAGGATAGCATATATTCTAAAATATGATTATCCCTATCTCCTGATATTGATCTAACAGTAGTAATAAGTATAAATATTGGAAGTATTACTATTGTTATTTGAATATACATAAGCAATAATCTACTTAACCCACTAAATCCCATCACTTGAGATTCAGTAACCCCTGCAATAAAAAACAGAGCAATCAACCCACCAAATACAAGTGAATATACTAAAAACCACTTAGCTCTTATTGATTCTTTTAAATCTAAATATGCAATTAAATATAAATTTTTCATCTTTTTAATATCCTAATATCTGTTTTCTAATTTTTGGATTCGCCATATGCTCACCCCTTAACATTTTTATGATAACTTTATCAAAGTTTATACAACCGTCACACGACTTTTCATAAGCAGAAAAGCCGTATAACATTGGCGTTTTTTCATTTATAGCAAAATTTGCTTGAAATGGATCAATATATCTTTTTGTATCATTAGAAAAAATTCTAATTTTCTTCTTTTTTAAATCTATATTTTTCTCTTTTGTCCATAATATCATACAACCAACATCATCGAAATATGTTATATCCCCATCATCATTTAAATCTGCCGTATGAAGATTTGAGTCTGGTAAAGGCATATTACACTGTGGGCAAATTCTAACATCTTGTTTAGTTTCTTTTCTAATTGTATTATCTGATGAATTACAACCTGCAAAAAAAGTGGTCAACAGCAGTGCTAATAAAAACTTACTAAACAATTTCATCTGATACAATTTTTCCTAAATCCATATAAACTTGTCTATTAACAATATCTTTAACCTCTTCAAGTCTATGTGTTACAAATAGTAAAACTTTATCATCTTCATTCTGCTTCAATAGTCTGTAAAAGTCATCTCTTGCTTTTGGGTCAAGGTTTGCTGTTGGTTCATCATAAATAATAATATCACTTTTTTTAGCTAAACTAATAGCAATAAGCAGTTTTTGTTTCATCCCGCCGCTTAATTTAAAAAATGATTTATTCATATTTGCTTTTATATCCAGCTTCATCTCATTTGCATAGTGGGTTATCAACTCTTTATCTACTTTTGCACTTATACTGATATATTGCATAAGTTCTGCAATACTTAACTTTATAGGTGGTGGCAACTGTGGAACAAAACTAATATTTTCCAATACTTTAACACGCTCTTTTATAGGGTCTAAACCATTTACTAAAACATTTCCAGCATTTGGATGATAATATCCTAAAATAGAACGGATAAGTGTAGTTTTACCTGCTCCATTTGCACCCATTAACGCTATATAATCATTTTTATTAAATTCACAATTTATTTTATCTAAAGAGACATGCTCACCAAACTTTTTTGTAAGATTATTAACTTTTATCATAAATTATACTAGCCCTTTCAATCTAAAACCAAATTTTAAAGCATCAGCATGACATACATCTATACATCTTGCACATAAAGTACAATCAGCACCGGTAATATACTCTTTTTTAATATTTTTCTCTTCTCTTTGTTTATCATATTTTGCTTTTGTTATCTCTAATACTTGATTTTCAAAACATACATCATGACAAACCATACAATGGTCACAATTATCATTCCACTCAATTCTTAAAGCTGATGCTTTTCCAAGATACCCATAAGTTGTTCCTACCGGGCAAATATATGTACACCAAGCACGACGAGAGAAAAATACTTCCATAGCAAATACAACAACAACCCAGATAAATGCTACACTCCAACCATAAACAATCATTCTGCTCATTATTCCAACTACATTAAAAGTTTCAAATACCAAATAACCGCTTACAAATGATAAAGCTAAAAATATAGCCCAAAAGATATGCCTAACTCTATGGTCAAATTTTCGCTCTTTTATTATCTTTTTTGATACAAGTGTATTATGCCATTTTTCACCTATTTCACTAAGTATCCCATAAGGACAAACCCAAGCACAATAACTTCTACCGCCAACCAAAAGATAAAGTATCAAAATAGTAACTGTACCTATTATCATATTAATTGGCAGATGATATGTTGATAAAAATACTTGTATTGTCACAAAAGGATCAATCATATGAAATCCTAGAAATCTAGAACCGCTTAAACTACCCTCTAACATTTGTAAATCTATAAAAAATGACAAGAAAAAGAAAAGGTGAAAAGATATAACTAAAATCCATCTCTTCATTCTATAACTAAATATAGATTTACCATCTTTTGTTTTATCAAAAAAAGTTGACCAAAAAGTCGTTTTTTGTATCGTTTCCCTATCGTTATATTTATCCATAAAAAACTCCGATTTTAATAACTATTTATTTAATGCTTCAGCTCGTGCTGGAAACTCACCTATCTCTTTTGCTAATTCTTTGAAATCTTTATCTTCTAAAGACATCAATAAACCCTTCATAATAATATTTTCTTTTCGCCCAGCTTTGAATTCAACTAAATCTTTATATATCACAGCTTCACTCTGCCCAAAAAGTTTAGGTCCCATCATAGGTTTACCATTTTGGATACCTGAACCATTTGCACCGTGACAAGAAGCACATTTACTTTTATAAGCTTGGCTCACCTTAAATGCACCAGCACTTCCAGCTTTATCTCTTAATGCACTTAATGCATCCATCTCTTTATCTCTATCAGATTTTTCTTTTGGAACTTCTACTTTTTTTGCTTGCCCCATAGTATCACCGAAGTCTTCTATGATTTTACCATGTTCTCCACCGTGATATGCACCACCTTTTGAAGCTGTAAATGCCATAAGTCCAAGCACTATAAGTGTTGCAATTCCTGCTATTATATTTTTCATTCCTATTTCCCTATCTTTTTAATTTCTTCATTAAATTTATATATCTCTTTTGCTAACTCTTTAATTTCACTATCACTCATCATCTTAATCAAATCATTCATTAAAGGATTTGATTTTTTACCGCTTTTAAAATCAGCAATACTTTGTAATATTTCATCACTAGTTTTATTTAACAGTGAGGGACCAATAATTCCATTTGCATAGTCATTGTGACAAGCTGAACATTTTACTATAAATTTTTTACTTAACCTTTTTACCATCATTGAAATCTTTACTTTTTCATAAGGACTTCTTATATGTAAATTAGCATCAATAATGGTTCTAGGTCTAGCTCGTACTGCTGCATCTTTATTTGCAGGTTGCGATTCTAAATCATATTTACTTTTTATATTATAATTAAGATAATAAGACCTGCTTTGAGAATCTGGTGCAACTTTTTGTTTTACTTTTATCTCTTGTGCATTTGGATTTTGTACAACTTCAATTTTTGGTGTAGTTGCAGTAGATACAACCACTTTATCTTTTTTATTATTTTCCTCTTGTGATTTATCACCACAACCTGTAAAAATAATTAAAACTAAAAAACTAAAACTAAAAAATAATTTTTTTAACATATTTTATACCTTCCTAACTTTTATAATATTGTTCAAAACTAACTCTTGGCTTAACTACAATTGACGGTTTCATAGTAGGACAAACCTCTTCACATACTCCACAACCGATACATCCATCATAAATCTCAGGACGACTTCCACCACTTTTGTCTCTTACCATTGAAATTGCACTCAATGGATTTGGAATAGGACACATATCCGCACAAAGTGTACACTGTTTTCCTTCAAATTCATCAAATTTTTCTAACACTTCTTTTTCATATTTAGTTACATTATTTTGAGCAGCAATAAATTTATGCATTTTATCATTGTACCCCTTAGGTATAGGCGTGTTGCTCATAGCTATACAGGTATCTGGAAATTCTAAAACTGCAATTCCCATTTTAATATCAGTAGCTTTTTCACAAGCATGATCCAATGCACCACTTGGACATGCCAATACACATGGTACAGCTTCACAGGCATAACATCCTCTTATAGTTGCATCGATATAAGGAGTACCAACTCCATGACCCTTTCCAAAGTCTGCTAATTCAATTGAATGATATGGGCATACTTGAAGACATTGACCACATTTTATACATAATGCTAAAAATTCTTTTTCATCAACAGCACCGGGTGGTCTAAGTCTATTTTCTGCCTTTAGAGTATAAGGGCTGAATACCATACCTCCACCAGCGGCAAGTGCGAATAATCCCATTGTAGAATATTTAATAAAATCTCTTCTATCTGTTTTTACTGTTGCCATATTTATCCTTTTATATTAACTATAGGTTTTTCATCTTCTAATAAAAATAATGGTTTAGAAAATGGGGCTAATTTTGCCAAAAAATTTAATAATGAAATCACCGGAGAACCGTAAAAAAACTTAACATCCGGATTATAAATCCAAAGTTGATCTGCATATTGGAAAACTTTATGCGATGTATCACCTATATTGTCTCCATTTTTATCAAATCCCTCATAGTTATCCCAATAGTTCCCTACTATCTCATTCTCATTTGTTTTACTGCCACGACTGTCATTTACGATATCTTCAATATTTCCCATAATAATATTCTTTTTTAAAACATTATCCTCACTGAGTGAATGAAAATGAAATGCTTCTGCATTATATAATAATTTATTTCCAATTATCCAATTTTTAGTACCCGGTTCAAATGGAGACCTGTCTATATATAACCCCTGAGCGCAATAAATCATAGTATTGTCTTTTATAGTAAAGTTTGAAACATCTTTAAGTCCCATCGCCATACCAGTTGCTCCTAAAGAACTTTTGATAATATTTCCTGTTGCAATGGTATCTTTAGAATACATAAAAAATATACCTACAGAGTTAAATTTATATCTATTGTTTCTAACATAATTTTTACCTGCATACATAAAGTGTAAAGAATATCTACAATATTCGCCGTAATTTTCCTCTATTGTATTTCCATGAGAATACCAAATAACCATATCTCTTGATTTTATCAATGAATTCTTTTTTACTATATTATCATTACTGTACCAAAGTCTTAAGCCATCCCCTCTTAAACCTAAATCTAAATCTTTAGAAGTTATTTTATTATTTGATATTATAGAGTTACTAACCATTTGTAGATCAATACCAAACAGGCAATCTTCTATAACACAATCACTAATCTCATTTTGTACCCCGTTTGTTAACTTAATAGCCGCATCAAGTTTATGATGATACTCACCACTATTTATAATTTTAAGATTCTTCAAAGTAATATAAGAACCGGATGCACTTATGACAGTGCCCGTACCCTCTCCGTCAATAATAACACCATCTTCAATTCCAAGAATAGTAATTGGTTTATTTATAACTATACTACCTTTATAAACCCCCGCAGGAAGTTTTAAGATAGAACCGGCAGGTGCATTATCGATAGCATCTTGTAATACATTCGCACTTAAGAGAGTAAAAAATGAAAAATGAAAAATGAAAAATATTCTAATCATGTATAACCCCTCTTAAACTTTTCACTATATTATATTTACTTTTCAGTTTCATTCATAGCTTTTTGTTTTGCAAAAAAAGCCAATAAACTTAGTAAACTAATAGCAATAATCATATAAAATCCAATTGTAGGATATGAATGTGTTATAAACTGAGCAATCTTACCATCCCCAAAAACTGTTGGCATAAAAGGTTTGATTTTGAAGGCTCCCCAGTCATGCAGGTTGTGTCCAAACCAATATAACCAATAGGAATAATCAGCTATAAAAAGAAGTGGTAATGATGCAGGCACAAGCATAAGATAATTTAAAATTCTTACATTATAGATCATAAAATAAATCATACCTAAACTTAATGCCAATAAAGCATATATACCAATCTCCCGCTCAATAGTTCCACCTACCCACATAGGATCCATCCCAACATAGTGATTGATAGTATTCATCTCATGAACTTCTCCACTATATCCATCAAAATGAAAAAATACAGGGATACCTTCAGGAAATGCTTCTTTTGGATAATTTGGAGCTTCTAATGAAACAGCCCAAATAGGAAGTGAACCAGCACCTAATTCTGCCTGTGTCTCTATCATCTTTCCTAAGTCATTGTGCGCCTCTTTATCTGTGGTAACACTTTTATATCGACCTTGACTATAAAAATTCCATACAGTTTTACTAAATGATGAAACCTCTTCCCCTTTACCTTCATGAACTAAATTTAAAACTCCATGAAATGAAATCATTGGAAATGTAAACGATGCCGTTAAAATAATTAGAGCTAATATACTAAAAACTCTTGCCTTGATAAAACTTGGGTGCATATTTTTCCTTTTTTAATAATTTTATACTTTACATAAGAAAAACTTTTTGTCACTATAAGTCATTCTTATCTTAATTATAAATTATTCTTGCGGAATTATATCAAAATATACTTAATTTGACTTGATGTAAGTCAAGAATATTAGAATTAACTTAATAAAAAAATAAAAGAGAAAAATTTATAAACTTACTTTTTTTGATAATTGTATATTAGCTTACAGTAAAATTTAATTAAAAAAAAAGGGAAGAACCGAAGTTCTTCCCTTTTTAGTTTTAAACTTAATTCTATTTTCTAAAATAAGTTAGCATTTTCATCTATCCATTTAAGATATTCGATAATGTCTTTTGTTTCATCTTTACTCATATGTTGGTTAGGCATTTTAAGATTAAAGTAATTAATCATACCTTTTACATATGGATCATTATACATTTTTTCTGGATCAAGGATAAAGTTACTTACCCATTTCTCAGCATTTTCATGTCTTTGAAGAACACCTGTTAAATCTGGACCTGATGACACTTTACCAATAACGTGACATCCACCACATCCACCTTCACCAAACGCTTTTTCTCCTCTTTGAGCAGAAGTAGTTTGTTTAGTTGAAATAAGTCTTACAAGTGCATCTTTAGCTCTGATACCAACATCAGCAGTTTTAACCATAAGCTGCCAAATCATATTTTCAAAAAGAATTGCTTTTTCAATATCACCAGCTTTTAAAGCAGCATCAGATAATTTTTTCTGAGCAGGAATTTGTCCAAATTGGTCAAATGCATCTGTTACAAGCTCAGCAACAACTTTATGGTCACCAAATTTATTTTCTTTTAAGAATTTAACAACACTCATAATTACAGCTTCTGTAGCATCATTAACTGCAACAGTTTTTTTGTACTCAGCCATTAATTCTGTTTTAGTCATTGTTTTCATTTTTAGTTTTTGAGCCGAAACATATTTTTTGTTTGGATCTTTAACCATTAAGTAACCCATCATCTCTAAGTGAAGTGCTGAACAGAACTCTGTACAGTAGTAAGGGAAAACACCCTCAATATCAGCTTCAAATTTAATAGTTGCAGTTTCACCTGGCTCTAAAGATGCATGTACATTATAATGATCCACAGTAAAACCATGAGTCTCATCTTGAGCACGTTCTAGGTTAGTTAAGTGCATAGTAACTATATCACCTTTATTAACTGTAATTCTTTCAGGATTGATATGAGATCTAACCATTGTAGCATATACTGTTACTTTATTTCCATCTCTTTCAATTCTTTCTTGACCAGCTAAAGTTTTACCTTTATGTTGCTTACCTGTTGTAACATCTGTACCCATTGGGTATCTAACATGTGGATGTAACTTAGAAGCTCTAATCGCAACAGCTTGGTGAGGCTCACCTAAAGGAACTGGCATATCATAAAGTAGATCCATAGTCTTACCACTAATATCAATCAACTGGTGATTTTGTGGGTGAAGAGGACCAACACTTTGGAATCTATCGATTGCAAGTTTATTTAAAGAGATAATATATTTACCTTGTGGGTCAGCAGATTTACCTTCCATACCACATAAATGTCCAACATTATAATGTACATTTTCTTTATCTAAAACTTTTAAGTCTAAGTAGTTCCATTTTACAATTTGAGAATCAACATAAAGTGAAGTATAAATTTCACCTTTTACATTTGAATATTGATTATGCAATGGCCCAAGACCTAATTCAACTTGTCCATGTAAAGATTTTTTCATATCAAGAATTGGAATACCGTATGGATCTTTTCCAACATAATCTTTAGCTTTAATTAAAGCTTTGATTTTGCTCCATTTATAAACAGAAGCATGAGTATCTAGCTTTCCACAAACTGTGATATATTCACCATCAGGAGATACATCAACACCGTGAGGTGATTTTGGCTCAGGGATTAAAAAGAACGCATCATTTGCAACAGCAGTTTTCATGCTTATTACTTTATGACCATTAATCATTGTATAGTTTGCTTTATTTTGAGCTAATTTAGATAATTTTTCCCAGTTATATACATGTAAAAAGTCAGTATCAAATCTACTCATACCAGCTTCATTTGGTGGCATACCAACTTCAATTCCACCTGTATACATCTCAGTATTAAATGAATTTGTAAAAGCCCAACCATGAGAAACACCTTTACCAGCATCACTTAAATCTTGCATATATGGAGGCATTTCAATTGTATATGAATCTTTCTCTATAATTCGACCTTTTTTAGCATCGAATTTCCACATTGTAACTCCACCTCTGTAAGTCTCTTTGTACTCTTCGATTGGGTGATAGTTATTATCAAAAGGAGCTGCATACTGACAAGCTTCAATAATATACTCAGAATTTTGTGTAAAGAAAGCTCCACCATGCGCTGATTTAAAAACAGGATTAACAACAATTTGTCTAGTTTCAAAATCTGCTAAATCAATAATAGCAATTCTTGGATTAGCTTTATCATTAATCGCTAGCCATTTACCATCATACTCACCATTAACTTCAGAAATTGCAGGGTGATGTGTATCTCCCCAATTAATCTCTCTACCTCTAATGTTACCTTGTCTAAGAATTTTTTTAGAACCCTCATCAAAACCATAACCTTGCCATGGCTCAGGTGTAAATACAGCAATATATTTCAATATTTTCATTGATGGTACACCATATACCATAACTTGTCCAGACTGACCACCAGAACTAAATACTACGAATTCATCTCTACCACCAGTTGGTAAATATGTTTTTGCAGCACGAATTACATCGTTTTCTGTTAAGCCTCTTTTTTTCATTATCTTCTCTAGTTCACCAGTACCAGCAGATGCAACAGTTGCAGCTAAAGTAGTACCAAGAACTAAAGTAGATAATTTACTAAAAGTTTTACTCATTTTTTCTCCTTTTTTTGTTATCTGAATATAAAATATTCAAATTCTATGAAATAATATAATATTTTGGAGTTAAATAATTTGACTTAGGGCAAATTAACATAAAATAAATGATTAATTTTAATTTTTAAGTTTGTTTAAGATTGTGACTTTTGATTAAATTATTTAAATCAACTTTTAAATCTTCTAATTTAGCTTGTGAAGTCATTAATTCTTCTAAAGATTCAATAACTGCATCCTCTTTTTTAGTCATCTGTATATCAATATCTTTATCGTTATTTATAACAGCAAGAAATTCTAAAAACTCTTCAATATTATTTTCTATTTGTTCTAATGATTGTGATGTATATTGCATAGAAACAGTAGATTGTTCTATAGAGTTATTTATTTTATCAACTAAAAAATTAAAATCATTAGTTGCTTTTGTGATTTCAATATTATTACTTACAATTTCCATTGGTTCAAGTTGGGCAATAGTTGAATTTTCTATAACTTTTTTTGAAGTTTGCGAAAAGCGCTGTATAAATGCAATAATAACCTTAATTTGAGTAAATAAATATATAAGCAACCCACTCATAACAATAAACAAAATATATTGTATCAGTTTATAGTAGTGCAGTATATCATGAAAATAATCTGTATGAATTGAAATTAATTTATCAAACTCTACTATTAATATTAAATTTACAGAATATATATCTTTAACTGTTGTTTCTAAAATTATATTTGTATATGCAGTTGTAACTTTGCTTTGATTTCTGAACTTTTGCACATCTAAATAAAATTTATTCCATAAAATTACTATTTTTTCACTTTGTTTTTTTATTAAAGGTGATGGTACTTCATTTAAAGTATTGTCTCTTTGACTCATATTATCAAGAAAGCTTTTTATTGATTCATCTAATTGTACTGTAGAGCTATTTTTATTTTTATAAATATAAAAAATATTCTTTGATATCTCTTGTGTAAATGCTTTTTGCTGATTTATAGTTTCTAGTAAACTATTATTTATTTTATTTTGATTTCCAATATACCCAGATATAATAACCAATGCAAAAGAAAGTATAAAGATTGCTATTCCAACTATTTTAATTTTTGTCATTTTACTACTCCTTGTAAATCATCTCTAAATTCTGTTTATCCAAAATAGAAACTTTTCCCTGAATTATATCAATAATATTATTTCTTTTTAACCTGTTTAAAACTCTAGATAAAGTTGCTGCTTGAATATGCAAGATAAGTGATATATCATGCCGTTTAAGCTTATTAAACATATCCAAATCTGAGCCGATCATCATAGCAACTTTTGCAACAGCATCAAAAATAAACTCTCGATTGATTAAAGATTCTAGTTTATGAGCTCTTGATATGATCTCATTTGCAAATTCCATATTTAAAATATTATTTTTTAAAAAATTATTTTTAAAAGATTGATAGTCTATGCTTAAAACTTTTGAATTTTCTATAAATGAGATATTTGAAAAATAAAATTGCTTATTTTCATCAATATGTGAAACTTCAGATAACATATTATTTTTATGTATGTAAAATAAAAAGATCTCATTATCATGTTTATCTATTTTATATGATTTTGCCTGCCCTTCGACTAAAAACAGAAGTTGTTTTGTTTGGCTTTTTTCATAACATAAAACATAATCTTTATCATAAGAACTCATAGTTGATATCTTAGTCAATAAATCAATTTGTTCATCATTTAAAGTAGTAAAAAAGTCTAGAGTTTTGATAGCATTTTTAATAGACAAGATATTCCCAATTAATTAAATTATTTTATTATATTATTATTTTGCTGAACTAATGATTTCTCCACTTCCTAAAACTTTATCTTCATCATAAAAAACTGCAATTTGACCGTTTGCAACCCCTAAGACGGGTTCGTATAAATCAATAGTTGCTATTTTCTCATCTTCACTGATTACAACTTTACATAAAGCAGGATAGCTTCTAAATCTTAATTTTACTCTACATTCAAATTCTTTTGAGTCTATAAACATATTAAGATTATTAATCTCTACTTTATTTATAGCTAAGTTCTCTTTTTTACAAACGGTAATTGTATTTGATTTGGCATCTATTGATTTTACAAAATGCGGGTCATGAGCACCATGCACATAAAAACCTCTTCGCTTACCTATGGTGTAGTGCATATAACCTTTATGATGTCCTACTACATTGCCCTCTTCATCTTTAACATCACCTTTTTGTTCAATATTTGTGTGAAGTTTTAAAATATCTGTATAAACACCTTCTACAAAACATATCTCTTGTGAATCTTTTTTTTCACCAATAGCTTTAAATTGTGGGATATCCAAAGCTATCTTTCTTATCTCTTCTTTTGTATATTTACTCATTGGGAAAATAAGACTAGGTAAGACTTTTTTATTGATTTGTCCTAAAAAATAGCTTTGATCTTTAGTTTTATCAGATGCTGCATAAATAAATTTACCATCAGTATTAGCATAATGTCCAGTCGCTAAATAGTCACAACCTTTTTCCATAGCAAAATCAAACATTGCACCAAATTTAATATCACGATTACATATAACACAAGGATTAGGAGTAATTCCATCAATATATCCATTTACAAAATAATCATAAACTTCTTTTTTAAACTTTTGGGTTAAATCTATAATATCATATTTTATATTTAAAAATTTAGCTACTTTATCGATAGCTTCAAGATTTTTTTCATGATACCCTTCAATTACATTATGAAGTTTCATATAAACACCCTGAACCTCATATCCCTCTTTTTGAAGTAAATATGCAGTTACAGAACTGTCAACGCCACCACTTAATCCAACCATTATTTTTTTATTATTCATTTTTGAATTCTAACTAAATAATATCAATTGAATATTAAAAGAATATTTTAATTATCATTTGCTATTATTTCAAGATGAAAAAATTATTAATAATATTAATATCAATGCTAAACTTGGAAGCTGACAATTATAAATCACTTTTATTTCATGGAAATTGTATAACATGTCATTTTGAAAAGAAAACAGTCTCTGCACCGTCTGTTATAGAATTTAAAGAACGATATATATCGGCATTTCCTGAAAAAAATGATTTTGTAGAATATATGGCTAAATGGGTACAACACCCAAATGCAAAAACTTCACTAATGGCCGATGCAATTAAAAAACATGAACTTATGCCAGAACTTGGTTTTGATCTAGATACTTTAAAGCAAATTTCTCAGTATATTTATGACACAGATTTTACAAAGCCGCACAAAGGTCATAAATAAGATAACGGTATAGTTACCGATTTTCTATTTTCCCAATCTAAGTGTGGTATCGTTAACTTTTCACTTCTCATTTTTAACTTTTCACTTTTTTGTGAAACAAAAATAATATCAATATCAAGTGTTCTTGGAGCATCTTTAAAACTTCTAAGTCTACCGAATCTATTTTCATATCTTTGCATCTGTCTTAAAAACGGCATAGGAGAAAGATTCGTTTTTAAAACTATTAAGCCATTTAAAAAATCATTTTGCTCTAAATATCCAAATGGCGGATTTTTCAACAATGGACTTGTTTTAATTATATGAAATCTACAATCATTTTGAAGTGCCAAAAAAAGTTTATCAAATCTTTGTTTTACATTTCCAATATTTCCACCAATACCTAAAGTAACTGTATAAGTTTTGGTTGAAGTTTTAATAGATTTATATGGAAAATTATTTGTAAAATACAGTACTGAAGATTTTGATAGTTGTTTCTTCATTTATAGAAAAAATGACCCTGCAAACCCTATCAATCCACCAAATACAGCACCCCAGACTACAAGCCATCCAAGATGTTCTTTGATTAAATCTTGAATTATATCCTTTACAATTTTAGGTGTTAATTCATCTAATCTTGCTGTTACAACAGCTTGAATCTTTTTATATATATCATCACTAATATCACTGCTTCTTAATGTTTCTTGTAAAGTTTTTTGAAAAGATGATGTATGTACTATTTCATTCATAGCTGATTTCATTTTTACAGCAAATGGTTCTTGAAGCGGGTCTAAAGCTTTTTCACCGCCAAACATCCCAAGCATACCGCCAAAACTAGACTCCATAACCGCACTTTTTAAACTTAAAAAAGCGGGTGAAAAATCAGTTTTTTCTAAAAGAGCCGAAAAATCAAAATGTTTATCATCAGTAGAAAACTCATCTTTAAAAAATTTGTCCAAATTTTCTTTAGTAAAAAATTGATTCATTATCAATGAGTAAATAGAAACCTTAAATGATTCAAATCTATCTTCAATTACTCCACTTCCATAAAGAAACGGTACTTTTTCAAATAACATATGAATAGCTATTGAATTTGTAAGTGAACCGCTTAAAGCAAAAAGTCCTATTGTTAATACAATATTATTTTCTAAAACAATACCGACTAAAACTAAAATAAAAGATACTAAATTTGCGGCAAAGGCTTTATTTTGCATAGCAATTGTCCTCGTATTCACTGTGGAATTTCATCTCTTCTGTCATCATATTCTAGTTAACACCAATAATATAATAGACTTCTTTATTAGGCAGTTTTTTCATTTCTACATGATATTTTTTACTAAAGTGTTCAACTTCAGCATGAAATTCTTTTAAAATCTCTGTAGCATCTGCATTTCCACATTTTATTTTAAGATATTTATCACTATTTGACATAGCGACAAAGGCATTCATATGTTTTAAGGCATCATTTAAACTAATAATATGTTTGGCAAACTTTTCAAAACCTTTTGTATTATCTATAATAGCTTCAATTTGTTTTTGTGTTTGCTCATTTCTTGAATATCCAAGTTGTGATATTAATACTTCCGGGGTAACTTCTAAATGCATTTTTTAATTCCTTTTTGTTTTATAATAAATAATAATTTTAACTAAATTTAATTTAATTTAAAGAATTACAGCTTTGCCATTTTGCATAGCAACGGTATCTTCAATTCTTACTCCAAACTCATTTGGCAAATAGATACCAGGTTCAACTGTAAATACCATATTTTCTTCAATAATCACATCACTTTTACTTGATATATTTGGATATTCATGAATATCCAATCCTACTCCATGTCCGGTGCTGTGTACAAAATATTTTCCATATCCTGCTTTTTCTATAACATCTCTGGCAATTTTATCAATTGCAGATGCACTCATACCAACTCTTGCTTTACTCATAGCTTTTTGTTGTGCTTTTAAAACAATATCATAAACTTTTTGTTGTTTTTTATTTTTAAATTTTTGTTCTCTTTTAAAGTTGATATTTTCACTAAAACTTGCAGTGCAAGTTCTATCACTGCAGTATCTTTTATATTTTATCCCTGCATCCACTAATATCAAATCATTTTTCTTTAATTTTATATTTGTAGGAAGTGCATGAGGTTTAGCAGAATTTGCATTGATTGCTACAATTGGATCAAAACTTAAATCATATTTTCCATTTTGCTGCATAAAAAGCTTATCTTTAAATTGCAACAATGTTTCTTTCTTTTCTAGTCCGTTGGTTGACAAATAAGAGGCAAATAGTTTAAATCCATTTCGACCTAATTTACTGGCCATTTTAAGCAATTTTATCTCATCGTCAGTTTTAATAATCCGTTTTAATTTTGAAAAATTTTCTTTTTGAATAAATTTAATATTTAAATTTTTTGAAAGTTTAGAGAAAGTTGCAACATTAAAATCATAAGGGTCAAAACATAGTTTTTTAATTCTTTTATTTTTTAATATCTTTCGTGTAGTTCTAATTAAATCTTTTGAAATAATAACTTCACAATTTATAGTATTTAATTTGGCTTCTATTTCATATCGGGCATCAGTGATGAAAAAAGATTCACCACCAAGCTTTAGAAAAATTAGATTATCACAACTGTATCCACACTCATAATAAACGGCATTTTCATCACATAAAATATAATTAGTTTGCGACAAGTGAGATTTATCCTCGTATCTTAAGAAATTACTTCTCTACGCTTCATCAGCACTTTGTGTCTGTGCTTGTGCTTGCTCTTCTTGCATTTGTTGATTTGCTTTAATTTCATTTATTATTTGAGTAAGTGCTATAAGTGCCATATGGTATCCAAATGGACCAAATCCACTAACTACACCTGTACTTGCCGGTGCAGTTATAGAATTCTTTCTAAATTCTTCTCTTTTATAAATATTTGAAATATGCACTTCAACTGTTGGCATAGCAACTGCTGATAAGGCATCACGAATAGCAATACTTGTATGAGAATAAGCCGCTGGATTTATAATAATTCCGTCTACTTCACCCAAACATTCTTGAATCTTATCTACAATCTCACCTTCAAGATTACTTTGAAAAAATTCTAATTCCATACCATTTTGAGAAGCCGAACCTTTCATTTGTTCGTGAATTTGATCTAAAGTCATTGGTCCATAGATATGTTGTTCTCTTACACCTAACATATTTAAATTTGGTCCTTGTATCACTGCTATTTTCATTTCTTTCCTTTTTTTGTTTAAATTTGTCAGTATGATACCAAAATGTAGCTTTTATTTAAAATTTTTATTAGCAATATTTTCAATTAAAACAGTAGCATAAGAACTTTTTGGCAATATAAATTCTAGTTCTAGTTGATTTTTATCTTTTATAAATTTATTTTTAATATCTGAGGGTACTATCCAGGCATCTCTTCGTGAACCTTTTTCGTGGATAAATATATCATCAAATTGTTCTTCAACTTTTCCAGCTTCCCCTTTGGCTCTTATAGTTTTTCTCCCCACCATAAGCCCTGTGATTGTTTTTTTATCTTTACTGTAAATATCACCATCTAAAGCAAAAAGTTTTTTCATTTGTTTTTCTTGAGATATTTCAACTCTTTTAACTAACCAAGCATTAAAAAAGTAACTTTGATATGCTGATATTTGTAAATGTTTTAGTTTTGTATCTCTAGTGATGGTTTCCCCATAAACTATATCTTTGCATTGTTTAAAGGATGTGTCTTTTCCAAACCTTTGATAACCAAAATAATTAGGCATTCCATGTTTTTGAATTTGTGACAAGGTTTGATATATGACGGGTAAATCATTTGGGTCTATCTCTTTTAAAGTGATTTTAAATTTATTGGCCTTTAAATCCCCAATTTTAAGTTTTTGATTGTGTGTAAAGGTTTCTAACACTTTAATGTTTTTTGAATTTAAAGATTTATAGTCTCTGCTTTTGTTTAAAGGGATACTTATATATTGTGTTGTTGTAGCATTTTTATCTTTTAACCCGGCATACCCTATAAAATGCTCAGGAATATTTAAAGTCTGGGAAATAAAACTAATTAATTCCCAAGTGGAAGTGTATTCTTTTTTTATTTTCATAATAAAAAAATTACCTTTATTTATAAAATGATAAAAAGGTATCTCTTCAACTATAAAGTCATACTTATTTTGAGTAAATACAAAGTTTATTGGCTCATGTGTTTGTAAAAATAATCGTTTTGTTTTCATAATAAATTATACATAATATAAAATAAAAGTTCCTATTTAGCTTTTTATGTTACAATTTAAACAAATTATACACAAGTGATTAAAAAAGTGATTTTAGCAACCAATATTACATTGTCATACGACAATAAAAATATGATTATAGAAAATGGAAATTTTCATATAAGAAAAAAAGAATTTATATTTGTCAGCGGGGCTAGCGGAAGTGGAAAGTCAACACTTTTGAAAGCTTTATACGGAGAGATAACTCCATTAAATGGCACATTACTTGTAAATCAAATTGATCTCTCAAGAAAAAACACTAAAAAATTATTAGAATTGCGAAAAAATATTGGGATAATATTTCAAGATTATAAGTTAATCGAAGAATATACTATTGAAGAAAATATAATGTTACCGCTTAAGATTAACGGTTATGACAATGTAGTGTCTCAAGAGCAGGCAAACAAACTTTTAAAGCATGTAAAATTAACTCATAGAGCAGGTACCTATCCAACACAATTAAGTGGTGGAGAGCAGCAAAGAGTAGCAGTTGCACGTGCTCTTGCACATAACCCAAGTATTATTTTTGCAGATGAGCCTACGGGAAATCTTGATGAATATTCCGCTAATGTTATATGGAAATTATTAAGAGATGCAAATGAACAGTTAGGGATAACAGTTATTGTTGTTACACACAAACCACCTATGAACTTTGGTATGCATTTTAGGCAACTATCAATTAATGACGGGGTTATATATGAGGTTTCTTAAAAATCTTTTATCTTTTCTGATACCTCTGATTATTGTATTATCAACATTTGCTTTACATAATGCAATCGGCAATATTGTAGATGCTTATAAAAAAACTATAAATAATGATTATTCAATTATGGTAATTGCGAATACTCCTATAAGTGAAGGCAGTATTAAAACTTTGGCCAATATAGATGTTAAAAATGTTCAAATATTAAAAAGAGAAGATATAATTACAAATTTAAAAGAACAATTATCTAAAAATTCTTTGGAACTTTTAAAGCAGAAACTACCTTTCTTTTATAAAATTTATTTAGAACAATATCCAACTACAACACAATTAAATATTATAAAAAAAGAATTAAATAAAATACCAAATATAAAAAAAGTTGAAACATTTGCATCTGACCATAACAAAGTTTATTCATTGTTGATTTTAGTTGAACAAATTGTTCAAATTATGTTGGTCTTTATATTTATATTTGCTTTTCTAATCTTATCTAAACAAATAAAAATATGGTTATTTGAACATTCCCAAAGAATTTCAATTATTCAGTATCATGGCGGTTCCATTATTTATAGTGCCTTGCCTATTATTAAAATAGCATTATTAAGTGCTATTATTGCAAGTGCCGCAGTTATTTCACTTATCATAACAATATCAAATAACTTATCAATTTTTCTTTCACCTGAAGTTTTAAGTATTTTACCAAATAAAAACAGCATACCTGTAGATTTTATATTGATTATTATGTTGTCATTTGCAATATCTATAATCTCAACTATCAGTGTTTTAATAAAGCATAAAATCAAATGAATAAAAAACTTTTGCTTCTTGAAGATGATATTGCATTAAATCAAACAATTGCAGCATATTTTGAAGATTTAGATTATGATATAACTGCTGTTTATGACGGGATTAGTGCTCAAGATACAATTTATGAAAATAATTTTGATCTATTATTACTTGATGTAAATGTTCCTGATATAAATGGATTTGATTTATTAAAAAGCATTCGAGAAGAAAATATTACCACTCCCGCTATTTTTATCACCTCATTAAACTCAATGACTTCTTTAGAAGAGGGATTTGACAGTGGTTGTGATGATTATATACGAAAACCATTTGCACTTAAAGAACTGTTGATTAGAGTTGAAACAATTTTAAAAAGAGAATTTTTTCATAAAAATGATGATAAAATTAAAATTGATGAAGATATCTATTATAATACAAAAAGTAATGTATTAACTATTAACAATAAAACGATACAATTAAGCAATAAAGAAGCTACTTTATTGAAACTGTTTTTACAGAAACTTGACCAACTTATTTCTCATGAGGCTATCTATAGTGCACTTTGGGAATATGATGAAGAGGAAAGTCCCAGTGCCTTAAGAACTTATATTAAGAATTTACGAAAATATTTAGGAAAAGAAAAAATTGTCAGTATTAAAAAGCTTGGATATAGATTTACCACAAAGTGAAAAACGAACATTAGTTAGTTTTTTATCTTTATATATATTTTTTACAATTGTTATCTTAAGCTTTGTAATGCAATTTTATTATAATTTTCAAAAAGATTTAATGATTGGTGAAAAAAGAATAATACTGGTTCAATATGCCAGTGAACTCATAATTGAATTAAAAAATATAAATACAAAACCTGTGTCAGAACGGATATATCCAATGGACAAAAGATTTAAATCTGCTATTTATGACAGCAACAGTGATTTAATCTTTTCTACAATAAAAAATCCAAAAATAAAACTTGATCAAATTATATACAATAGTGATGAAACTATTCAATATATTAAAGACCCAAAATCATCTTATCTTGGAGCTACTTATGTTTTAGTTAAGATTGTACATGATGAACAATGGCAAAAAGAGATTATTTATACAATAATTTTATACGGAATAATTGTATTTGTCATTATTTTATTTATTGGGTATTTTTTATCAAAATTATTTTTAAAACCAATGAGAGATGCTTTACATCTACTTGATACTTTTATTAAAGATACAACACATGAATTGAATACCCCCGTAAGTACTATTGTTGCAAATATTGAGATGATTGATACTAAAAATATGGATGATGAAAAACTTGTGCAAAAAATAAACCGTATTGATATCGGTGCTAAAACAATTTCTAATATATATGAAGATTTAACATATCTAGTTTTAAATAATAAAATAATATCTCAAGATAAAAATTTAAATCTTGCTAAGGTTTGTGAGCAAAGAATTGAATATTTTAGTACTTTAGCAACAGTAAAAGAAATAAATATCAGTACCGATCTTGATACTAATATTATGTTATATATTGATCAAAAGAAGATTTCAAAGGTAATTGATAATCTTATATCTAATGCAATTAAATATAATAAGTTTGGAGGTTCAATTCATATAACTTTAGCACAAAATACACTAAGTATTAAAGATACGGGTTGTGGAATATCTAAAGAAAATATTGATTTAATGTTTGATAGATATGTTAGATTTGATAAAAGTGTCGGTGGCTTTGGAATAGGATTAAACATAGTGAAACTTATATGTGATGAATACAATTTAAGCATTAAAATTATATCCCAGGTAGGCGTTGGAACAGATGTGCAGATTGAATTTTAGTGTTTAGGTGTTAGATATTACCTCCTTCACTAAATACACAATCTCTTCACAATTTTATCCTATACTTCTTGTGTAACAAAAAATTAAAGGGATTACACATGAAAACATTATTAAAATTAGCATTAGCTG
>JAGLOP010000004.1 GCA_023138835.1 Arcobacteraceae bacterium
GCCAACTTTTAAGGTCTCTTTTTTTTTACTCTTTTTTTCTGTACTTTTATACTGTACTTTTCTTTTTTACTTTCTTAATGATTTGATAGTTGGATTACTTTTAGTCTTATTTTTAGTTGTTTGCGATATGTGTTTTATTTATTTATGATACAATGATTTTTTGAAGACTGTGCAGTGAATATTTTAATGTATATTTTCACTAACCATATATCGCTAATTGAATGATATATTTTGAGTTTGTTAGTGCGAGTTTTTTACCCGCACTAACTTTCTAAATCTGGATTTTATTTTTGACCAAAACTTGTAAAAATATATTTTGCCATCTTATCAGCATCTACATCCATACCTTTTTTTCTAATTGCTATTAAGTTGTCTTCCATTTTTTCATGAGCAGAACCTGATGATTGATAACCATCTCCATCCAATTCAAAGATATCAACTGCAAGTTCAGATTGTGTTATATTTCTAAGAGAAGGACCTTTTTTCTTTGGATTTCCCTCTGCAAATTTACCATGACATTTTTGACACATCACTTGATAAATTTCACCTTGAGTATATTCTGCTGCAAATGCACTTAAACTTAAACTTGATGCAATAATTACACTTGTTAATAATTTATTTTTAATCATAATTTTTCCTTATTTCTAATCTTTAATTTTTACTGTAACTACTACAGCACCGCGTACTTGACCACTTTTAAAATTCATAGCCTTATCTTTTGGATATTTATCTTTAAATAGTTTTAATACTTTTAAATCTATATCTTTTTTTAATCCATGACATTTTTTACAACTTTTGCCTGACATAGTTGCAGGAAAATATACTTTAAATATATCTTTATCAACCATTTGTATTATTTTTGGAAGATATACAGAAGACTTTTCAAGTAGATCCAATGCTTTAAGTATATTAATTTCATCTTCTTTAGGATATGAGTTTGAATTTCTATTTTTTAAACTTATCCTTTTAAGAGATATCCCTTTTTCTAACTTATTATTAAATTCTTTTGTCAATTTTACAGCATTATCTGTACAAAACTGTGCTGCCAATAAAGTTCCTCCCTCTTTAAATTTTTGTTGTGCATTGCTTTTCATTAATTTATGAAAATTATGTGCCACATGACTTGCTTTTATTTTTGCTAACTTATAAGGTATTTTCTCATTTGCATTAAGTATTACAAAAGAAAATATCAAAAATAATAATAGTTTTTTCATTTATTGTTCTTCATTAATTTTTTTGCTTGATTATACGGAATGATAACCAAAGCCATTAAAAAAACAATAAAACCTTTTAACATAACAACTGCAATTTTATACATATCAACTCCTTAATGTGTTTCATCATCAAGATTAAATGCCTTTGTACCAATATAATACATTAATAAACAAAGACCTAATCCACCAAGAGATATAAATATCTCTGCCTGTGATGGAAAATAATCTATCCATGTAGGAGGCAGTTGATATTCAGTTTTCTTTAACATCATTAAAGGTTTTAGCTGTGTATCATGTACAAGATTATATCTCATAAAGAAAATACCAACCATACCGCTCATTGATGCCCAAAATAGTAGAACTGGACTTCTACCAAAATCTTTTAATATTACAAGTAAAGGTATAATCATAGCAAGTACTACTTCTAATTGGAAAGTTGTACTATTTAAAATATGAAGAGCAGTATCAGCTTTTCCTGGAACACCACCATAAATATCTGTTAACATTTTCCAAGTTACAAAGAAGATTAAGATTGATATTAAAAGTCCTTGAATTTTTGCTAAACCTTGTAATAATTTTTTGGCATTATCTGGAAAATCTAGTTTATATCTAAATCCATAGATTATAAATGCAAGGAAAATCCCTGTAATAAATGCAGTTAAGATAAAGTATGTTGGATAAAATACACCCTGCGAAATACCACGGGCATTTAAAAATCCAAATACGCTACCTAGATTTGAGTGAGCTGCAAGACCTACTAGAAGTCCAGTTAATCCAAAAATCTTAGCTTTTTTCATATCATTATTTAATAAAAAATAAAACTCAATAATCATAAATGTAAGATAAAGACCATAAAGTGTACCCATCCACCAAATAGCAGATAATAAACCTGGACTTAATACATTATAAATTAACATAGTCACAGGATGACCAATCTCAAAAATTATTACAGCAAAACCCGCTAAGATAGTTACAATAGAACCAAAAATAGCACGTTTACTTATCATCATATAATCTTTGAAACCAAATACATCACCAAGTGAGCCGATGATACATAGACCCGTTGAACTAACAACGAAGAAAATATATACTGCTAATAAAAGTCCCCATGGATGTTCTCTTGTAACGTTGTAAGCATGATGTCCATGTACTAAAAAACTATAAATACCTACAGCAAATACTGCTAATAAACCTAAGATAGCGGAAGCTAATAATAAGTTAACAAAAGTTTTTTCAAACCCAAGTATTGATTTAATTGAAAAACCTTCCTTTAAAGGAATATTAATAAAACCTATTTTCATCATTAACTCCTTATGTTAGGTAAAATAATTTAGGATTTGTACCAAGATGTGATTTTAAACTAAAATGCTCTCTTGTTCTTAATACTTCACTAATTTCACTATTTGGATCATCAAGATCACCAAAGATTCTTACTTTTGTAGGACATGTATTTTGACATGCTGTTGTTGTTTCACCCCGTTCTAATCTAGTATCTGAACAGAAATTACACTTATCAACAGTATTTGTAACAACATCTTCAACATATCTTGCATCATAAGGACATGCATTGATACAATAAGTACACAATATACATTTTTCTACATCTACTCGCACAACTCCATTATCATCAGTATATGTAGCATGAGTAGGACATACATCTTCACAAGGAGCATCATCACAATGTTGACATTGAGATGGATAAAAAGTATTTGATACGATATCTAATAAAGGATATTCACCTTTTATCTCACCGGTACCTACCCAGATTCTATGTTTATCAGCACCTCTTAGAATGCCGTTTTCTTCTTTACATGCTGTTTCACATGCTTTACAATTGATACAATTTTTGTAATCAAGTGCCATTGCTAATCTAGCCATAAATTACACCTTTCTTATTTCAACATTTGTTTCATGCATTGCAGCAGCACCATAAACAGGTTCAATAACATCTTCAATAACTGCATTGTCATTTCCACCATTTTTAAAGCCCCATGTTAAAGCTGAACTTTCTTCGCCAAAACCATGTATAAAGAATACTTGATTTGGAGCTATTTTTTCTGTAGGATAAGCTTTTAATTGTGTTTTACCGACACTTGAACTCACCTCAATCATATCTGCAAATTTAATACCTTTTTCTTTTGCTGCTCTTTTATTTATCCAAATAAAGTTTTCAGGCATAAGATCTCTTAATTGAGCATTGTTTGATGTTCCACTTTGAGTAAATTGTGCATGTCTTCCCGTAAGAAGTTTAAATTTACCGGCAGGTACTTTAAATTCATACTCATCTTTCCAAACCGGCATTGAATCGATACCTTTTTTTGCTAATGATTTAATGTTACATTCAACTTTACCAGATGCTGTTTTTGGCTTACCACCACTAACACTATATGATTTTTTCTTTTCAGGATAGTATTGGTGCTCATTAACTGATAACTCTTTAAAATATTTATCCATTTTTGGATAAAACACACCATCATGATGTAAAGCTTCAGCAGCACCTGGATAATTAGCTACTGCATGATGATTTAACTCCTCTTGAGAATGTTTGAAAGGTAAAGTTAAGTCAAACTCTTCATAAGTTGCCTCTTCTCCATCGTCTGTAATCTGCTCTTGAATATCTTCATCATATCTTTTGCTAATTTCAAATAATGGTTTAGATATTTTAGTTGTTAATCCATTTAAAATATCCATTACCGGTTTTGTCTCATATAAAGGATCAATTACTTTATTTCTAACAGCTATACTTGGCTCTACTCCACCAAATGTTTTAATAGGATCAGTTCTTTCTAAATATGTACATTCAGGTAACACAACATCAGCATACATCACTGTATCGCTAGGCATTGTATCAATTGTTACTACTAATTCCATCTTCTTAAGCATTTGTGCTGTTTTGGCACTGTTTGGCATATTCATCATAGGATTGTGTTTATAGCAAAACATTCCTCTTACTTTATAAGGCATTTTGTCCTCTAAAAATCTATTTCTCCAACTAATCCATGAACCGCCGCCTGATACAACAGCACAGTCATCATATCCTGCTTCACCTTTTTTTACATTCACTTTTTTTGTAACTGCTCTAGCTTCCGCTCTTGCATATAAAGGTTCTAATCCTTCATGATCTTTTAATTTCAGTTTACTGCCAAAAATAAGTCCGCCTTTACAATCAACAGCACCATGAAGTGATTGAAAAATTGCCATTGCACGACGAAGTTGAAAGTCATTTTTAGCAAATGTAGATCTTCTTCCCGGGTAATATACTGCTTTAGGGGCTGCTGCTGCAAACTCTCTTGCCATTGTATAAATCTCTTTAGCTTTAATTCCAGTAATACTTTCTGCCCATTGTGGAGTATATTTATTTGATATTACAGATTCTTTATAATCTTCATATCCATTAAAATATTTTTCTATATAAGCATTGTCTTGCAAGTCTTCTGTTAAAGTCACATAAGTTAAAGCTAATACAAGAGCCAAATCAGTTCCTGGATTTATCGCATACCATTTATCAGCTTTAGCAGCGGTATTTGTAAATCTTGGATCGATACAAATAAGTTTCGCACCTCGACCTTTGGTTCTTTTAAAAGCATCCATAGTATCAGGTGTTACAATAGCTTCTGCTCTATTTGCACCAGCCATAATAATATATTGGGCATTGTCTAAATCAGATTGTGGATAAGCGCCTATTGTCACACCGTAACCGGAAGCTACGGTTTGTAAACATATAGAAGCATGATTTAACCAATTTGATGAACCAAAAGCACCATAAAACTGCTTAAATGTATGTTCAGCCATACCTTCACCTGCACAAAATAACATTGATGAACGATTATCTTTTTCTTCATTAAGTATTTTATTCAAACCTGGGAATTTGTCAGTACCGTTTAAAATAGCTTCATAGGCTTCATCCCATGTAACCCTTTTAAATTTACCCTCACCTTTTTCACCAATTCTTATCATAGGATACTTTAATCTATCTGGATCATACAAGGCTTGAAGACCTGCATTACCTCTGGCACAAAGCATATTCTTAGATTTTGGGAATTTTGGATTTGGATTTAGTTTTGTAACTATTCCATTTTCAACTCTAGCTAATGCGGCACATTTATTTACACACATCTCACATAAAGTTGCCACATTGTGACCCTTGCTTAATCCCGTTTTTGTATTATCATTAGTTAGAGTACCAGATTTTACTCCTGTACTCTCCACATTTGAAAAAAGATTTGTTGTATTCAATACTGTCCCGCCGACAACACTCAGTGCAACAGTTCCTTGAAGAAACTTCCGTCTTGAAATTTCTGCTTCCATTAATCCTCCTTATGAATTTTATTACTATAAAATATACTTAATAAAGATATAAATAAATTATAGTTATTTATATAATAACTTGACAATATATTCTAGTTGTGATAATCTACATAATCAGAACTTAATGTAGAATTAATTAAAATACTCAAACAGTAGGTATAAAGGGTGTTTTTGGTGTTTTAATATAATTCACTTAGTGTTCTTTTAAGATTATTTATTGTTTGTATTGTGTAAATTATATGTGAATATTATATTCTTAATTTCCTATACAATATTGAATAATTGGGTATTAGTTACGGTATCTAATTTCAAGACTTTTAGTCTTGAAGATATGCTAGATACAGAGATAATTTATATTTTAAAACTAAAAGTATTTTAAATAAATACCATCAATGGAGTTAATGATGAACCATTTTATATATGAAAGTTTTTGCGATAGCGATAATTTTACCCATATTAGTGAAGAATTAAATGCATTAAATAAATTAATTGTTAATAAATCTAATGTCTTATTGTATTCAAAAAGAAAATTTGGTAAAACTTCTTTAATTAAAGAATTTTTTGATAAAAAAATTAATAAAGATGAGAATATAACTATATATATCGATCTTTTTAATATTGTCAGTGCTATAGATTTTATTAAAATGTTGTATAAACAAATTGCTTCCTCCCTTCCTTATGATAATAAATCTATACTAAGAGAGTTGAGAATAATATTTACAAAAGTAAACTTTACAGCAAATATGAAAGATGATGGTTCATTGGAGTTTGATGTTTCACTTTTATCATATAATCCAAAAGAACTTATTATGGATGTTTATAAAGGATTAAAAGAGATACATACTAGTACAAATAAGCAGATAATAATAGCTTTTGATGATTTTTGGCAAATTAAATTAATCAAAAATTTTAAAATAGATGCCATTTTAAAAGAATATATACAAGATGAACAACATATAAATTATATTTTTACCGGAACAAAACATAGGTTATTAATAGATATGTTTTCTAAAAGAAAAATGCCTCTTTTTAATATGGCGGAACAATTAGAGCTTAAAGCTATACCGATAGAACAATTTTATCAATTCATAGACCATAGGCTTCAAGGTAGAATAAGTTATGATATCTTTCAATATATATATAATATTACAGAGGGTGAAGCAAAACTAATTCAAGAATTTTGTTATCATCTATCTAATAAATCAAATAAAACAGAAAAAATTACTATTAATGATATTGATGAAGTCTGCCTATTCTTATTAAATAGTAAAAGTGAATATTTTAAGATGATTTTAAATCGTCTGACTTTTGCACAAAAAATAGCACTAAAAGCTGTTATAATGAGTGAGGGAATAGATTTATATACAAAAAATAATTTATTTAAATTGCAAGTTACAAAAGCATCACTAAATACGGCTATAAAATATCTATATTTGAATGAATTAATAGATAAACAAGATAACAAATATTATATTAGTAATAAATGTTTTGAATTATGGTGCAGAAGAATTTTAGTTTGTAAATAGAATCTATTTTTGCAATCTGATATTTGTTTACTTTTTTTATCATATTAAATATTTATAATATGTTTTATGAGTTCATTATAAAATTTTAGATATAATCACCAAATTATAAAAAGGGTAGATATGAAACAAAGAGTTCTTGTAAAGTTTTCTGGTGAAGCATTAGCAGGTGAGAGTGGCTATGGAATTGATACTCAAATTTTAAACTATATTGCTCATGAAATAAGGCAGTTAGTGGATAATAATATTGAAGTTGGTATTGTTATTGGCGGTGGTAATATTATCAGAGGAGTTAGCGCTGCTGCTGATGGTGTTATTAAAAGAACTAGCGGAGATTATATGGGTATGCTGGCAACCGTTGTTAATGGTATTGCTATGCAAGAGGCATTAGAACATATTGGTTTAGAAGCTAGACTTCAAACTGCTATTAAAATGGAACAAATTGCTGAATCATTTATAGTTCGTCGTGCAAAAAGACATTTAGAAAAAGGCAGAGTGGTTATTTTTAGTGCAGGTACTGGAAATCCATTCTTTACAACAGATACAGCAGCAACACTTAGAGCAACAGAGATTGATGCATCAATGTTAATTAAAGCAACAAAAGTAGATGGTGTTTATGATAAAGATCCTATGAAATTTGAAGATGCAGTTAAGCTAGATACTATTAGTTATGACGATGCGTTAAAAGATCATATTAAAGTTATGGATGATACGGCAATAGCACTTGCAAAAGATAATGAGTTACCAATTATTATAGCAAATATGAATGAAAAAGGTAATCTTCTTAGAATTATAGAAGGTGACTATACTAAGTGTTCAATAGTAAAATAAAAAAGGAAAATAAAGTATGAGAATTGAAGAAATTTTATCACAAGCGTTAGAAAGAGTTGGTAATGATAGATATATTTTATCTTTAGCAGTAGGTCAAAGAGCAGATGAGTTATCAAAAGGTGCTAAGCCGTTACTTGAAAATTCAACAATTAAAAATATGAAATATACAGATATTGCAATTAAAGAAATTGCTTCTGGTGTATTGACTATTGAAGGTATTGAAAAAAATAATTAAAAAGGATTCTCTTGGATTCTTTTTTAAATAATTTAAAAAATATAACTGATATTCAATCAGCTTCCAATGAGTTAGCATTAAAAATTAATTTTAATGCAACAATTCAATCAGCACTTGTGTTTTGTATTAAAGCACATGAAAATCAATTTAGAAAAAGTGGTGAGCTTTATTCTGTTCACCCTATATTAGTCGCAGCAATTACAGCTTATTTTAGTAATGATGAAACTATGGTAATCGCTGCTTTACTTCATGATGTAGTTGAAGACACCCCTTATACTTTAGTAGATATTACACTCCACTTTGGAGAAGATGTGGCACATATTGTTGATGGACTTACTAAAATTGTAGAGATAAGAGAGCATGAACTCACCGCTACAACCTCTAACGAAAAGTTATTAGCAGCTGCCTTGTCTTTTAGAAAGATGCTTGTGGCGTCTATTGATGATGTACGAGTTTTAGTAGTTAAACTTTGTGATAGAATTCATAATATGTTAACTTTAGAAGCTTTACCACATGAAAAACAGTTAAGAATATCAGAAGAAACTCTTGTGGTATATGCTCCTATTGCTCATAGACTTGGTATCTCTATTATTAAAAATACACTAGAAGACCTTGGTTTTTATTACTTGTATCCAAAAGAATATAAAGAGATTGATGAATATATTCAAAACTATCAACAAAAGATTCAATTGGATTTTAATCATTTTGTATCACAAACTAAAGATATACTACAAAAAATGGGTTATGTGGATGGTAAAGTTCAGATTTTAAGCAGAATCAAACATCATTATTCAATATATTTAAAAATGCAAAGAAAAGGTATTAGTATTGATGAAGTGCTGGACCTTCAGGCAATCAGGATTTTAGTAGAAAATGAGCTTGATTGTTATAAAGCTTTAGGATTAATGCATATTGAATATAAGCCTTTAATAGCTAGATTTAAAGATTATATTGCGACACCTAAAGAAAATGGATATAAAACTATACATACTACGGTATTTCATAATTCAAAAATATACGAAGTACAAATCAGAACAGTTCAAATGCATAATATTGCTGAATATGGAGTTGCTGCTCATTGGAAATATAAGGGCAGAGATAATATATATGAAGATATAAATCTTGATTGGCTTCATGCTTTGGAATCCAACAGTGAAGATATAGAAGAATTTTATATTGATGCAAAGCAAGATTTATATAGTGATGAGATTGTTGTATATTCCCCCAAAGGTGATCTGTTTACCCTTCCTAGAGGAGCGACAGCATTTGATTTTGCTTATAAGATACATACAGATGTAGGGAACTATGCATTACAGGCAATTATCAATAAAGTAAAAAAACCACTTTTGACACAGTTAAACAGCGGTGATATCGTTTCAATTAAAACAGGAAAAAAACTAATACCAAGATGTAGTTGGATAGATATGGTAACTACAAGTAAATCTAAAAAATCTATTAAATATTTATGTTCTCAAAGATTAAAAGATATTGATGAATTAACGGGAAGAAATATTATAAATACAATTTTTTCACGATTTGATAATACAGTTGCAGGGGCAATTGATATACATCAATTAAAAAAAGTACCATTATTTTTAGATAATCTTAAAAATATAAAAAGAAATATTGAAAACAAGATTCGTAAAAAAAGTTTATTTGATAGAATTAAAGTACAAAATTTAAGTTTTAAAAGTTATACTTTTGACAATATAGTTATAAATTCAAATTTTAGTATAAATTTAGTATTATTTGACCATTGTTGTCATCCAAAATTTGGAGATGATATTGTAGCATTTAAAAAAGATAAAACAGCTATAATTCATCATAAATTATGTGATAATGCTTATGAAAAGATGAACTTAAATGAGCAAATGTTATTTTGTGAGTGGGTAAAATATAAATTTTATATATATAAGATGGTTGTCAGTTTACCTAATACAAGAGGGGAAATGGCAAAACTTTTAACATATATGGCTAAAGTAGAAGCAACAATTTTATTTATAGAATATGGTAAAGATAAATATGCACAAAATCAGTATTGCGCAATAAATTTTGAAATTAATAATAAAAATCTTGAAGAAGTAAGAAAAATCGTAGAAAAGAAAACAAAAGTAATAGAGTTTTATTCTGCAAAAGATGCATATAAATAGGGAAAAGGTTATATAAACAGTATGGAAAGTAAAATTAAAGAAGCACTAGAAGAGATACATAGAGGAACAGCTGAAATAATTGATGATAAAGCAATTGAAAAACTCGTAAGAGTTTATTATGAAAATGGTGAAAATTATTATGTAAAAGCTGGATTTGATCCTACTGCACCTGATTTGCATTTGGGTCATACAGTATTACTTCAAAAATTGGCAATATTTCAAAAATATGGTGGAATCGTACAGTTTTTAATAGGTGATTTTACTGCTATGATTGGTGATCCTACGGGTAAAAGCAGTACAAGAAAAGTTCTAAGTAAAGAAGATGTGTTACAAAATGCCCAAAGTTATAAAATGCAGGTTTTTAAAATACTGGATGAAAGTAAAACTCACATTGTATTTAACAGCGAATGGCTAAATGAACTCGGAGCTGCTGGTATGATTGCACTTACATCAAATCTAACTGTTGCTAGAATGTTAGAGAGAGATGATTTTAGTAAAAGATTTGCCTCAAATACACCTATTGCCGTAAGTGAATTTACATATCCGCTTCTTCAGGGTTACGACAGTGTTGAATTAAAATCTGATATAGAGATTGGCGGTACTGATCAAAAATTTAATCTTCTTATGGGGAGACAACTTCAAAAATCATATAATATAAAAAAACAACAGGCAGTTTTAATGATGCCTATTTTAGAGGGACTCGACGGTGTTAACAAAATGTCTAAATCTCTTGGAAATTATATAGGTGTTACAGATGAGCCAAATGATATGTTTGGAAAAGTTTTATCAATTTCAGATGAGTTGATGTGGAGATATTATGAACTTCTATCAACAAAAAGTTTAAAAAGTATAGAAGCACTAAAATGCGGTGTTGAGGATAAATCTTTGCATCCAAAAGCAGTTAAAGATATGTTGGCAATGGAGATTGTTGACAGATTTCATGGAAAAGGTGAGGGTGGAAAAGCAAAAGAAGAATTTACTAAAATATTTTCTAAAAAAGATGTTCCCACAGATATGAAAGAGTTTTATCTAAATGCGGGAGCCGGAATTTTGCAAGCACTTGTAGATTGTGGTTTAGAACCATCAACTTCACAAGCAAGACGAGATATTAAAGGTGGAGCAGTTAAACTTGACCAGAAAAAAGTGGAAGATGATAAATTAAATTTAGAAATAGGAGAGTTCGTTTTACAAAAAGGTAAAAAGAATTTTGTTAAAATAATAGTACGATAGTAATGTGACTTCTGTCACATCGTGAAAATGAATAATTTATAAAGTAAATTATTCATTTAGAACGGATATAATAAGCATAAAAGGATAGATAATATGAAGCCATTAAAAATAGGAAAATATACAATTGAAAAGCCAATTATTCAAGGTGGTATGGGTGTAGGTATCAGTTGGGACAAACTTTCAGGTACCGTATCAAAAGAGGGCGGTTTGGGAGTTCTTAGTTCAATAGGAAGCGGATATTATAAAAATAGAAAATATGCCCATAAGTTATTGCAAAATCGTCCTGTAGATTCTATTGAATTTAATTCAAAAGATGCCATGATTGCTATGGTAAAAGATGCAAGAGAAATTTGTGGTGATGCACCTTTGGCAGTTAATGTTTTATATGCTTCAAATGATTACGGCAGAGTTGTTCAAGATAGTTGTGAGGGTGGTGCTGATATTATTATTACAGGTGCCGGTCTTCCTATTAATATGCCCAGTTTTACTGTAGATTATCCGGATGTTGCTTTAATCCCGATTGTAAGTAGTGCTAGAGCTTTAAAACTTATTTGTAAAAAATGGAAAAGATACAATAAGCTTCCAGACGCAGTTATCGTTGAAGGACCTTTAAGCGGTGGACATCAAGGATTTGGTTATGATGATTGTTCAAAAGATGAATTTCAGTTGGAAGTTATTGTACCTCCTGTAATTGAAGAGGCAAAAAAATGGGGAGATATTCCTGTAATTGCTGCTGGCGGTATTTGGGATAAAAATGATATAGATAAATTTCTTGATATGGGTTGTGCCGGTGTTCAGATGGCTACACGATTTATAGGTACATATGAGTGTGATGCACATGATAATCTTAAGCAGGTATTATTAGATTGTAATGAAGAGGATATAGAGCTTTTAAAATCGCCAGTAGGTTATCCTGCACGAGGAATAAGAACAAAACTTTTAGATGATATTGATAATGGCACTGAGCCAAAGATTAAGTGTATAAGCAATTGTATAGTTCCTTGTAATCGTGGAGAAGAAGCAAAGCTAGTTAAACTTTGTGTTGCAGACAGGCTAGCTGATGCTCAAGATGGAAATATAGATACCGGTTTATTTTTTACCGGTTCAAATGGTTATAAGCTGGATAAATTGATTAGCGTAAAAGAATTGATGGACAAATTAGTAAATGGTGAATAAATAATTTGTTCACTTTTTTCAGATTAGTTTTTTTTACTCTTTTTGTTTTAGTTAATTTAGAAGCTGGTTCATATAAGCAGAATATTTCTAAATATAATGAAGCTAGAAAAAATTATGCTGTAATTATTGGTAAAAATAATAAACACAAAGAGATAAAATATCTGAAAAAATTGATATATTATGGTACTAAACTTAAAAAAAATGTTTCTAGATATAAAAAAGAATTAAAAAGGCTAGATAAAAATAGTATTATAACTGTTCCTGTAAAAAGAAAAGCTCCAAAAAGTAAATATTCAATTAAATCAGTTATTCAAAGTGACAATCAAATTACAATTATGTTTAATAAAAATATAACAAAGAAAGATATTAGATATTTTACTAAAAAAGGTAAAGGAAACTTTCAATATATTTTTGACATAAACGGTAGATTTAAAGATGCTAAACCTACAATATTGATTATTAATGATATTGATAGAGTAAAAATAGTCCAATATAGATTTAAAACACTGCGGATATCTATAATTAATAAATATAGATTAAAACCTATTTATATTATAGGGAATAAGAAAATTATAATACGCGTAAAATCAATTAAAAAAAGAAAAAAGAAAGTAGTATATATACCTTCAATTTCTACTAAAATAAAAAGAAAAACTATTGTAATTGATGCCGGTCACGGCGGCAAAGATGTTGGTGCAGTAGGGTCTTTTAGGCGATATGAAAAAACAGTTACATTAAATATAGGAAAATATTTATATAGAATATTAAAACAAAACGGATACAGTGTATATCTTACAAGAAGCCGGGATAAATATGTGAGTTTACGATATAGAACAAAATTAGCTAATAGAAAAAATGCAGATATGTTTATATCTATACATGCTAATGCAGCGCCTAAATCAAAAGTAAGAACAGGAAGAGGTATTGAAACATATTTTTTATCTCCAGCTAGAAGCGCAAGGGCAAAAAGAGTTGCTGCAAAAGAAAATAAAGGTGATATGGGCTCTATGGGTTGGAGTTCTCAAAGTGCATTTTTAACAGTTTTAAACCAAGGAAAAATTACTGCATCAAATAAAATGGCAATAGATATTCAAAAAAACATGCTTTACAGTTTACGGCAAAGGTATGGTGCAAAAACAATTCGAGATGGAGGGGTTAGAGAAGGTCCTTTTTGGGTATTGGTCGGCGCTCAAATGCCGTCTGTTCTAATAGAAGTAGGTTATATATCACATCCTAGTGAAGGTAAAAGAATATATACTTCAAAGTATCAAAAACTTATATCTAAAGCCATCTCTAACGGGATAGATTCTTACTTCTTAAAAAATCAATAACTTCTATTATAAGTTTTGATTGCTTTTTTTTAATAGGGGGGAGTTGCTCAATATTAAAAAATTTAACTTCTTGATTTTCCCAAGACAAATGCTTGCTTTCTAAAATATCATTTATAAAAAATGAGCCTATATTATGCATCTCATGTATATTATTTGCATTAACTAAGTAGATTCCTATATCTTTTTCATCATTTAACTGTTCAAAATATTGTGCAAAATATTTAAGAGGTATTTTTATACTGCTTTCTTCAAAAAATTCTCTTTGAGCAGTTTGTTTTTTTGACTCGCTATTTTCTTTAACACCTTTTAAAAAACCCCACTTTTCTTTGCTTGAAGTGGCTTTACATAATAAAATTTTAATAGTGTCTTTTTTTACTTTGTATAAACAAATACCATAAGCTTTAATTTTTATCATAGTTTATTATACCAAATCAAAATTAAAATATACGCTTAATTTTGATTTGCTGTTAGTTAATTTTTTTTGTATACAATATATATTTAAATAAAAATAATATTAATAAAGGAAGTATAATAGCCAATTCAGGAAGAATAACTCCACCAGAAGAGAGTTTTTGCAGTAAAAATAAAATCCCCCAAATTGTCAGTGTTGAAAAAATAGAAATTGATATAAATTGTCCCATATTAAAAAATCTACTACTAATGCCGCTGTATAAAAATATTAAAACTATCATTGGAATTACAAAAAATGGAGTAAATATATGTGAATACAATATCGCTTTAATTTTATTTGTATTGAAATCTTGATTTTCAAGTAATACTATTGCATAAATTGCATCCATAATAGAGAAGTAATTTTTTGCCTTATAAACATTATTAATAATTTTTGGTTCAAACCCTTCTAAAGTATAAAGAAATTTTTCATAAGATATTTCTAGTTTTGATGTATCCCAGTTGATAGTTTCAGGTTTTCTAATAATTTTAGCATCTATAACATACCATTTCTTATTTTGATAATAAGCTTTTGATGCAATAATAGTTTCAATTATATTATTATCTTTTATTTTATAAATATGAACATCTATGGCTTTCTTTTCAATAGGATAAAGCTTTTTAAAATAGACAAAATAATCATTATATTTTAGAAAAATATCATTTTTTTCACTTATAAAAAATTCATTATTTAATATTTTTGATTTTTGTTCGTAAGAATAAGCCAGTGGTGTAGTTTGAAGTCCAATTAAAATAATTGTTATAAGTATAGAAATATTTACAATCGGTTTTAATAAAGCTTTTTTTGAAATTCCTAATGAATAAAAGCTTACCAATTCATTATTTTTAATAAAAACAGTTAAAGTAATAATCCATCCAAAAATAATAGATAAGGGTAGAGTGATAGTTAAAGTAAAAAATCCATTATAAAGTAAATATAAAAGCTGTAAATTTGCTGATGGCGGCAAATTTTTCATATTTTGCAAGAAGTCAATCCCTATAAAAAAGATTTCGAGTGAAAGTAGAATTATAAAAAAATATTTTAAATATTTACTTAAAAGATATTGTGTAAAAATACTCATTTATTATTCTTTTTTGAAAATTTAGATTTAACTTCAATCAGAGGCATATTTTGTAATGCTTTAATAGATTCTATCGCGTGTGATATTATCTCATCAAGGCACTTAAATTCTTCTTTAGAAAAATCACTTAATACCCAATTACTAATTTGACTTTTATCATCAGGCTTTCCAATTCCTATACGAACTCTTAGATAATCTTTTCCAAGATGACTATCAATTGAACGAAGTCCATTATGACCGCCGTGCCCACCGTCTATTTTAAATTTTATAGTTCCAAAAGGCAAATCTAAATCATCATGAATAATAATGATATTTTCATTTTCTATATTATAATATTGTGCAATTGAAATTATTGATTGACCTGATTCATTCATAAAAGTTTGTGGTTTTATTAAAAGTATCTCTTGTGATTTGAAAACTTCAGCTTGGAAGTTTGATTTATTGATTTTTGTAAGGTTTAGACTTTTGGTTATCTCATCGATAACCATAAAGCCTATATTATGTCTAGTATTTTTATATTTATTACCTGGATTACCAAGCCCAGCAATTAAAAACATGTAGTTTAACTAAATTCTACTACTTAGTTTTAATTACACCAACAACTGGTACACTTGGGTGTAAGAAACACTCAACACCATTTGATAATTCAAGGTCTTTTACTAAAAAGTTATCACCTGCATCTAAATCATCAATTACAAAATGAAAAGTTTCCGGTAAATTTTCAATTGTACATTTAACTGGTACTCTTTGTTTATGAAATACAAACATACCTTTGTTTTTAAGACCTTTTGGAGTTCCTTCAACTGTTACAGGCACACTGTAAGTTGCTCTAACACCTGGTATTGCTACCATTAAATCTACATGTATCAATCCATTGTTAATTGGCTCTGATTGATAATCTTGAATTACTACTTTATGAGTATTTGCTCCAACTTTTACCTCAAATGCAATTGTCTCTTTGCTTTTCATTGCTCTAATAAATTCATTTGATTTAAATGCTGCATTTACGTTTTCGAAACCTTTTCCGTAAATGTTAGCAATTAGATAACCATCTCGTCTTAACTGTTTTGTCGATTGTTTGTCGATACTCTCTCTAACTATACCTTCTAACATAGTTCTTCCTTTATTTTAAATTAGGTTGCGATTGTACTCAAAAATTCTTTAATATTTGTTTAAACCAAGTACCAATAATGCATCTTTGTAAATAGGCTCATCAATAAATCCATATTTTAAATCACTAAATCCCGTAATTCCTAAACTTTTTTGCTGTTCAAAAATTTCTTTTATATATTTTGCTTTTAAAATTTCATCTTCACTTATTCCAAAAATTTCATTAGCTATTCGTACTTGTGCAGGGCTGATGCAGCTTTTGCAACTAAATCCCATCTTTTTTTCTTTTTTACACCACTGCGTAAATTTATCTGTATCTTTATAATCTTGAAAGGTAAAAGATACTGCTTTAAATCCGGCAATATGTGAATCAATTAAAAATTTACTTAATATATAGTCAATAGTTGGATTATCTAATTCTAACAAAGATTGTGGAAGTCCTAAAGACTCTAGCATATCCAAAATACCTAAATATACTGTAGTGACTCTTTTTTCACATTTTAGTTTTGATAAATTGTCAAGAGCTTCTTTTGTTTCAATAGATAAATGAACTTCTATTGTCTCATCGATAAGTTCAAGAGCTTTTTCTACATCTTCAATTGTTCTTATTTTTGATACTCTAATGGCATTGGGTCTTAGAGTATTTATCACTTTTATCTCATCACATCCCGTTGAAGATAAAGGATTTATTCTAACTACTATTTGTTTATTGGCTACTCTTAATCCGTTAGAACCAAATTTTTTCAATAAAAGTTCAAGAGCATACTTTTTATCAAAAACTCCATCTTCAAGATTGATAATTGCAATACCACATTTTAAATCGTTTATTTTATCTAGATGTTTCTCTTTATCTCCTGCTACCATTAAACTTGAAGTTATCATTATTTGTCTTTGTGGGTAATATAAAAATGGATTTGCTTCATCTCATCATTTGTAAGAAAATAAGTAGGCATTATACTTTTTGAACTGCTTTTTGTTTTTAATATTTGGATAAAATTTTCTAAATTTATTGTATTAATGGCAGGTGCATTTATCTCAAATTCTTTATCTTTGTGTGTATAACGAGCTATGAATTTACCTTTTCCATTTTTTCCATGACATTTAATACACCCGATACCACGAGGATTTTCATATAACATTTGTCCATATTCAAAGTTTGTTATAAATAAATTATCATTTGTTTGACTTGAAATACTTTGTGCGGCGTCTTGGCTATAACAAAAAGATAAAAAGGAGATTAGGAGAATATATTTTTTCATTGTTCGATTATAACATATTAAGCACTTCAAAAACAAAAATTAGCTATACTTTAATACTTTTATCAAATATTAGGAGCCGTAATTGATAACACTAAAAGAAGCACTTTGCTTATCTGCTGATGAGTTGGCGAAGTTTAAAGAAGAGTTAACACAAAAAATAAACGACAATAAAGAATTAGGTGCTTATGTAGAGCAATTAACAAATACACAAATTAAAAGTGCTAGTACCGGTGTACCAATTGCAATTAAAGATAATATAAATATATTAAATTGGGATATGACTTGTGGAAGTAAGATACTTAAAGGTTATGTTGCACCTTATAATGCAACAGTAATTAATAAACTTCAAGAAGCAGGGTGTACTCCGTTTGGTCGTACAAATATGGATGAATTTGCTATGGGAAGCAGTACGGAATCTAGTTGTTACGGTAAAACATTAAATCCTGTTGATAACACAAAAGTTCCAGGAGGAAGTTCTGGAGGAAGTGCAGCTGCTGTTGCCTCTGGTCTTGCTATTGCTGCATTGGGTACTGATACCGGTGGAAGTATTAGGCAACCTGCTGCTTATTGTGGATGTGTCGGTATGAAACCAACTTACGGAAGAGTCAGTCGATATGGTATTGCTGCATATTCCTCTTCACTTGATCAATGTGGACCAATCACTCAAAATGTTGAAGATGCTGCAATTTTATATGATATTATCTCCGGACACGATGAAAAAGATTCTACAAGTGCCGGGGATGTTGACTATTCTCCAGTTGCACCAAATTTAAATGCCAACAAAAAACTAACTATTGCAGTTATTGATAATTTTATTGAAGAAGCGAGTGAAGATATCAAAGAAGCTTTTGAAAAAACTATTAAATCACTTGAAGATGCAGGACATACAATAGTACATAAAAATATGATGGATACTAAAAAACATGTTTCATCTTATTATGTTGTGGCAACAGCGGAAGCCAGTGCAAACTTAGCTAGATATGACGGTATTAGATTTGGAAACAGAGTTGAGGGTGCAGGACTTAAAGAAACTTATATTGATACAAAATCACAAGGTTTCGGTGATGAGGTTCAAAAAAGAATTATGCTTGGAACTTTCGTTTTAAGTAGTGGATATTATGATGCTTATTATATAAAAGCTCAAAAGGTACGACACCTAATCAAAGATGACTTTGAATCTATTTTTAAAGATGCCAACTTGATACTTAGTCCAGTAGCACCTACAACTGCTCCTAAATTTGGCAGCTTTAAGACTTCTTTAGAGATGTACTTAAGTGATATTTATACAATTTCAGTGAATTTGGCCGGATTACCTGCTATTTCAGTACCGGTTGCAAATGATAAAGACGGTATGCCAATAGGTTTACAGCTTATTGGAAAAGCCTATGATGAACAAACTTTATTTGATGGGGCGATGAGCCTTGAGTCTTGTGTAAATTATAAAAAAAACTAGAAGGGATAAAAATGAGAATTAGAAAAAGAGCATTAACATTCGAAGATGTATTACTTGTACCTGCAAAAAGTGAAGTTTTACCAAAAACAGTAAGTTTAGAAACTAAATTAACTAAGAAGATTTCTTTAAATATCCCATTTGTAAGTGCTGCTATGGATACAGTAACTGAATATCAAGCTGCTATTGCTATGGCTAGACTTGGAGGTATTGGGATTATTCATAAAAATATGGATGAAAAAGCTCAAGCTTTGCAAGTAAAGAAAGTGAAGAAAAGTACAAGCGGAATGATAATTGACCCCATTTCTGTAACTCCTGAACAAACTTTACAAGATGCAGAAGATTTAATGAGTAACTATAGAATTTCTGGAGTTCCTGTAGTGGATAAAAAGAATGTTCTTTTAGGAATTTTAACAAACAGAGATATGAGATTTATCAAAGATTATTCACAATTAGCTAGTAATGTTATGACTAAAATGCCTTTAATCACAGGTGTAAAAGGTACAACACTTGAAGAGGCATCAGAAGTTATGCATAAAAATAAAATTGAAAAATTACCAATAGTTAATAAAGATGGAACTTTAAGAGGTCTTATTACAATTAAAGATATAAATAAACTTGTTGAATATCCAAATGCAGCAAAAGATGAACATGGACGACTTTTAGTAGGTGCTGCTATTGGTGTTGGACAATTAGACAGGGCAAAAGCTTTGGTTGAAGCTGGTTGTGATGTTTTAGTTTTAGATTCAGCTCATGGGCATTCAAAAGGTATTTTAGATACAGTTAAACAAATCAAAGCAGAACTTGATATTCAAGTAATTGCAGGAAATGTTGCAACAAGTGAGGCAGTAGAAGATTTAATTAAATGTGGAGCTGATGCAGTTAAAGTTGGAATTGGACCTGGAAGTATCTGTACAACCAGAATAGTTGCCGGTGTTGGAGTACCACAAATCAGTGCTATTGATGAATGTGCTGATATGGGTGCTAAATATGGTGTTCCAATTATTGCTGACGGTGGTATTAAATACAGCGGAGATGTTGCAAAAGCATTAGCTGTAGGTGCTAGTACGGTTATGATGGGAAGTGCATTAGCGGGTACTGAAGAGAGTCCGGGGGAAGTTATTTTATCTCACGGTAGAAAATTTAAATCATACAGAGGTATGGGAAGTCTTGGTGCTATGAGTCAAGGTAGTACGGATAGATATTTTCAAGAGGGAACGGCTGCTGATAAGCTTGTACCTGAAGGTATTGAAGGTATGGTTCCATATAAAGGGATGATATGTGAGATTATTCATCAATTTATTGGCGGGTTAAGAAGCTCAATGGGATATTTAGGTAGTAAAGATTTACAAGTGTTTCAAGAGACAGCTGAGTTTGTTGAGATTACGAGTGCCGGGTTGAAAGAAAGTCACGTACACGACGTAACAATCACAAACGAAGCACCCAACTATCACATTTAAGGCGTCATCTTTTTCAGATACTCGGCGTTGGAAGTGAAAATTTAGAATAGTCACTTACTTTATGTAAGCTCCCATTCTAAATTTTCACTTCCGCCTTGATTATCTAAAAAATCTAACACCTTAAATACAAAATTGATTTTAGGGAATAAAAGGAAAAATATGCAGAAAGAAACTATAGCTTTACACGCAGGATATGAAAAAGATTCTCAGGGTACTATGGCTGTGCCTATTTATATGAGTACAGCTTATGAGTTTAGAGATAGTGAACATGCTGCGAACCTTTTTGCACTTAAAGAGCTTGGTAATATTTATACTAGACTTATGAATCCTACAAGTGCAGTATTTGAAAAAAGATTTGCTGAGCTTGAGGGTGGGGTTGCGGCAATTGCAACAGCAAGCGGTATGGCAGCTATTTTTTCTTGTATTGTAAATCTTTGTGAAGCAGGAGATAATATTCTTGTAGCAAATGCTGTTTATGGCGGTACTTCTACTTTAACAGATCATACGATTAAAAGATTTGGAATTGAGACAAGAAAATTTGATGTGACTAATCCTAGTGCATTAGAAGATTTAATTGATGAAAAAACTAAACTGATTTTATTTGAATCTTTATCAAATCCAAATTTACAAGTTGCAGACTTTGATACTATTGTAAAAGTTGCAAATAAATATAATATTATAACAGTTGTTGACAATACAGTTGCAACTCCAATGTTGTGTAATCCTATAAAACTAGGTTGTGATATAGTTGTGCACAGTACAAGTAAATATACTACAGGACAAGGACTTGCTCTTGGCGGTATTATAGTTGATAGTGTTTCAAGTGGTGAAAAAATAAAAGGAAATGATAGATACACTCATTTCAATGAGCCTGATGCTTCATATCATGGTTTGGTTTATTCTGATTTACCGTTCCCGCCATTTATTATGAGAATTCTACTTTCAGTATTAAGAGATTTAGGAGCAGCTCCAAGTCCATTTAATAGTTGGCTTATGATTCAAGGTTTAGAGACTTTAAGTTTAAGAATGAAACAACATAGCGCAAGTGCTTTAAAAGTTGCACAATTTTTAGAATCACATCCAAATGTTAAAAAAGTAAATTATCCAGGATTAAAATCTGATACAAATCATAATAGAGCAGTACAATATCTTGATGGTGGATTTAGCGGACTGCTTAGTTTTGAAGTTGATTCTTTGGAAACTGCTAAGAAAATTGTAGATAATATTGAGATTTTTAGTATTGTTGTAAATATTGGAGATTCAAAATCTATAATTACTCATCCAGCTTCAACAACACATCAGCAATTAAGCGCACAAGAGTTAGAAGAAGCAGGAATTGGTGCAGGACTTATTAGATTATCTATTGGTCTTGAGGATACTGATGATTTAATAGAAGAGTTAAAAAAAGTTCTTTAGGATTTAAAAAGCAAAGTGAAAATAGAAACTAAAAAAGTAACCTTTGATGAACCGCTTTATTGTGAAAGTGGGCGTATTTTACAGCCGTTTGAAGTAGTTTATGAAACTTACGGCAAGTTAAACGAAGATAAATCAAATGTTATAGTTATTACGCACGCTTTAAGTGGTTCACATCATGCTGCCGGATTTTATGAGGGCGAACGAAAGCCAGGGTGGTGGGATAATTTTATAGGTGATGGAAAAGCAGTTGATACCACAAAATATTTTGTAATTTGTATGAATAATATAGGTTCTTGTTTTGGTTCAACATCTCCATTAAGCAGTCATCCTCTAACAAATACACCATATAGATTTAGATTTCCGGTTTTAACAATTTCTGATATTGTAAAAGCTCAAATTAGAGTTTTAAAATCTTTAGATATTAATAATGTTAAAGCAGTTATCGGTGGAAGTATGGGTGGTATGCAGGCACTTTGCTATGCTATTGAATATCCAGATTTTGCTGAACACATTATCGCATTGGCAACTACAGCATATACAAGACCATGGGCAATAGCATTTAACAAAGTTGTAACAGAAGCAATACGAAATGACCCAGAATTTAAAGATGGATATTATGACCCTCAAGATATTAAAGAAAACGGATTAAAAGGTTTGGCAGTAGGTCGTATGGCAGGGCATATCTCATATTTAAGTCCACATAGTATGGATGAAAAATTTGGTCGAAGATATGTAGATCAAGATGGACTTTATGAACTGTTTGGTAGATTTGAGGTTGAGCGATATATGGAGTACAACGGATATAATTTCCCACATAGATTTGATCCTCTTAGTTATCTATATATTGTAAAAACTATGAATATATTTAATGCTTCAAGAGGTAGTGATACACTTGCCCAAAGCTTAGATAAAATTAAATCAAAACTACACCTTATCTCATTTAGCGGCGATTTACTTTTTAAACCTGAAGAGATGGTAGAGATTTATGATACTATGTGTGAAATTGGTAAAAAAGATATAGTAACTCATAAAATGATTGACAGCGACTATGGTCATGATGCTTTTTTAGTAGAAGTTGATAAGTTTGAAGATTATGTAAAAGATATATTAGGGAATAAAATATGAGTGATGATGTAAAAGAAGTAGTAAATTTCGAAGATAAAATAAAACAAGCAAAAGAGCTTTTAGATAAACTAATCGACCCAGAAATTACATTACAGACAAGTGTTCAAGTATATAAAGATGGTATGAAAGAACTTGAAGAGGCTCAGAAACTTTTGGATGAAGCTAAATTAGAGTTTGAAGAGTTGAATCCTGCGTAAAACTATGAAAGAATTTAACGAGTACTTTAACAGACAAATACAACTATGGGGTGAAGAAACTCAGCACTCTTTGCAAGATAAAAAAATAGCAATTATAGGTTGTGGCGGTCTTGGATGTTCACTTGGTATTGCATTAGGTGCCAGTGGAATAGGGCAGATTGATTTGGTTGATTTTGATGAGGTTGGTGTTCATAATATTCATCGTCAGATTGCTTTTAAAGTTGGTGATGAGGGTAGAAAAAAGTGTGAGGTTTTAAAAGAGCTTATCGAATCAAGATGTACTTATGTGGAAGTCAATTCTTTTGATATGGATTTTGATAGTTTTACGGATGCTATTAATGGGTCACTTGAATGCTTTGTCAAATATGATCTTATAATTGATGCAACTGATAATCTTCCTGTGCGAGCAAAGATAAACTCTTTTGCCAAAGAGGAAAATACCCCTTGGATATATGGAAGTGTAGAGGCTTTTCACGGTCAAGTTTGTTTTTTCCAAGATGCTTCATTTGAGAGTGTTTTTAATATAAGTGACCATAAACCAGCAGGTATTGCGGCACCTATTGTTATGAATATTGCTTCACTTCAAGCAAATTTAGCTTTAAGATATTTAGCGGACTTATCTGTAAAAAAAGATTTTTTATATTATTGTTTTTTTAATGAAGATGGGATTTTTGAAACTCAGAAATTTAGCTTACCTACGGAATAATTGATAATGTCATTTGAAACTTTTAACTTAGGAAAACATCTAAATAAATCATTAAAAAACAACAATTATACTACACCTACACCAATTCAAGAAAAAGTAATTCCACTTATATTAAATGGTGATGATGTTATGGCTAAGGCTCAAACGGGTAGTGGAAAGACTGCTGGTTTTGTATTGCCGCTTTTAAATCTTTTGTCTGCAAGTATGATTTATTCCCTTCAGTCCGGCATGATGAAAACTTCACAAGATAAAAAACAAAAAATAAAAGTTTTGGTGCTTACTCCTACAAGAGAATTGACTTTACAAGTGGCAAATAGCTTTTCTATATTTAGTGAATTTTTGCCTTATACACCAAAAGTTGTATCTATTATTGGAGGAGAGAGTATCGGCGACCAATTAATAAGTCTTCAAAAAGGTTGTGAGATAGTTGTTGCTACTTCTGGAAGATTGCTTGATATTATGGATAAAAAGCAAATTGATTTAGGAAGTGTTGAATATTTTATTCTTGATGAAGCGGATAAGATGCTTGACCTTGGATTTGCTGATGAACTTGATATGATACTAAAAGCACTTCCTCTCAAGCGGCAAAACTTACTATTTTCTGCTACATATCCTGATAAGATGCTGACAATTGCTTCAAAGATAACTAAAACTCCTATAAAAGTTACACTTGAAGACGAGAATCCAACAGTTGAAAATATAACTCAAAGAGCGATAAAAGTAAATCGTGAAAATAGAAGCCCATTACTTAGACACCTACTTCGTGTCAATAAATGGAATCAAGTTTTAGTATTTATGGCAAATAAAAGAGCTTGTGATAATATCGCTGCAAAATTTAGAAGACACGGATTTTTAGCAGAATCTTTTCACGGGGACTTGAGCCAAGATGATAGAAACTATACACTTGATGAGTTTAAAAATAAAAAGATAAAAATTCTTTTTGCGACAGATATTGCAAGTCGTGGTTTGCATATAGATGATATCTCTTGTGTGATTAATTTTGATTTACCTCGTGGTTTGGATGACTATATTCATAGAATTGGAAGAACCGGAAGAGCTGGAAAACTTGGTACGGCTATATCGTTTGTAGGACATGAAGATAAAGAATATTTTTCACTTATTGAAAAACGGTGTAAAATTAGTATTGATTATGAAGAGATAGAGGGATTTGAACTTATTGGTGATGCGATTATAAAAGTCAAAGGGAAAGCTCCTGTTAAAGGGAAGAGAAAAAGTAAAAAAGATAAATTAAGAGAGATGGCAAATACTAAAATTAATTAATTTTATATATCTTTATTTATCACAGCAAGTGCTTGCCCGAAAGCTATAGCACTGTCATTACTGACAAAATCTTTTGGTAAGATAATATTTGGAATTTTATCAATCAGTAGTTGTAGTAATATTCTATTTTGAAAAACACCACCTCCAAGAACCAAAGGTAAATCGTATTTTTTATACATTGTAAAAATTATTTCAACTATGGTATTAAAAAATTTTGATACCACAACAATTTTTATATTTTCTTCTTTAGCTATATCTTCTAATATCTGATTTACAATTTGCGAAAAATCAATTTGCCCGTTATCAAAGCTAAATTTATAAATATCTTTTATATTAGCATCATAGAAGTTTTCTAACAACAATCCGCTTTCACCCTCATAAGAGCAAATTTGTTTTATATTAATAAGTGAAGCCACACAATCAAAAAGTCTTCCGCAAGAGCTGGTAAGAGGTGAATTTAATCCTTTTTGCCATACTTGATATAAAGTTTTTAATTCATGTTTTGAAAAAGATTTTACAGTATTGTTTTTTATCTCAAATATATTTTCACCATATATATCAAATAAAAAACTAAGCGCTATTCTTCTTGGCTCTTTTATGGCTTTCTTGCCGCCTAGGAGTTTAAAATATTTAAAGTGACCAACTCTTTCATATCCGTTTCTTTCACAAACTAAAAATTCTCCACCCCATAAATTTCCATCATCTCCATATCCCGTTCCATCAAAGCTGACACCAAGTACTTTGGAAGTGATATTATTAACTCCCATAGTTGCTAATATGTGTGCATAATGGTGTTGAACTTGGATGAGTTCTAAGTTTTTATTTTTAGATTTTAATTCAAATGCCAATTTAGTTGATTCATAATTTGGATGTTTATCACAAACAATTATATCTGGGCTAAAATTATAAATCCTCATTAATATGTCTATATTTGATTTAAAATGATTAATACTGGATATCCCCTCTAAGTCTCCAATATATGGAGAAAGGATTACTTTATCTTTGACAGTAATAGCTACTGTACTTTTTTGATTTGCACCCAGACTTAATATATTTTTATTCGTTTTTTTAGGAAGGTTTAAATATTTTGGAGTATATCCCCTTGCTCCTCTTAACATAAACATATTATCGTGTTGCCAAAATAGAACTGAATCATCACAGCTGTTAACTATATCTCTATTGTGATCTAAACAATAGTCCCAAATAGATGACATTTGCATTATCTCTTCGTATGTAGTACAAAGCGGTTCATTGGAAATATTTGCACTTGTTGCAACTATTGGATTATCTAATTTTTGCAATATTAAATGATGTAAAGGGGTATACGGTAAAAATAAACCGATTTGATTTATATCAGGTGCGATAAGTTTACTAAGATTATTTATTTTATTTTTCTTCAATAATACAATAGGGCGTTTATTAGAACTTAATAATTCTTCTTCATTCTTGTTAACAGCAGCAATTTGTTTTGCCGTATTAATATCTTTTACCATAATTGCAAAAGGTTTTGAAGGTCGTTTCTTTCTATCTCTTAAAAGTTGAACAGCCTCGTCATTTGTTGCATCACAAATCAAATGATATCCACCGATCCCTTTTATAGCTACTATTTTTCCATCAGATATAAACTTTACAATCTTATCAATAAATTTATCATTTTTTACTTCTACTGTTTGAGCTTTATTATTTAAAAGCAATAATGATGGTCCACATTCAAAACATCCGATTGGCTGAGCATGGTATCTTCTGTCTTTTGGATTCTTATATTCTTTTTTACATTTTTTACACATTATAAATTTATCCATGGAGGTATTGCATCTATCATATGGTAAAGTTTTTATGATACTGTATCTTGGACCACAGTTAGTACAGGTTATAAATGGATATCTATATCGTCTATTGTTTTTATCTTCTATCTCCTCTTGGCACTCTTTGCACATAGCTATATCAGATGGTATCATAGTCAAGATATGATTGCTTTTCTTTGTTTTCTTTATCTTAAAACTTTTAAATATTTTTTTTGATTTAATTTGTTTAATATGAATGGATTCTATTTTACTTAATATTGGTTTTTGCAGTTTGATTTGTTCCGTAAATTGTTCTACTTTGTCTTTTGACGCTTGAATTATAATTGACACACCATAGCCATTGTTTATAACATAACCTTTTAAATCAAAAGATAATGCAAGGTTATGAATAAATGGTCGAAAGCCAACCCCTTGTACAACTCCACTTATTTCAACTAAATACATTAAAGTTTAGTATTCTGTAATAATATAAATTTATTCAATTTTAACATAAGAAAATTCTAGCTAATATTGTATAAAATATAATTTATATATAAGATTTTATTTTCTAAATTTTATTGTTGTCTTTGAAGTTGCAGTGTTGTGTCATTAATCACTTCAAAATTTATTTTATATTTATTCAAGAACTGCATTACATCAATAATATAATTATCAGAATTTAGCGTTATTGTTCTATCTTCTTTATTGTATGAAGCCCCTGTAAATCTAGGAACTATATCCTCCATTATTTTTATAAGCCCAGCTTTAGATTCAAAATTATTATAAAATTTACAGGTGGAGTTATCAAAGTTCTTTAAAAGCTTTATTAATTGTGTTGTATCTACAGGTTTTAACAGTCTGATTTTATTATAATGAATTTTACAATACTCGCAACCTTTTGGTTCACTGCACTCTAGGATATCCCCCATAGTTATAACTTTTTGTTTTGGATTTTTATTTACAATATATTCTAAAGTTTCTTTTCCAAAATCCAGTATAAAATCTATAATAACTATATCAATACTTTGCGTATCATAAATATTACAACTCTCTTCAAAATTTTTACAAAAAGATATATTCCAATCTTCCATTGTGTCTAAATGTTTAAAAAGGGCTGTTAGCTCTTTATCATTGTCTAAAAATAGTATATTCATAATCTAATTGTAAGATATGATTGTTGTACAATTGTTATATTTTGATTTTATATCCAACATTATAAATTGACTCAAATATTTGAGTATCAAGTTTATTTTTTATTCTTGAGATCAATGCTCGTAATGTATTAGTATCATACTCTTTATCTATTTCATCTTCCCACACATGATTTAGAATTATTGTTGTTTCAAAAATTTGATTTTTATTAGAACAAAGTAGTGAAACCAAAAGATACTCTTTTTTTGTTAGTTTTATAAGTTTATCATTTTTATATAAAAGTTGATTTTTTTTGTCCCAGTGGCAATCACCTTGGAGTATGAGAATATTTTTTTTTCTATCTTCATTTTCTAATTGTTCAGCTATATTTAAAAGTATGGATTCAAATTTTGATGTTTGAATCGGTTTGACAAGATAGTCACAAAGTTGCAGCTTAATAGCATCTAACAGATATTCTTTATCATCCATGGCTGTTAACATAATGATTTTCACATTATCATCAAGCTTTCTAATTTTTTTTGCCAACTCTATTCCGTTTGGTTTGGGCATATTAATATCTAAAATTACTATTTGAGGTAAATGTTCTAAATACTTTTCATAAGCTTCTTCTCCATTTTGTGCCTCATAAACTTCCGTAAAATAGTATTTTAACAGTTCAGTATAATTTGCTCTTACTTCATTGTCATCTTCAGCATATAAAATTTTATAATTATATTTCTTCATCTATATCACACGATAAAGTAAATATCGCCCCTTTATTAGTATTTTTTACTTTTACATCTCCATTGTAACAGCTTTTTGACATCATTTTAGCTATATAAAGTCCCATCCCTGATGAAGTTGAATCATCTTTTGTTGTATAATATAAATCAAATATTTTATCTATATTTTCCTCTTCGATGCCTCCACCATTGTCTCCTATATGTATTTTTACAGAGCTATTCTCTTTTGTTATATCTATTGAAAGTATTGGTTCTTTTATATTTTTTAATTTAAAGTTTTCTATACTATTGTTTAAAATAGATAAAATAACTTGTTGTATTTGTGATTTATAGCCATATAACATTATTTCATCTGTATGTATAAATATAATTTTTGGTTTAATATCTTTATAATATTTAGGAAATAAAATATCCAAAGCACTTTGAACTGTTTTATTTATATCAAAATACTCTTTTGTTTTACTTGGTTTATAAAAATTACTAAAGTCCGTGATTGTTTGCGACATATATTGTGTTAAATTTTCAATCTCTTCTATATTTTGCTGCACCTTGGTATTGTCTAATTTATCTAGTTTACTATCTTTGTAAAGTATAGCTGTAACTGAATTTATAGCACTTAAAGGTTGTCTCCATTGATGTGCAATCATTGATGATATTTCTCCTAAAGATTGTGCTTTTGATTTTTGGGCCAATAACATATCTTTTGAACGAATTTCTTCTATTTGTTCTTGCACTTTATCATTAAGTGAATTATTTAGACAATTTATCTCATCTTCATTCTTTTTTAGTATTTTACTTATTTTAGTTGATATAAAATATGAGATAAAAATAATCAAGAGCAATACAATAGCATTGAACGAAATTGCATTTACTATCTCTGTTTTAATATTTTGTTTTCCTTTTAATTTTATATCTTTAATTTGCTTATTTAGCTTATCCATAAAAAAACCACTACCTATCATAATATCCCATGGTTTGTAATAATAAAAATAAGTATATTTTGTTTGTGGCTTTAGAGAGTTATATTTATAATAATCATATTTATAAAAAAACTCTCCATTTTCTTTTAAAGCATTTAAAACTTTTTGTTTATGTATATTATTCTTGTCATTAGTACTTAAAAATGTCCCAACTTTTTTGGGATCATATTTAGAAAATAAACTTTTAGCACAATTTTTCCCGCCGTTTATATTGTAAACTTGATTTATAAAAAGGTCACTATCATTTTCTTTTTCCATCATAGCTATCTCTTTGAATAACATATCTTTAATATATTTACTTCTTTTTTGTATAGAAGTTGAGAAATGTTCCTCTTTATCTTCAATTAATCTTTGATACATTTTAGCTTTAGCTACTATATAGTATACTTTTTTATAAATTCTATTTTTTTCATATTTGATATATTTATCGACAACATTTTGTATATGTTTTTGTTCTTTTTGTATATGTTGATATATATGATACGATGTGATTAATGTAGATGATATGATAATTAGAATAATTGGTGGATACAGCAGTAGTTGTAAATATAGTTTTTTGTTCATCTCTATTTCCTATAAGAATTATTTTTATTATTTTACAATTAAATTGTTAGGCAATTGTTATAATTTAAAGTTCAATAACTACTGCATATCTAAGCTCATCAAGTACATCTCCTCACCGTCAAGAACTTTAATATCATAGCTGTCACACTTAGGGCAAATAAATTCATTTTTATTTAGTTCTTGTTCATTATTGCAATTATTACAGTGTATCTTTATCTTTTGAAGATTTAAAATTAATTGTGCTTCATGGCATACAGTATTGATTTTAAACATCTCAAATGCACTTTCAAGTAAATGTGGCTCAACCCCGCTAAGTACCCCAATTTTTACAATAATTTTAGTTACTTTTTTGGCATTGTTCGATTCCACATGTTCTTCACAACTATCTATTAATGATTGAACGATACTATATTCGTGCATAATTAATTCCTATTAACAAATCCTGGGAAGTAGTTCACCTGTCGGAGTTTCTAAAAATCTTGATGTTCCCCAAGAGGAGTTTAAAACTACTTTTTTAGGATGAGTATTGGTTACTTTCCCTATTAGTGAAGCATTATTATTAAACAACTTAAGAATATCAAGCGTCACCTTTGAGTCACCTTTATTAACAGCTAATACAAAAGTGCCTTCATTTGCCAAAGAAGTTGCATCAAATCCTAAAAGTTCACAAAGCCCCATCACTTCATCACATATAGGAATTTTATCTTCCTCAACCTCTATACATATATTTGATTGATTTGCCCATTCATTTAAAACTGCACTCAAACCACCTCTTGTAGCATCTCTTAAAGCAGTGATATTTATATCGTTATCAAGGAGCTTTTTTACAATAGGATAAAGTGACATACAATCACTTTTTAAATCACTTGTTAATTCAATTCCCTCCCGACTTGCAAATATGGTTGCTCCATGAGTTCCAATATCACGGCTAACTATGATTATATCATTGTCAGTTATTTTGTTTGAACTTATTCCACTTTTTAGAACTTCCCCTATACCTGTAGTATTTATAAATATCTTATCAACACTGCCTTTTGGCACAACTTTAGTATCTCCACTTACTACAGATGCCCCATTTATTTCTAATTCTTGTTGCATTGACTCCACTATTGTTTCAAGTTCATTTATATCAAAACCTTCTTCAATTATCACACTACAAGTTAAATACTTAGGTTTTGCACCCATCATTGCCAAATCATTACAAGTTCCACAAATTGCTAATTTTCCTATATTGGCTCCTGCAAAAAAAAGTGGACTTACTGTAAAACTATCAGTTGAAAATGCCAGCTTACCGTCTTCTATGATAGCGGCATCTTCACTTTTTTCCAATATCTCATTTTTGAAAGCTTTATAAAAAACTTTTGAGATAAGTTCATTGTTTTCCGCACCCCCGTTTCCGTGAGCTAGTTTGATTTGTTTTGTCATAGTTTATTATATCTATAATTAATAAAAAATATGTAAATAATATGATAACATTGTTATAAAGTTAAATCAAAAACTAGGTATTTATATGGTTGATTCTTCTACATTACTTATTATTGTAACTGCTTGTGGAGGGCTTGGTATATTTTTACTTGGTCTTATTATTATGACAAATGGTTTACAATCAATAGCAGGAGATGCTTTAAGAAGAGCTATGTTACGCTTTACAAAGAGTCCATACAGTGGTGCAGCAAGCGGGGCTTTTATGACTACAATGCTGCAATCTTCAAGTGCCACAACTGTTGCAGCTGTCGGTTTTGTAGGTGCAGGAATACTGACTTTTTCACAATCTTTGGGTATTATTTTTGGGGCAAATATTGGAAGTACAGTTACAGGCTGGCTTGTTGCTCTTTTTGGATTTAAATTTAACCTTGGAACTTTAGTTTTACCATTTATCTTTTTTGGAGCTATTTTAAAACTTTTTGCAAAAGATCGGTTAGCCTCTGTTGGTTTTTCTATTGCTGGGTTTGGGCTTATCTTTGTCGGTATTGCTATGATGCAAGAGGGTGTTTCAGGATTTGAAAATATCATAACTCCTGATATACTCCCACAAGATTCTATTGTTGGTCGTCTGCAACTTATCGCTATTGGTATTCTTGTTACTATGATTACTCAAGCTTCAAGTGCCGGAGTGGCTGCTACGCTGACACTGCTATATGCAGGGGCTGTTAATTTTGAACAAGCTGCTGCTTTAGTTATAGGTATGGATATTGGTACATCTGTCACTGCTGTTTTGGCTACTATTGGTGGAAATCTAAATGCTAGGCGTACTGGATATTCCCATGTAGTTTATAACTTATTTTCTGCATCTATAGCTTTCATTCTTATCACACCTTATGTCTTGTTTTGGGAATATATGAAGCCTGATGCATTGGCTCAAAACAGTGAGATAGCTTTAGTTGCATTTCATACTTCTTTTAATATTTTAGCTGTTTTTATTATATTACCTTTTACCAATCAGTTTGCCGATTTTATAAAGAAAATTGTTAAAGAAAAGAAAAATATTTTTATCAATAGTTTAGATGACATACTTTTAAAAGAACCAAGGCTGGCACTCAATGGATTATTACAAAGTGTAAACAAAGAGTTTATAGCCATACTTGGACATATAAATACAATCATTCATGATAACCCGACATCCGCTCGTATGGATATAAAAAAGTTACAAAATGCACTTGATGAAACTCACAGTTTTGCAGATAAGATACACTTACATTATAAGGATGGTGCCGACTGGGATTATCTGGTTTCTATTATCCATATACTTGACCACTTGCAAAGACTTCATGAGAGATGTGAAGAGGAAGAGGATAGAGCAGTTGCTGCTAGAAAAACAAAAGAGTTAGATGATATAGTAAAACTGTTAAGTAAAACGATTGTAGATATTATCCATTACAATGAAACAAACCAATGGCATAAAGCAAAACAAAGTAGTAAAAAAGTAGCTTCATTGATTCATAAAAAGATGCATAACTACAGAAAAGAGACAGCCAACAAAATAGCCAGAGGAGAGATTGATGTACCTGAGGGTTCTGACAGATTAGAAGCTATTCGTTGGCTGCGTCGAGTTAGTATCCATATCCACCGTATAAATCATCATCTTAACAATGCTATTTTAGCTTCTGGGAAGTGATAGAATTAAATATTTTTTTCTATAATATTCTTTAATTCTTCCCCGTCTATCATCTCTTTTTCTATAAGTGCAAGAGCAACCGCATCAATTGCTTTCCACAATCTTTTTACCTCTTTTTTTGTAGCTTTTGTAGCTTTTTCTACCCAAACTAAGATGCGTTCTTCTATTTTATCGCTTAATATTGGTTTACCATGACCGGTTTCTAAACCAGCTACATTTATATACCCCAACTCTTCATCCATACCAAATAATGCAATAGCTGCATATATTTGAGTAGTTGCCATCTCAAGGTCATTTATAGCACCAGTTTCTAGACCGTCTTCACCATATTTTTCCATTTTTGCAACTCTGCCTGCAAGTAAAACGCATATATCATTGAAAAGGTCATCTTTTGAAGTTGCATCTATATAGTCATCATTATGATAGGATACAAATCCAAGTGTTTGGCTTCTAGGCGCTACTGTTACTTGCTCTATTTTGATTTTTGGTAAAAGTATATAAGATAAAACAGCATGACCGGCTTCATGATAAGCTGTTTTTGACATAGATGTTTCTATATCTCTTATTTGTTTATTTTCTAGTTTTGTACCATATTTTATAATATTTATCTGCTCTAAAAGTATCTCTTCAGTTAACTCTTTTAACCCTTTTCGTGCCGCAAATAAAGCTGCTTCTTGACCAATTCTTTTTAGCTCATTTCCACCCATTCCAGAGATATATCTTACTACTCTTTGGATATCTATATTTTCATCATGCGGTTTTTTAAGAACATCTTTTATAAAAAATCTTCGTGCTTCCATATCAAGTTTTGGTACTTCTATATGGATATCAATTCTATTTGCCTGAAGAAGTTCTTCTGAAATATTGGCATTTTTACTTACAGTTATTATAGTAAATATTGGTGACTCAAAACTTTGATGCAGGGCATCTAATTCTTCTATTATTGGTTCGAGGCTCATAGTTGAGATTATACCGCCTACAATACCTTGGATATCAATATCTTCTAAAATCACAATTGCAGGCGCTGCCCCGTAAGCTTGAGCATATGCTTTATGGATATTATTTGCATTAAACAGATCTGAACCGCTTACAACAATATACGGCATATTTGTTTCACTGGCAAATGCTCTGGCTAAAAGCTTTTTACCCATTCCTGATGGTCCATAAAGAAACATCCCTTTAGGAGTATTTAAATCAAATCGTTTTAATCTTTCCGGTTCTTTAAGAAGTGTTAATATTTCACTTAATTCATCTTTTACTTTTTTATGCCCTGCTATATCTTTAAATTTTATATCAGAAATATGCAGATCTTCATGAGATGCTACACTTAACTTTTCTTGAACATAAAAAACATTTTTAATGATACATTGAACTGTATTATCACTAATATTTATATCCCATTCTAAGCTAATACGATTATGTTGTTTAGATATTTTATCTTGGAATAGTTGTTCATCATCTAAAACTTTTTTCAAAAAAAGTTTTGCCTTTTTTGATACTTGATAACTAATTTGCGTTATATTGTCTTGTAGTTTTAAAGTATCATATATATGGGTAAACATCAGTTTTGGAATCTTTTGTTTAATATGTCGGGCATTTATATAAGGTGCTAATGATAATGTTAATAATGATACAACAGTATCAAATTCAATATACTCTATAGTTATACCGCTTTTTTTGATAAACTCTTGTGACATTTGATGTAAAGACCTTGCACTTATTTTAATAAGTGCTTTTAAACTCAGAGTATTAAAAGCAATAATAGTATGTTCATTTAGAAGTGAAAGTAACTTTTTATCAAAAGCAATATCAATAGTGTCTCCTACTGCTATTTGCTCTTTAGCAAGATGCTCCATTAAAAATGTATGCGCTTGCAAAGGATCATCTTTAAGAAGTCTTTGCAAGTCTTTTCTTTGTAATAAAGAAGACAATACAGTTGTCGTAACTATAACTATAATGTGAGAAAAATCAATTTCACTTTTTTCATACTCAGTAAATAAAGTATAAAGGGTTAGTTGTATCTGTAAATCTGCTTTTTCAAGGTCTTCAAATACCAAAATTGCATTTGGATTATTTTGAACAAAACCTATCACATCTTTTTTAAAACTTATCAACAATTGCTGCTCAGCCCCAACACCGTTGCTATATTGGTCCATATAAAATGTTTTAAGCTGGTTTACTTTAGGATTTAGTTTTTCTAAAAGCTCACAAGCATAGTGTTTACCGCTGTTAGGTGCTCCTATAAAAGTAAATAAAGCTTGAACTTTACTTTTAGTTTTTAGCATATATGATTGAACTAAAGTTTTTAGTATAGTTTCAATAGCTCCTTCTTGATCAAACAGGCTTTCTTTTAAAGCTGATTCAAGTTCTTTGCTAAATTGATTATAGTCTTCTTTAGTGTTCATCATCTATTCTTTTTAGTTCAATATGATTTGAATTAAATCTTGAATGTCTTATGTATTCAACAGCTTCATCAATAGAATCAGTTATTAAGTATGAGTGCATATCTTGTTCATTAATATATTGATGTTTTAACATCATTTTAAAAAATTTTTCTAAAGGTTCGTAATACTCTTTTCCGAAAAGTATGATAGGAAATTTTCCAATAGTTTTAGTTTGTACCAAACACAACGCTTCTGATAACTCATCTAATGTACCAAAACCACCGGGCATAACTATAAAGGCAACAGAATATTTTAGAAAGCTTACTTTTCTTATGAAAAAGTATTTAAATTTAAGTGCTATTTTTACAAAAGAGTTCATCTTCTGTTCTTTTGGAAGTTTTATCCTAAGCCCTACAGAAATTAAAGCCCCTTTATTTCCGGCTTCCATTATACCACCGCCACCGCCGGTAATAATAGCATAACCGTCTTGGGATAATATTTTTGATAATTTATATGTAGCTTTATAATACTTATCTTTTTTACTTGTTCTTGCACTTCCAAAAAAAGATATTGCAGGCGGAAGAGTACTTAATTCATCATATACATCGGTAAATTCTCCTAGTATTTTAAACAAACGCCATATATCTTTCTCTTTATTTTTATTATCTAAAAATTCTTTCTCTAGATCTCTCATAAAATTTTATTCCTTATAAATGGATTTGTTCGCCCATTTTAACAATATGAACTTTTTCTTTAAGTTGGGTTTTGACTTTTTGTTTTAATGTTTTAAGTTGAGGTATATCCCCATGAATTAAATAGACACAATATATATTATCTACAGCATCTACCCATTCTAAAAGCTCTTTTTGGTCTGCATGTGCAGAAAAACCTGAAACATAACCAATCTTTGCTCGCACATGAATATCAGAACCTAGAATTGATAAATCTCTTTCTCCACTTGATATTTTTTGTCCAAGAGTACTGTTTACCTGAAAGCCGACAAAAAGAACAAGATTATTTTTATCTTGTAAATATCTGACTAAATGGTAGCCGACTCGTCCACCTTCACACATACCGCTTCCTGCTATAATAATTTTGGCACCACTGAATGAATTTATATGTTGCGAGCTTTCTTTACTGTATGTATTTGTCAGCTCTTTAAAATCAAATGGATTCTCCCCTCTTTGTATAATCTTTTTAACTTCCTTGTTAAATAGATGCGGATAATTTAAAAAAGTTCTTGTGACATTGATAGCTAGAGGTGAATCAAGAAAAACAGGTATATTCTTAAGTTTCCCATTATTGCTCATTTGTCTTAAAAGGTAAAGTATCTCTTGCGTTCGTTCCAAGGCAAATGACGGAATTACAACAGTACCGCCTTTTTTAATAGTTTTAAGAATTTGTTTTTTAAAACTTTTTATGGAGATATCTAATTCTTCATGAACTGATAAACCATATGTTGATTCAAGAAAAATGTAATTTGATTTTTTCCAAAATTCTATTTGTGAAGTTATTATCCGTTCCCTTTGTCCAATATCTCCGGAAAAAATAACACTTTTTTTAATCCCTTTATCAAAGAATTTAATTTTTACACTTACTGCCCCTAATATATGCCCGGCATTTTTAAAAGTGATTTTAATATTTTTATCAAGGGTCATTGATTCACCATATTCTAAGAAATTCCCAAAAAGTTCAAGTGCCGGATCAACATCTTTTGTAGTGTAAAGTTGTTCTTTTTTAGTTTCTAAAATACCGGCAGAATTTTTAAGCATAAGTTGAGCAATACTAAAGGTTGCTCTTGTAGAGATGATTTTTTTATCAAATCCATTTTTAACAAGTAAAGGGATACGACCTATGTGATCTATATGAGCGTGAGTAACTATTAAGTAGTTAATATCTTTTGGATTAAAAGCAAATGGTTCAAAATTAAGAGCCTCTTGCGCACCTTGAAACATACCGCAATCAATTAAAATCTTAATTTTTCCTATAATTAACAAGTGGCAAGAACCGGTAACTTCACCGGCTGCACCATATGATCTATAATAAGCCATTAATATACATCCTTTACAATTATACGTCTATTGTACATTATTAATGGTTAGTTTACCTTTTAATTTGCTATAATATTAAAATATATTTTTAATAATTTTCGGTAAAAAATGGTAGGAGATGAGTGTGATTGCTATAATGTGTTCCGGTGGAGACAGTTCGGGTATGAATCCTGCTATTAAAAAATTTGTAGATTATGCTTATGATAAAAATCTTACACCTTATTTTATCTATGATGGCCTTGAGGGGTTGATTGATGGAAATATTAAAGAAGCCTGGCATAAAGATGTTGCCGGGATTATGCACTTGGGTGGTACTATTATTCGCACCTCAAGATCAAAAAGATTTTATAAATTTTCCAATCGTCAAACAGCTTATAATAATTTAAAAAAATATAACATAGATAAACTGATAGTTTTAGGCGGTGACGGCAGTTTTAAAGCTATGGATATATTTTGTCAAGAGTTTGACATCTCTTTTATTGGGGTTCCTTCAACCATTGACAATGATATAAACGGTACTGATTATTGTCTTGGTGTTGATACCTCACTAAATGTTATTAAAAATGCTTTAGATGATATAAGAGATACCTCTTCATCTTTTAAAAGAGCCTTTGTAGTTGAAACTATGGGGAGAAATTGTGGATATCTTGCACTTATATCTGCACTTACAAGCGGGGCTGAGATATGTATCATCCCTGAAATTGAATATGATTTAAACTCTTTACAAAAAAGATTAAGCCAAGAGATTAAAAATGGAAGAAGTTATATTTTGGCAGTTGTTTCTGAAGCTACAAATGACACAGATAAAATAAAACAATGGATTAAAACAGATTTAAAATTTGAGGTGCGAGAGATGAAATTGGGTCATATCCAAAGAGGTGGAAGTCCCAGTGTATATGATAGACTTATGGCATTTGAATTTATCTCATACTCTATAGATAGACTAATGCAAGATAAAGTAAATGAAATAATTGTATATAAAGATTCCAAATTTAAATTTTTAAAAGTTGATGAAGTTGTAAACGATATATATAAAATTGACAATAAACTTTTAGAACTTGTTAAAAAATTGACAAAGTAATTAGGAAAAAATAATAAAAATAAATAAAAAAATCACTATAAAATATCTTTGGAAACTTTTACTTCATGATAAAAAATCTTTGATACTAGGTCAAGTAGTAACTCTAATAGCAGTACTGTTAAGTCTTCCAATCCCACTTATGCTTCCGGTGCTTGTAGATGAAGTGCTTTTAGAAAAGCCGGCTTTCTTTGTAAATAATATTGACTATTTTTTTGGAAGCGGTGATGCTTTTTATTATATAGCAATAGTTGCTTTTAGTGTGATACTTTTACGATTTGTATATTTTATATTTAACTCTATTTTAACCAAAATTTTTACACATATTTCAAAATATGTCACTTTTAAAATACGTGAACTTCTTCTAAAACATCTGCAAAAAGTATCTATGAATGAGTATGAAACTTTAGGAAGCGGAGCAATTGGGGCAAATCTTATTACAGATGTAAACACCCTTGATAATTTTATCATCACAACTGCTTCTAAATTTGTATCATCGGTTATCACACTTGTTGCAATTGCAATCGTGATGATTGTTATCCATCCACTCTTAGGTATCATGATACTTATTATTCAACCTCTTATAATTTTGATGGCAAAAAAAATATCTAATAATGTAAAAGTATTAAAAAAAGAGGAAAACAATTCAATAGAAAAATTTCAAGATAATATAGGTGAAGTTTTAGAGCTGTTTGGACAGATAAAAGCCAGCAATAAAGAGTCATATTTTTTTGATGAATCTATCCAAAAAGCAAAAACTATCCAAAAAACATCAAATGAATACAACTATAAAAGTGTAGTTTATGAGAAATTTTCATATACGATTTTTTTAATAGGATTTGAACTGATCCGAGCTGCCGGATTGTTGATGGTTGTTTACAGCGATCTAAGTATTGGTATGATGTTTGCGATGTTTGGGTATATCTGGTTTATCATGACACCTATTCAAGATATACTAACTATTCAATACTCTTATGCCACAACAAAAGCAGCACTTGACAGGATAAATAAAATACTTGATTTAAAAGTAGAGCCAAACGGAGAAGATAAACTTAGAATTGACGATGACAAATTAAAAATAGAGCTTAAAAATATTAATTTTGGATACGTCAGCGATAAAGAGATTTTACATGATATAAGTTTTAAAATTCAAGCCAAAGAGAAAATTGCATTAATAGGTGCAAGCGGCAGCGGTAAAACAACTTTAGCTCAACTAATCTCAGGATTTTATACCAAAAACAGCGGTGATATTTTGTACAATGATATATCTATACAAAATCTTCAAAGAGAAACAATAAGAGAAAATATCTTTTTGGTTTTACAGATGCCCATACTTTTTAACAATACCCTTAGATTTAATATAACTATGGGAAATAAAGATATAAAAGATGATGAAATTTTTGAAGCTTTAAAAATAGCACAGCTTAAAGAGATGATAAAAAATATGCCAGATGGTTTAGAAACAATAGTTGGAAGACATGGTATTAGATTATCAGGAGGGCAGAGACAAAGACTCTCAATAGCAAGGATGATAATAGCAAATCCAAAAGTTGTGATATTTGATGAATCAACATCGGCACTTGATGTTCAAACAGAATCCACACTATTTAAAGAACTTGAACCTATTTTAAAAAATAAAACAGTCATAACTATAGCTCATAGACTAAGCACTGTAAAAAATGCAAATATGATATATGTTCTTAATAATGGAAAACTGGTGCAAAAAGGAACTCATTTAGAACTTGACAAAGAAGAGGGACATTATAAAGAGTTTGTAAAAAATCAGTTGATTTGAGGAGTATTATAAGATCGATCTCCTGCATCTCCAAGGCCAGGAATAATAAACTTATCTTCATTTAGTTTTTCATCAATTTGTGCTATATAAATATCAATCTCATGATGTGTTTCTTCAACCACTTTTAATCCTTCAGGGGAACCTATGATATTTAAAGTGATTATTTTTGATGGATTTTTAGTTTTTATAACTTCAATAGCATCACACATAGAACCGCCTGTTGCTAACATAGGATCAACTAAAAGAACTGTTTTACCTTCACAGTCAGGAAGCCTGTCGTAATACAATACACTTTTATGTGTAGTTTCATCTCTTTTCATAGCTAAAAATCCAGCAGTAGATTGTGGTAAAAGTTCTATAACACTATCAAGCATAGGCATACCTGCTCTTAAAACTGTTGCTACAATAATATTTGTTTCATCAAGGGCTTTAAAACTTTTATCTCCCTGCCAGGTAGTTATGGTTTTTTCAATATATGGAAAATCTTTTAAAGCTTCATACACTAATTGTTTTGTAAGTTCAGCAATAGTGTGCCTAAAAGCAATGGCATCTGTTTTTTGATCTCTTAACTTTGTAATTAAATTTTTTGTTACAGGATTTGACAGTTCATAAATCATTTTTTACCTTTTTAATAATATTTTAAATACAGCACCGTCTTTATTGTTTGATACTGTTAGTTTACCGCCACAGTGTTCTTCAATAATAGTTTTAGACATATATAATCCAAGTCCTGTACCATGTTTTTCTGTTTTTGTGGAAAAATACGGATCAAATATTTTATTTATTATATGATCAGGTATCCCTCCGCCATTATCATATATTTTTAAGATATATTTATCCTTTTCTATATAAGTTTTTAGTTTGATATACGGTTTTTTGATATTTTTATCCAGCAATACATCTTGAGCATTTTTTATTATACTCAGTATTACTTGTGTAAGTTCACTTGCATAAGTATCAAAATTTTCATCACAATCTAATTGGGTTATTATTTTTATATTTTTATTTATTATAGAAGTTCTTACAATAGAAAAGACAGAATTAATCAGTTTATTAAAATTAGTATTTTCTTTACCTGTAGACGGTTTGAAAAAATCTCTAAAATCATCAATAGTCTTTGACATATATGAAAGTTGTTTATTTATACCTTCGCTTACGTGTTCATAATATTGCGCTGTTATCGTTTCTTCAAAATCTAACTTTGTTTCAACTTTCATATTTATAGCACCTATTATATTTAGCGGTTGTCTCCATTGGTGGGCAATCATACTTATCATCTCCCCCATTAAAGCCAGTTTTGATTGTTGTTGTATTAGTTCATCTTTTTGTTTTATTTCTGTTAGATCTACAATTGAACTCATTCGCAGTTTTTTCCCATCTCTTATGATATTTCTACCGCTTCTTAGTGTATATATCTTTTTACCATATTTGTTTAACATAGTTAATTCATAAGGTTCAGAGATATCCTTTTGCATAGCTTTTTTCACTTTTTCTATATCATTATTGAAAATAAATTCTTCAATATTTTTTCCTATGATCTCCGTTTTATTTGTGTATCCGCTTAGTTTGACTCCGGGTTGATTAATGTCTATAATTTCACCATCCATTTTAAAAATAACTATCATCTCTAAAGTGGTATCAAACAAGTTTTTAAAGTTGTCTACTGACTCTTGGAGTTTATAATTTTGTTCTTCCAAAGTTTTTATTGTTTTTTGAATTCTTTTTTCTAATTTTTGATTCATATATAAAATAATAAATATAATAAACAATGAAAAAACAATAATTTGCCACAATGGAGCATAATCGTTTACATTATTGGCGAATAATATATTTAAAGATAATAATAAACCTATAAGTATAGATATTATTGCTTTATGCTGATCCAAAATGATTCTCCTTTCTCTAAATTAAACTTAACCCATAGGATACATTATATTTTGTTGTATATCTTGTATCTCTTTCATTGTCTCATCACTTAAATTTAAATCCATTGCTTCAAATGAATCATCAAGTTGAGAAGCGTTTCTCGCACCTATAATTGTAGAAGCAACAAAATCAAACTGTTTGGAGTATGCAACTGCTAAAGTCACCGGTGAAATTCCCAGTTCTTTTGCTATTTGTATATATGCAGTAGTTGTTTTTAATGATTTTTCATTTACAAATCTTGTACCCTGCGCTTGAACGCGGGGATCATTACTTTTTAAATAGTCAGAAAATCTTGCATTTACAGGATAAAATTTACCATTATATTTCCCACTTAAAACACCACCGGCAATTGGAGAATATGGTAATAAAGAGATATTCTCTTTTTTACATACATTTGCCAACTCATCTAGACATCGGGGATTATTTAAAGAGAAATTATTTTGGATAGATTCAAATCTGGCAAAGCCTTTGTTTTTAGCAGTTTCGTTTGCTTTTGTCAAGCCATAAGCTGAATCATTTGAAGTCCCTAAATATCTTACTTTTCCCTCTTGTATCAATTCATCAAAAGCTCTTAAAGACTCCTCAATAGGTACAACTGAATCTGGCCAATGCATCTGATAAAGGTCAATATAATCTGTCCCTAATCTTTTTAAACTGCCCTCAACAGCAGTTTTAATATGAAACTTATCAATAGCAGTCATACCATGGCGAATTGGCGGCACAAACCAACCGTTTGCTGCACCTGCTACTTTTGATGCGATGATAAGTTTATCTCTTTGCTTACCTTTTAACCATTTTCCAATTATCTTCTCAGTCTCACCTGCATACTCTGCTTTGGGTGGAACTGGATATAGTTCTGCTGTATCAAAAAAGTTTATCCCTCTATCTACAGATTTATCCATAATTTTAAAAGATTCTTTCTCATCACTCCAGCTTCCAAAACTCATAGTACCTAAACAAATTGGAGTAACTCTAAGTCCGGTTTTTCCTATATATCTATATTCCATATTAAATTACCACCTTATTTACTTTTTAAATACGAATCAGGTATCTGATAATATTTAAAGATTTTTGTATTAAATAGTTTAGAAAAATTAATTCCCAAACCAATATATGTGTTTCTTTGTTTTTCATCATTGATATTATCATAACCTCTTGAATAATATCCAACATGCAGTTCTAAATATTTTAAATAACTGTTATTTTTAAATATATCAAAACCACTAGCTTTAAAAGCCAATAGATGTTTCATATTCTCATAGTCAGTTACGGCATCACCTTTTAATGAATTTTTATTTATCTTATATTCTAATCTAAAATCAACCTTATCGTCAATAGAGGGATACTTATAAGATAAATACCCAAATCCAACTCCAATTATATTTGAAATTGCATCTTCATGAGAGAGTCCATATGGACTAAAAGCATCCCCTATCTCCATCAAGGTTGTAAACCCTAAAGATGATAAAGCACCATACAGGGCTACATTGTCACTTTTATATCCAAATTCTTTATAATAATGAGCAAACAGATGTGTCATACCATATCCTGCGTATGCATGTCCAAGTTTATCAGCACCACCTGATTTTGTATCTTTTTCAAACCACCCTTCAGATTGGCTGTGCATTTTATTAGTTAAACTGTAATCCCAATGTAAAATTCCCCAAGTGATAAGTCCTAAACTTGTAGCACTATTAAGTATAATTGCTTTTTGCTCTTTCGAAAAATTATGATCACTGCGCTTAAGTGTTAAGTTTTGATCGTCACTATAAACAGTTTCTAGAAATAAAATAAAAATTAACAGTAATCTTTTCATATCCTTACATCTCCATTTTGGTATTATGTCTTTTAGGATAGTCAAATGAAATCAATTTTGCATTTTTTTGGCTTATATCCATCCACTTATCACAATTAAATTCAATCTCAACAACTCCACATGTTGGGATATTTTCATCAAAATCAACAAAACTTTCAACTAACATATTTAACGATGGATTATGTCCAAATAAAAATAAAATATTATTTTCATCATCAACTTTAGTGATTATGCGATGAAGATTATGAATACTTGCTTCATAAATATTTTTATCAAATATAATACTTTTAGAAAAATTTATTTTGTCAGCAATAATCTTTGCTGTAGTTTTAGCTCTTTTTGCCGGGCTTGAGATTATCATATTGGGTACGATATTTTTATCTTTTAGTATATCGCCCATCAAAGGTGCATTTAGTTTACCTCTTTTATTTAAAGGTCTGTCAAAATCATTTAAAGTCAAATCTTTCCAACTTGATTTTGCATGTCTTATAATGTAAAGTGTCTTCATAATATATCTCCATATTTATAATAAGCAGCACAAGCACCCTCACTGCTTACCATACAACTTCCAAGAGGGTTTGACGGTGTACAGGTTTTTCCAAATACTTTACAATCTTTTGGATTAGCTTTTCCTTTTAAAATATCTCCGCAAATACAAAGTTTATGGTCATCTATTTTTTTAGTCGGTAAAAATTTGGCATAGATAACTTCTGCATCAAGATATTTAAACTCATCTTTTAATTTAAAAGAACTATTTGGAATATCACCAATGCCTCTCCATCTAAAATGGTCTCTTTTTTCAAAAAACTTGTCATTTAATTTTTGGGCTGTTATATTTCCATCTTTTGTCACACTTCTGCTATATTCAACTTCCACTTCACACCTATTCTGATTGATTTGTTTTATTATCATCAAAACAGACTGCATCACATCAACAGGTTCAAAACCACTTACAACTACAGGCTTTTTATATTTCAAGGGAAACTCATCATAGATTTTACTCCCACTTATCACACTTACATGAGCAGGACCTATAAAGGCATCTATTTTATTTGTATCATCATCTAGTAAAACTCTCATAGGCTCTGGCACTGTGATATGATTTATATGAAACAAAATATTCTTTATATCTTTATTGATAACTTGGTTGATAAGTGCTGAGGTCATAGGTGTAGTTGTTTCAAAACCAATTGAAAAGAATATGATAGTTTTATCTTTGTTTTCATTGGCAATTTTTATACAATCCATTGGGGAATAAACAAATCTTACATCAGCCCCATTTGCTCTTGCATCTTGTAAGGTTTCGCAACTTCCCGGAACTTTTATCATATCTCCTAAAGTTACAAGTATCACATCTGATTGATTTGCCAATGCAATAGCATGATCGATTCTCTCTTTTGGCATCACACACACAGGACATCCCGGACCATGTATAAAATTTATATTTTTAGGTAATAGTTGTTTTAATCCATATTTCATAATAGTATGTGTATGACCGCCGCATACTTCCATGATATTAAGCTCGCTAGGTAGTTTTAATGCCTCTTGTGTTATTAATTTAGCATAAGATTTTATAGTATTTGGATCTCTAAATTTAGTATATAAATCTTTTAGTTTTAAGTCATTATTCATTTTGGCAGTTATCACTATCTTTTATAGTTTGTTTTAACTCATCTTCATCCATTTGTTCTAATATATTTTTAAATGTTTCAAGTGAGAGCAGGGCATCTTCTTCATCAATTTTATTTATAATAAATCCTACATGTAAAAGTACATAATCGCCAATATTTACTATACCCTCTTCCATCAAATCAAGGCTTGCATCTCTATTTATCCCCATAGTATTTACTGTAGCGATATTGGTATTTTTATCTATTTTTGTGACTTTACTTGGGATTGACAGGCACATTTATTTATTTCCTTTTTTGTTTGGTATAATATTATACTAAATTATCTGTTGATTTGATATAATATAAAAGATTGCACTTATGGTTTGAGCTGGAGGTTCTGAAATAATGGGTAAAAGAATAGATAAAAAAATATTAAAAATAAAAAAACTTATCGAACACTTTATTTCAAGTGATAGTTATGGAATAGATGATATTCATAAAATAAGAATTTCTACTAGAAAATCACTTTGTTTGCTCCGTGATAAAAAATTAAATTGTAAATATTTAAAAAGAATTATAAAACTAAGTAATAAAATAAGAGATATTGATGTCTTCCTTTATGACTATTTAACAAAAATTCCTCCAAAATATCAACTAAAAATCAATACTACTGTACTAAAAGATATTTTACATAATAAAAGAGAAGAAGAGATTAAGAAGTTTTTAACTTATTTAGAAATATTTTTAGTTAAGAAAATTAAATTTTTACAATCAAACCAAATTGATAAACCAACTGTTAAACCAAGATTATCATTGAATATTAAAAAGTTACATAAGTATAGAATATATATTAAAAATCAATTTTACGCTGCAAAGAATGAAACGAAAAAAGATAAAATGAAAATAAAATTTTTAGAAGAGATCAAGAATCTTCTTGGAAATATAAATGACAATCATAATGCTATAAAGATTATAAAAAAACTAAATTTAAATAAAGTTGATACACAAAATATTGTAAATTATACCAATAAACAAAATAAAAGTTATTTTAAGAAGGTAAAGAAGCTGATATCCAATCACAAACTTTTTTAATAGAAGTTTCATCATTTATATTTACTTCTAAAATATCAACATTTGGTTTTAGTTTTTTAGCTTCTTTTTTTTCATTTTCAATATCATAATCAATATATGGAAGTAGGTCAGTTTTTGTTATTAGTATTAAATCGGCTTTTCTAAACATAACCGGATATTTTGCAATTTTATCATTTCCTTCTGGAACACTTACAAGTACAATATTTAAATGAGTTCCTACATCATAAGAAGCTGGACATACTAGATTCCCCACATTTTCTACAAAACATACATCTATCTCATCCAAAGGCATAGCATGTAACCCTTTATGCACCATAAAAGCATCAAGATGACAAGCAGTTCCTGTTTGAATTTGGAAAGCAGGTATCCCGCACGCATTTAATCTGTCAGCATCTTTGGATGTTTCTAAATCACCCTCAATTACTCCAAATTTAAATTGAGCATATTGTGAAAACTTTTCAAGTAAACTTGTTTTACCACTTCCAGGACTACTCATAAGATTGATTGCCAAGACGTTATGTTTGTCAAAGTGGCTGCGGTTATGAGAAGCTTCATGGTCGTTTTTATCTAAAATTTTCTTTATTATATCAACTGTTTTTTTATCATTTAGTTGTGGGTTGCTGTGAATATTTGTAAGAGAGTCACCATGATTATGGTGGTGTTCATCTTCATGCGAGTGTTCGGTTATACTGCACCCGCAATCTTGACACATCAGTTATTTCCTTTAAAAAAATATTTAAAAATGTAAAAACCTGTAACCACGCCCACTAGTAACAGTAAAAAATCAACTATATGAAAAGTACCGAAAATATGTGAGTGGTGTTCGGTCACACCATGCGCAAACATATTTAATAAAAATAATTGAGAAATCAATATATACTTCATAGAAAAACCTTTTTTATAAATTTGAATTTATTCTAAGCATTATACTACTTTAAACCTTTGCCCTCAAGTTCAACTACAACTTGTCTCATTCTCAATATTGAGTCCGGATTTAAAGAGATAGAGTCAATATTATTTTCAACTAAGAATTTGGTAATCTCAGGGTAATCAGATGGTGCCTGTCCACAAATACCAATATATTTACCCTTTTTCTTACATGCTTTTATAGCCATCTTTAACATTCTTTTCACAGCTTCATTTCTCTCATCAAATATATGTGATATCAAAGCACTGTCCCTGTCTACCCCTAAAGTCAATTGTGTTAAATCATTTGAACCTATACTGTATCCGTCAAAAACTTTTAAGAATTCATCTGCAAAAATAACATTGCTTGGTATCTCACACATTGCATAAATTTCTAAAGTATTTTTACCTTGTATCAAACCTTTTTTATTCATAATCTTTATAACTTTTTTACCCTCAACTGGTGTTCTTACAAAAGGAAGCATTATTTTTACATTAGTCAGCCCCATCTCATCTCTTACTTTTTTTAAAGCTTCACACTCCCACTCAAATGCTTTTTGATACTGCTTAGAGTAGTATCTGCTAGCACCTCTAAAACCTATCATTGGATTCTCTTCATCTTGTTCGTAAGCTTTTCCACCCGGCATATTTTTATATTCATTTGATTTAAAATCGCTTGTTCGCACAATTACCGGTTTGGGATAAAAAGCAGCTGCTATCATGGCTATACCTTGAGAGAGTTTATTGATAAAAAAACTTTTTGGGTCTTTATAGCCTTTTATAAATTTTTTTATTTTTTGTTCATCCTGAACTTTGATGCCGTTTTGCATATCAAAAAGTGCCATTGGGTGGGCTTTTATATAGTTGTTTATAATAAACTCCATTCGAGCTAGTCCAACCCCTTGATTTGGAAGTTTTGAGAATAAAAAAGCTTTTTTGGGATCACCGACATTCATAAAAAGTTTGGTTTTAGGCTCTTTTAGATTTTTAATATTTATCTTTTGAATCTCGTACTTTAGTATCCCCTGATATACATAACCGGTTTCACCGTCGGCACAACTAACAGTAACTTTATTTCCATCTTTTAAAAGTTTTGTAGCGTTGATACAACCAACTACGGCAGGAACTCCTATCTCTCTTGCTACTATTGCTGCATGACAAGTTCTACCGCCTTTGTTTGTCACTACCGCTGATGCCTTTTTCATCAAAGGTTCCCAATCTGGATCAGTTGTATTGGCAACTAAAATATCACCATCATTAAAAAGATAAGATTGAGATAGTTTTGTTATGATTTTAACAACACCCGCACCTATTTTATCTCCGACTGCCTGCCCTGATATGAGACTTTTTTTATCATTTTCTTTTACTAAAAGTTTATAATTTTTTAATATATATTTTTTATTTTCTTTTTGTTTTTTATTTTGTATAGTTTCCGGTCGTGCTTGAACAATAAAAAGTTCATTGGTGTCGCCGTCTTTTGCCCACTCTATATCCATAGCTCTATAAGACCCTGAAAGTTTTGAATAATGCTCCTCTATTTTCAAACCATAAAGAGCAAGTTTAATAATCTCATCATCATTAAGTGAAAAGCTATTTTGTTCTTTTTTGGTTAATGATATATTCTTGGTTTTATCTAGTTTTGCCCCGCTGTATATCATCTTCTTTTGTTTGGAACCTAACTGTTTTTTTAATATGGTAGATATTCCTTTTTTAAGTGTTGGTTTAAAAACATAAAACTCATCAGGTATCACCTTCCCCCCAACAATATTTTCACCCAGTCCAAAAATAGAATTTATCATAATCAAATCTTTTGAGCCCGTTTCCGTATCAATTGTAAACATTATTCCACTGCTTGATTTATCACTTCTTACCATCTTTTGAACACCAACAGAAAGGGCTACTTTTAAGTGATCGTATCCTCTACTTTGCCTATAACTTATTGCTCTGTCATTAAACAAAGAAGCATAACATTTTTTTACAGATTTCATAAGTTCTTTTTCATTGTTTATATTTAGGAAAGTATCTTGCTGTCCCGCAAAACTGGCATCAGGTAAATCTTCGGCAGTTCCAGAAGAGCGTATAGCTACATCAACAGTTTTTTTGCCATATTTTTTAGATAATATTTTATATGCTTCTTTTATCTCATCAACTACGGCTAAAGGTATTTTGGCATTTAAGATTAACTCTCTAATCTTTTTGCCTTTTTTTTGTAAATTTTTGATATCTTTTATATCTAAATTTAAAAGGATAGATTTTATTTTATCTTTTAAATTGTTTTGTTCTATTAAAAGCCAATATGCCTCACTTGTTGTAGCAAAACCATTTGGTATCTTTATCCCTAGCTTATCTAAAGAATTGTACATCTCTCCCAAACTGGCATTTTTACCGCCAACAGAAGATATATCATCTATATCTATCTCACTAAAAAATTTTATGTATTTCATATTATGCTCCATATGTATAATATTTTAATATTTGATTATATTCCAAATTGTATTAAATTTATAAATAACTTACAATTTCCGAAACAGTAGGGTGTGCATGAATCATATTCTTTAAGTCATTATATGTAAGTTTTTTTTCAATTGCTAATACCAGTTCATGAATAATCTCTGTTGCCTCTACTCCTATAATAGAAGCGCCTAGAATCATATCACTTTTAACACACACAATTATTTTTGCAAATCCAGAATCATCTCCATAAATTTTAGCTCTTGCATTGACCTTGAAAAATGCTTTTTTAATTTCAATCTCATACCCTTTTGCTTTTGCCTCAATCTCTTTAAGACCGCAACTTGCAATTGCAGGATTGGTAAATATAGTTGTGGGTGTAATGTGAGTATTGGTATATTTCATATTTTCAATAATATTCTTTGCTGTAATTTTAGCTTCTGCATATGCTGTATGGGCAAAGGCAGGTGTGTCTATACAATCTCCAACGGCATAGATATTATTTTGTGATGTTTGAAATGATGGGCTAACCTCTATAAATCCTTTTTCATCTTGTTCAACTCCGGCATTTTCAAGACCAAGCGCTTCACTGTACGGTACACGCCCGGTTGCACATAATACCAATTGGCTTTTGATGCTTTGTATAGTATCTGTTTGAATAATCAGTTCTACATTTTTTCCATTTTGTTTTACCTCTTGGATATTGGCAGATGTGATAACTTTTATATTTTGTTTTTTGAATGTTCTTAACAGTGCTTTAGAGATATCTTCATCTTCAGTTTTAAGTAGTCTGGCACTTCTTGCTACTAAGGTAACATCAACACCAAATGCATTAAAAAATGTTGCCGCTTCACACCCAATAGCACCGACACCTACAATTATAATTGATTTAGGAAGTTGATTTAGCTTAAACATATCATCACTTGAAATAATATCTTTACCGTCTATTGGCAATAGTGGAGTTTCACCTATTTTAGAGCCTGTAGCTATAATACATTTATCAAAGCCAATTTTTTGGTTATTTACCTCAATAGAATTATTATCAATAAAATGTGCTGTTCCATAAAGAGATTCAACGCCAGATTGTTCAAGCATCCATACTACGCCTGAACGAATCTCATTTTTTAATAAATTTGTTTTTTCCTTAAGACGGCTTAAGTTCAAATCCTCTGTTTGAACTGATACTCCACAGTCGTTGAAGTGTGAAATATTTGAGATAAACTTGGCACTTTGGAGGTAGTTTTTTGTTGGTATGCAACCCTCATTTAAACAAGTACCGCCTATATGCTCTTTGTTTTTTTCTACGAGTAAAGTTTTTACATCGGCATCTCCCAACTTTAATGCCGCTTCATATCCGCCTGGACCTCCACCGATAACTATCACTTCATACTGTTTCATGTTCCCTCCAAATATTCATGTGCCATATAGCTGCTTCGTGTATATGGTGAACTTTTAATATATTTAAACCCCATCTTCATCCCAATATCTTTAAAATATTCAAACTTTTCTTGGTTCACATATTCTACGACTTCTGTATGTTTAAAAGACGGAGCTAAATACTGACCGATACTAAGATATTTGCAGCCAACATAAAGCAGATCTTCCATAAGATTTATCACTTCGTTATCTTCCTCTCCAAGTCCCAACATAATACCGCTTTTTGTAGCAATTGAAGAGTTAAAAGATGAGAGTATATTTAGAACTCTAAGTGAGCGCTCATATTGGGCACCCTTTCTTACCTCATAAAGTCGCGGTACTGTTTCAAGATTGTGCCCAATAATGCAAGCTCCACTTTTAGAGATTTTTTCCAGTGCCTCTTTGTTCTCTTTCATATCCGGTATTAATAATTCCACTGTAATAGAGTTATCGACAGCTTTAATAGCACTTACTGTTTTACAAAAATGTTCAGCACCGCCATCGCTTAAGTCATCTCTGGTTGAACTTGTAATAACTACATATTTTAAATCAAGTTGTTTAACAGCTTTGGCTATATTTTGAGGCTCATTAGAATTTAACGGCATTGGTGTCCCTTTTGAAACGGCACAAAAACTGCAATTACGGGTGCAAGCTGTACCCATAATTAAAAATGTTGCTTGATTATGTGCAAAACACTCACTTATATTTGGACACATAGCTTCTTGACAAACTGTATTTACTCCAGCTTTATCAAATAAAATTTCCATCTGTTTATCAAGGGTTGGAGTTATTTTTTTACGAAGCCAAAATGGCTTTGGTACAAGTTTATTTGCCATACAGATTCCAACTCTCTTTACCATATTTTTGAGTTATTAACTCTTCTACTTTTTGTTCTTCGGTTAAACTCAAACTATGGGAAACAATATTAATATCAAATGTTTTACAAAATGCCTCTATGATTAATTGTGTAAGTTGTCGATATGTTACCAAACTTTCCAACTGCTCCAAGGTTACTGCATTTTTCAGTCCAGAATCTTCTAAAAATACCGGTTCAAAAAGTGGTTTATCAATTTTTATTGGGATGGAGCCTTGTTGAAATAATGTTTTACTAGTATAACGCTGTGCATTTCCACCGATCTTTTGACCGTTTATAACAATATCATACTTTTCAGTACCAGCCAAACAGATATCTGAAGTTTTAGATTTTAGTTGTTCTTCCCCCGCATAGTTGGCATTTAAACCCAGCTTTTTATAAAGATTTATAAGAAATCCACATAAAGTGCGATAGTTATCCTTAACCCCATTGGCTGCTAAAGATTCACGAGGAAGAATGAGAGAATAGGAGATGTCTTGCCCATGTACAAGTATACCTCCACCAGTCATACGGCGTACACAAGATAAATTTTGCTGCTTCATTTTATCTAAATCCACACTTTTTGATACATCAGAAAATCGTCCCAAACTAAGAGATGGTTTCCATCTGTAAAGTCGAAGAATCGGCAGGTCATTTTCTTCAAAAGTATTCAGCAAAGCCTCGTCCAATGCCATATTCCACACAGCATCTCCAACTCCAGTATCAATAAATCGCCACATTTTTAGTTCGATTATAATTTCCTTTTGTTGGATTTATCAGTATTTACTTTTTTACTTAGCCTGAAAAAACTTACTAAAATCTGTCGGAAATGGAAAGATTAGCGTATTTGTTTTATCACTAGAGATATCATTCATTGTCTGAAGATATCGCAGCTGTATTCCCAAATCATTTTTACTAAGTACGCTTGCCGCTTTAAGTAAATTTTCACTAGCTTCCAGTTCCCCTTTTGCATTAATCACTTTAGCACGACGTTCACGCTCTGCTTCAGCCTGTTTGGCAATAGCCCGAACCATACTCTCATCAAGATCTATATGCTTAATCTCAACATTTGAAATTTTAATTCCCCAAGTATCAGTTTGTTTATCGAGAATCTCTTGAATGTCAAAGTTTAATCGTTCTCGTTCAGCCAACATCTCATCAAGTTCATGTCCACCAAGAACTGAACGAAGAGTTGTCTGTGCAAGTTGGCTGGTAGCTGTATAAAAATCTTCCACCTGAATAATAGCTTTTTCGGGATCTAATACACGAAAATAGACTACAGCATTGACATGAACTGATACATTATCATGAGAGATAACATCCTGCGTAGGAACATCAAGAACAATAGTACGCAGGTCAACCCTAACCATCTGCTGGATAAATGGAATCAGGATGATAAGCCCCGGTCCTTTGACACCTGTAAAACGCCCAAGTGTGAAAACAACACCACGCTGGTACTCTCGTAATATACGGATAGCCATCCCTAAAAAAACGATTACAAAAGTGACTATATAAATTCCTGTCATTGGTACATCAAAATACATTTTTTACTCCTTAATTGGTTTAACTTCTAGTGTAAGACCAGAGAGTTTTACAACTTCAACTCTCTGATCAACTTTTAACTTAACTTTACTCTTGGCACTCCATCTCTCACCGTGACAATAAACATGATAACCTTTCTCATTTGCCTTGGTCACTTTAGCAATAGCACCTACCATCTGTTGTGCGCCTGTGACTATCACAGCCTGGCGTGAACTTAAAAAGAGTCTCATTACTAAAATAAAAAATGCGAGACTCACTAGTGTAAACGCTATGATTAAAGGGATGGATACACTGCTGCCTAAAGTATCTGCATCAAAAAGCAGCAGTGAACCAAAGGCAAATGAGATAACCCCTCCTATACCCAATATACCAAATCCAGAGATAAAAACTTCTGCAATTATAAATAATATACCTAAAATAATCAGCAGCAACCCTGCATAATTAAAAGGGATCATATTGAGTGAATAAAGAGCAATTACCCCAGAAATTACACCGACTACGCCTGGAAATATCGAACCTGGATTCATCAACTCAAAAAAGATGCCGTATATAGCTATAAGCAGAAATATATAAGCGATATTTGGATTGGTAATAATAGATAGAAAACGAGTTCTCCAATCGGCTTTATAGTTAATTACTATAGCCCCTTGAGTTTTAAGAGTTATACTCTTTCCTGTGACTTTGACTCTTCTGCCATCTAGTTTAGTTAAAAGCTTTTTGGTATCATCAGCTATTATATCTATAACTCCAAACTTAAGAGCATCTTGGGCAGATAGACTTTTGGATTTTTGCACAGCATCTAAAGCCCAAGAGACATTACGGTCATTGAGTTCGGCTAGACTTTTGATGTAAGCCATGGCATCATTTATAGCTTTTTTTTCAAGAGTAGATATTGTGCTGGTGTTTGAATCTGCAATCTTGGATATTGGCATCAGACTAACAGGAGTGGCAGCACCAAGATTTGTTCCCGGTGCCATAGCTGCCACATGAGCAGCGTATAAAAAATAAGTTCCTGCACTAGCAGCTCTCGCGCCTTTTGGAGAGACATAAATTATAACGGGGATAGAAGAGTTTACAATCTCCTGAATCATCTCTCTCATAGATGTAGCCAGCCCTCCTGGAGTATCAAGTTCAATCAATATCATCTGAGCATTTTGACGCACTGCAACTGCCATACCCTCTCTAAGATAGCTGCTGCTGGCAGGACCAATGGTACTCTTTATCTCTAATTTTATAATAGTAGTTGCTGCACCAAAAAGTGGTAAAAATATTAAAAGTAACAAAAACAGTAAGCGTTTCATCTTGTACCCCTTTCAATCTTATTTTATTTATAAACTTATAACTGCAGAACTAATAAAAGATTTGTAACTTAAGGTATATAAACCAAAATATCAGATGGTGATTCTTTCATCAAAAATGATGCAGTAGAACCAAATAAAAATGATTTTATATTTTTTGTTCCATGTGAACCTATGATTACCAAATCATTATTATTTTTTTCTATAAGATTTATCAAATCATCATCAATGCTGGTTGAACTTTCTATAAGATTACCTTTTTCTATACCAACACTTTTTTTAAATTTTTCTAAATGTTCATTGGCATGAAATTCCATTCTTTCATTTATTAACTTTTCATCCTCGGGTCCAAAACTATAAAAATCTATATCATAACTATTTGCATATTGATAAAGATATGCCAATTTCATTGATTCTTCATCAAAAATCTTTTTTGCAAATAGAATGCTTTTTTGAGAAAATTCTGACACATCAGTAGGTATCAATATATTTTTATAATATTCATTAGCTTGATTTTTTATTACAAGTACCGGCAGATGACTATTTTGTGTAACTTTTTGTGCAGTTGAACCAAATTTCTTTGTTGTTATATCCTCTTTGCTATGTGCTCCTAGAATAATTATTTGGGCATTTTCCTGCTGTGCTATGTGAACAATTTTATCTGAAGCATCACCTCTGCTAATCAAGACAGAATACTTAATATTTGTATCTTTGTTTAGTTTTTCAACTTTCTCTTCTATTTTTTTCTTTATTTGGATTTCATCTATCTCTTTGATCTCTTCACCGCCAAAAAAATCAGGCTTATCAAACCAAGGAACATCAATTGTATGAACAACTGTTATTACACAGTTTCCCTTGTTTGCTAATAATAATGCTCTTTTCAACACTTCATCCGCCATCTGTGAATTATCTATTGCTGCTACAATTCTATTTAAAGTTCCCATTTTATTTCCTTTTATTTTATAGTATCCTTATCGTTCTACATTTAATATGTAAATAATGGTGATACTAACTTACCTAATATTATAAAATAAAAATGTGGCAAAATTGTGACATTAATTGACTATTTCTTCAATTTATCAAATAATACCACAATTTTGCCACAATTTTGCCACAATTTTTTGTACAATAAATAGGATATGAATAATGTACTATAATAAGAGGAAGGATACAGAGTGAAGGTTGTTCTAAAATTAATATTAACTATTTTCCTAATGGTTGATTTTTCTTTACTTGCGAACGATGTAATTTCGCAAGAACGAGGAGAAGAAAAAGAAAAATTAGAGAAAGTATCAATTCAACTTCAATGGCTGGATCAATTCCAATTTGCTGGATATTATATAGCAAAAGAGAAAGGTTTTTATAAAGATGCAGGATTTGATGTTGAGATTAAAAAGTTTGCGTATGGTATTAATACGGTGGATGAAGTTGTTAATAAAAAAGCCACATACGGTACAGGAAGGTCAAGTCTTATTATTGACATAAGTGATGGAACGGATATACAACTTTTAGCTTCTATTTTTCAATCTTCCCCTTTAATGTTATTAACCACAAAACATTCAGACATAAAGAGTATAAAAGACTTTAAAAACAAAAGAGTGATGCATACAAAAAGTACATCAGAAACAGCATCACTGCATGCAATGATGAATAAATATGGCGTAGATAAAAAAGATATAATAATGCAAAAGCACTCTTTTGATGTAAATGACTTGATAAATAAAAAAACTGATCTTATGGCATCTTATATATCAAATGAACCGTATGCTTTAAAGCAAAAAAATGTAGAACCCATAATATTTCATCCAAAAGATTATGGGTTTGATTTTTACAGTGATATATTATTTACAAGTGGCGATGAGATAAAAAATCATAAAGAAAGAACGATAAACTTTGTGCAAGCTTCATTAAAAGGCTGGAAATATGCTTTTAACAATATAGACGAAACAGTTGAACTTATTTTGAAAAAATACAATTCACAAAAAAAAACAAAAGAAGCATTAATATATGAAGCTAATGAACTAAAAAAATTAGCTTATTATGGAAATGAAGAGTTAGGGCATATAGACTTTCATAAACTTCAGAGGATATATGATATATATAATGTAATGGGTTTAATTAAAAATAAAACTGATTTAAATAAGTTTATTTTTCATAAAGATATCCATAGAGCTGCTGCTCAAATAGTTCTAACAGTAGAAGAAAAAAGATACTTAAAATCTCATCCAATAATAAAAGCACACAATGAAACTTCTTGGCCGCCGTTTAACTTTAATGAAAATGGAGTTGCAAAAGGGTTTTCCATAGATTATATAAATCTATTAGCAAAAAAACTAGGTATAAAAGTTGAATATGTCAAAGGATATAGCTGGACCCAATTTATGGATATGCTTCAAACTCCAGCTTTAGATGTGATCATTAATATTGTAAAAAATAAACAAAGGGCTAAAACTATAAGTTTTACTGATGATTTTTATACTGCCCAAAATGCTATATATGCACATAAAGATAATTCAAACTTCAATACTCTAGAAGATTTAAAGAATAAAACAATAGCTATGCCAAAAGATTTTTTTGCTCAAAAATTCACAGAAAAACACTATCCCTGTATAAAACAAATATTAGTTAAAGATCAAGTTGAAGCTTTAAAACTTTTATCATTAGGTAAAGTTGATGCGACCATTGGTAAAAAAGTTGTTATGGATTATATTATTGCAAACAATAATATATCTGGAGTTTTAGCAACAGAATTTATTGAAGATAAAAGAGTAATCAGCCATTTAAGACTGGGAACTTCCAAACAAGATACTATTCTTAGAGATATTTTACAAAAAATACAAGATAAAGTCAGCGATAAAGAACTTAGAGCACTAAAAGAAAAATGGTTTGGGGTAAAAGAACAAAATACAAATGAACTAACTAATGAAGAAAGAAGTTACCTAAAAAATAAAAAAGTTATTACAATGTGTATAGACCCAGATTGGATGCCCTATGAAGCATTTGATAAAAATGGCAAGCATAGAGGTATGACTGCCAGTTTTTTTAAAATATTTGAAAAGAATTTAGAAATTGATATAAAACCAGTGATAACTAAAAATTGGGATGAATCATTAGAGTTTGCAAGATTAAGAAAATGTGATATTTTATCACTTGCTATGACTACTCCTGAACGAAAAAAATATATGAATTTTACTACACCATATTTAAGTATTCCTGTTGTTATTGTAACCAAATCAAATATTACATATATAGATAAATTAGCACAGTTAAGCGGCAGAAAAATCGGTATTGTAAAAAGTTATGCCTTGGTTGAAATATTTAAGAAAAAGTATCCATATTTGGATATTGTAGAGGTTGAAAATCTTGATGATGGACTGCAAAAAGTAGTGGATGGTAAAATATTTGGTTTTATAGATAATCTTAATAGTATCAGCTCTAAAATACAAACAAAATTTACAAGCGGAATTAAAATATCCGGTAAATTTGACGAAAAGTGGGAACTTGCAGTTGGCGTAAGAGGTGATGATAAGTTGCTTTTAAAAATATTTCAAAAAGCTATAAATAATTTGACAAGTGAACAAATGCAAGATGTTTTAAATAAATGGTTATCTGTTAAGGTAGAGCAAGTAGTTGATTATAGGTATCTAAAACAAATAGCTTTATTATTTGTAGTTTTTGTTTTGATTATTTTATTTTGGGTAGGTGTATTAAAAAAAGAGATACAAAAGAGAAAAGTTGTGGAGCAAGAATTATCACAAAAAAATAAAAAGTTAGATACATACTTAGAATCAATAGAAGATGGTTTCACTGTGGTAAATGTCAAAACCAAAAAGTTTATAACATGTAATAAAGCTTTTGAAAAACTAACAGGTTACTCAAAAGATGAACTTAAAACTATGACAATTGATAAAATTCATCCTCAAAAGGATTTACCTTATGTATTTGAACAGTTTGAAAAACAACTAAGAGGTGAAATTATTATTGGATTATCAATCCCTGTTTTGCATAAAAATCAAACAACAGTTACTATGTGTGATGTAAATGCTAGTCAGTATGAAGAGGATGGTGAAGTTTATAATATTGGCGTTTTTAGAGATATTACGAATAAACTTAAAATGGAAAATGACTTAAAAGTGTTAAATCATAATTTAGAGCAAAAAGTAAAAGAGGAAGTAGAAAAAAGTAGAAAGAAAGATGAAATTATGATGGTGCAGTCAAGGCATGCCGCAATGGGTGAGATGATAGGTATGATAGCTCATCAATGGAGACAGCCAATTACAGTTATTTCAATGTGTGCAAATAATATGTTAATTGATATTGAATTTGAAAATGTAAACATAGATAATTTTAAAAATAATGCAGAAGAGATTGTAGATGAAACTCAATATTTATCAAAAACTATTGATGATTTTAGAAACTTCTTTAAACCCAATAAAATGAAAGAATTAGTTTATATTGATAGTGTTATAAATGAAACTATAGGGATCATTGGCAAGTCCTTAGAAAATAATAATATTGAACTAGAAGAAGTGTATAAATTTCAAGATTGTCAAACATACACTTACTCAAGAGAACTGCTTCAAGTTTTTATTAATATTATTAAAAATGCAAAAGAGGCTTTATTGGAAAAAGATATTTTAAGTAAAAAGATAACTATCGAATGTATATGTGATGAAAAAAACATAAAAATTACCATTGAAGATAATGCAGGTGGAATAGATGATAAAGTTATGAAAAGAATATTTGAACCGTATTTTACCACAAAAAGTGAAAAAACAGGTACTGGATTAGGTCTTTATATGTCAAAAATTATTGTAGAAAAACATTTAAATGGGATAATAGAGGTAGTAAATTGTACAGATGGGGCATTGTTTACAATAACTTTGCCTGTAATTAAAGAGGTGGTTTAAGATGATTACTAAAGAAATTTCACAAGTTGGTCTTGATTTAAAAGAATTTAAAATATTATCTCAACAATTTAGTGTTTTATATGTTGAGGACGAGAAAAAAATAAGAGATAGTATCGCTATATATTTAAAAAATTTTTTTAATATTGTTGATACAGCCAATGATGGTGCCAAAGGGTTAGAACTTTTTAAAAGAAATCATTACGATATAGTTATAACAGATATATTAATGCCAAAAATGAATGGACTTGATATGGCTAGAGAGATTAAAGAAATAAATCCTAATCAAAATATTCTTATTATCTCTGCGTATGCTGAGGTAGCAAACTTTGTATATTCAATAAAAATTGGAATTGATGGTTATATCATCAAGCCAGTAGATTATAAACAAATGAACTCAATTTTATATAAAATAGTATATAAACTTAAAGAATCTAAAGAAAAAAAACTTTACAGAATAGAGCTTGAACAATTAGTAAAAGAAAAAGTAAAAGAAACTGAACTCGAAAAAGAGAAATTTGCTTATTATTTTAAAGATCAAGTTAGAGGACTGTATGATAGAGATTATCTAACATCTGTATTATTTGATAATAATTTAAAACATAAATATTTTGATATGAGTATTTTAACTTTAAACAACTTTCATGATTATGCTAAAATCAATAGTTGGGAAAAAAGAAATGAATTTATTGAACATTTTTCAAGCTATTTACAACATACATATTCAGATTCTGTAATATTTAGAATAAGAGGTATTGATTTTATAATAATAAGTACACAGCAATTAGAAATTGATATAAAAGAGATTTATGAATTAGATATTTTAAAAGATTCTGGAATACAAATCGGCTTAAAAAATCTAGATATTGATAAAAAGCATATTAATTCTATTGATGATTTAATAAAGGTTTTATAGTTTGTCAAATAATAAAAAGATACAATAAAAACAGATTGAAGCTTAGCAGGAGAGTTTAATGAAAAATTTGATTGTATTGTTTTTTCTATTATTTAACATTTTGTCCTATGCAGATTTTACAGATAAATATTACGACAACAAAAGAGAAAAATTAATAGAGATTATTAAATATAAAGTGGAGAGTACCCGTAAATATTTAAAAAAAGACAAACTGGACAAAAAAGTGATAAACGCTATAAATGATGTACCCAGACATAAATTTGTCCCTTTTTATAATCGTTTAAATGCTTACGATAACAGACCCTTGCCTATAGGACATGGTCAAACAATATCACAGCCGTATATTGTTGCAATTATGACAGACCTTCTTGATTTAAAATCATCTGACAAAGTATTGGAGATCGGTACTGGTTCAGGATATCAAGCTGCTATTCTTGCCCAAATAGTAAAAGAAGTATACTCCATAGAGGTTATTGAACCTCTTGGTCTTGAGGCAAGAAAAAGACTTAAGAGTCTGGGATATAAAAATATAAAAACCAGTATTGCAGATGGATATTATGGCTGGAAAGAATATGGACCCTACGATGCAATAATCGTAACAGCTGCGGCAGGTCATATCCCTCCGCCTCTTTTAAAACAACTCAAACCTGAAGGAAAGATGATAATTCCAGTAGGAAGTTTTATGTTTGTTCAGCAGCTTATTTTAATTCAAAAAGATCAAAAAGGAGATTTGACTACCCGTCAAATTATGCCGGTAAGATTTGTACCTTTGACAGGAAAACACTAAAGATTATCTTATGACAAATACTAAAGTGAATTTAAGATTGCCTATTTTTTCTATAGCTTTAACTTCTGCCGGAGCTTTGGGATATGAAATTCTTCTAATGAAACTATTCTCTATTATTCAGTGGCACCATTTTGCTTATATGATTATCAGCCTTGCTCTTTTAGGTTATGGAGCTAGCGGTACATTTTTGGCACTTTTTCAACAACGGCTGCTTAAACATTTTCCTCATGCTTATATTTCAAATCTGTTTTTATTTGGAATCTCCTCAATTAGCTGTTTTTTAGTTGCACAACAGATCTCTTTTAATCCTTTGGAGATGTTTTGGGATTATAAACAGATGTTTTGGCTTTTTTTTATATATCTTCTTTTGACACTCCCTTTTTTCTTTGCAGCAAATGGAATCGGTTTGGCTTTAATGCGTTACAAAACAGATATATCGAGACTTTACAGGGCAGATATGATTGGTGCAGGCTTAGGAAGTCTTGGAATTTTAGGACTGCTTTATCTCTTTTTCCCTACCTCAATTTTACAAATTGTTGCAAGCATAGGAGTTGTTGCAGCTGCTATTGGTTTAAAAGAGCTAAATATTGGCTCTAAAAAAGTTTTTTTATTGTTTTTTACCGTCAGTGCTTTTTTACTTTTTTTGCCAAATAAAGCTGTAGAACTTAAATTAAGTCAGTACAAAGATTTAAGCCAGATTCTAAGGATAAAAGGGGCAAAAACCATAGATGAGTTCTCTTCACCTTTTGGAACTCTGACTATTGTAGAAAATAATCAAATCCCTTTTCGTTATGTTCCGGGACTGAGTTTGGCTTGTTTAACTCCTCCCCCTTCACAGCTTGCAGTATTTACAAATGGTGATGGGATGAGTGTTTTAACCAAGTATCCAAACAGCTTGAAAAAACTAAGCTATCTTGACTACCAGACATCAGCTCTAGCTTACCATTTAAGAAAATTAAACAATGTTCTTATAATAGGCGCTGGCGGTGGCTCTGATATTTTACAAGCTCTTTATCACAATACCAAAAAGATTGATGCTGTTGAACTAAATCCTCAGATGGTAGAGATTGTAAAGAATAAATATAGTGATTTTACTGGAAATATTTATTCTTTAAAAAATGTAAATATATATACAGCAGAAGCCAGAGAATTTATAACATCTGCAAAAGAAAAATATGACCTTATACAGATGTCTATGGTGGACTCTTCTGGAGCATCATCTTCAGGACTTCAATCTATCAGCGAAAACTATCTTTACACAGTGCAGTCTTTACAAAATGCTATAGACACTTTAAGCCCAAACGGCTATCTTTCAATTAGCAGATGGCTGAAACTGCCGGCAAAAGATACCTTAAAACTGTTTGCTATGGCACTTGAGGCTTTAGAACAAAAAGGGGTAAAAGAACCACAAAAACATCTGATGCTCCTTCGAGGTTGGCAGACAAGTACACTTATTATAAAAAACAGCCATTTTGATAAAAATGAGATTAAAAATCTAATTAGTTTCGGTGATAAAAGATTTTTTGACAGAGCTTATTACTACGGGATGGATATATCAGAAGCAAATCGTTTTAATATTCTTGAACAACCTTTTGTTTACAACAGTGTTAAAGCTATTTTAGAAAACAAAGAAGAGTTTTATGAGAGTTACAAATTTGATATTAGACCAGCGTATGACAATAAACCATACTTTTACCACTACTTTAAATGGGATACTCTGTCTGAAATTATTTCACTCAAAGATCAAGGATCTCTTCATCTTTTAGAGTGGGGATATCTTATACTTATTGCATCTTTTTTTCAAGCTGTTGTTGCAAGTATAGTACTAATTTTATTGCCTCTTTTTAAATATAAAAAAACTTTAAAAAAAGAGGAAGGAGCAGCTAAGAAAGATGTTCTTATTTACTTCTTCTCTTTGGGTGTTGGATTTTTATTTATTGAGATATATTTTATTCAAAAGTTTATCCTTTTTTTAAGCCACCCTATAATCACTATTGCTGTTGTTTTAAGTTCTTTTCTTGTTTTTGCAGGTCTTGGAAGCGGATATTCAAAATCTTTGTCTTCTAAAAAAGGTTTTAAAGTAACTGCAAATTATGGAGTTGTTGGTATTTTTATTTTTGGCGGAATTTATGCTTTGACACTTGATACTATATTTACTTACCTTATAACACAGCCTGAAATAGTAAAAATAGTTTTTTCCATAATCCTTATTGCACCTTTAGCTTTTGCTATGGGGATCCCTTTTCCAATGGGACTTTCTCAAATTGGGAAAGACTCCCCGCAGCTGATACCATGGGGATGGGGAGTTAACGGATGTGCTTCTGTTATCAGTGCTATTGGAGCTGGTTTGATCTCAATTCACTTTGGCTTTGGTGCTGTTATTATTATTGCATTGGCTTTTTATATGATTGCTTTTTTCTTTTTTCCAAAAAAATTATAATCCAATATTTAATATCCCTTTTATAACATATTCAATATAATTTTTAATATGATTTTGGAGAAAATATGGACACTATTGATACTATAAAACAAAGAAGAAGTACAAGAATATTTAACAATAAAAATATTAGCGACAATGATATAAGAACAATGCTAGAGTGTGCTATGAGTGCTCCAACAGCTAGAAATCAGCAAGGCTGGAGATTTGTAGTAATTGATGATAAACAAATTTTAGAAGAGATTTCAAATGGACTTGAGCATGGCAAGATGTGTAAAGAAGCTAATAAAGCAATAGCTGTATGTTATAAAGTAGATGATGAGCTGAGCCAATTGTATTGGCAGCAAGATGCCAGTGCTGCAACACAAAATATACTTTTAAGTGCAACATCATTGGGAATTGGTTCTGTGTGGATTTCGATACACCCTCGAAAAGAAAAAGTTGACTTTTTATCAAATCTTTTAAATCTTACAAATAATATAAAACCATTATGTATAGTGGCTCTTGGATATAAAGAAAATATTCTAAAAGAAATTAACAGATATGATGATGATAAAGTTAAGTATAATTTATGGTAAATAAGAGAGTTTTTAATGGATGAGATATTTGGATATTTGGGTGGCACTTTAACTACGATAGCTTTTATTCCACAAGCTTACAAAGTATATAAAACCAAAAAGACAAAAGATCTCTCTTTGGCTATGTTTGTCATCTTTTCTTTAGGTGTTGTCTGTTGGTTTATATACGGTATTATGCTAAATAGTATGCCGATGATTTTGGCAAATTTCTTTACAATTTGTTTTGCCTTGTATATTTTGGCTGTTAAGGCTAGAAACTATAAAGAGGATAATTCAATTGATTAGGTTTGTTATTTTTTAAATAAATTTATATCTTATATGTTACTATTAGTTTTACCTTAATATCTAAAACAGACTTTTAAAGGATGCAAGATGGAAGAGAAATGGATTAAAAAAAGAGTTGAAGATTTTCCAGTTCAGCCAAATCTGATAGATTATAACCAAGAATATAAAACTTTTAGCTGGGAAGAAGCAGCTAGTAATTTTGATGGACTGCCATCAGGTGGATTGAACATTGCTTATGAAGCAATTGACCGTCATGCTAACGGTTTATTAGCTGATAAAACCGCCTTACTTTGGCTGGGTCAAAATGGTGAAAGAAAAGTTTACTCTTTTGCCAAAATGAAAAAGCAGAGTGCAAAGGTTGCAAATTTACTTAAAAGCTTAGGTCTTAGCAAAGGTGACAGAGTATTTACACTCGCTCCTCGTCTGCCGGAACTTTATATATCTGTTATAGGGATACTTAAAAATCAAAATGTTATCTGTCCTTTATTTTCTCAATTTGGACCAGAACCTATACTTCAGCGTTTGAAAAGAGGTGATGCCAAAGTACTTTTAACAACTAAAAAACTATTTAAAAAGAAAATAACACCAATCTTAGAAAAACTTCCCCAGCTACGCTATATATTACTACTTGATGCCAATGAACATGAGAGTGAAAAAATACTCTCTTTTTCTCGTCTGATGGATGAATCTTCAGACAAATTTGAGATTCCATATACCCAAGCTGAAGATATGTCGGTACTTCATTTTACAAGCGGAACTACCGGGATGCCAAAAGGGGTTGTGCATGTACATAAAGCTGTTTATACTCACTGGATGAGTGGCAAATATGTTCTTGATCTACATCAAGATGATATTTATTGGTGTACAGCTGATCCTGGCTGGGTAACTGGAACTTCGTATGGGATTATCACCCCTTGGATTCACGGTGTTACAAATATTGTTGATGAGGGTGAGTTTGATGCAGCAAGATGGTATAAAATACTACAAGATGAAAAGGTAACTGTTTGGTACACAGCACCTACTGCAATTCGTCGTCTTATGAGGATAGACTCCGAGCCGACAAAAGAATTTAATCTCTCTGCTTTAAGATTGATTCAAAGTGTAGGTGAACCGCTAAATCCAGAAGCTGTAATCTGGGGAAAAGAAAAACTAAATTTACCTATTCATGACAACTGGTGGCAGACAGAGACCGGCGGGATTATGATAGCAAATTTAATTTCACAAACAATTCGTCCAGGCTCCATGGGGAGACCGCTTCCGGGTATTGAAGCAGCAATTGTACAACAAAATGATGATGGGACAATTACTGAAATTACCCAGCCAAATAAAGAGGGAGATTTAGCCCTTAAAATTGGCTTTCCTTCAATATTTCGTGCATATTTACATGCACAAGAAAAATATGACAAATGTTTTATTGGGGATTGGTATATCTCCGGTGATTTAGCTTATAAAGATGAAGATGGATACTTTTGGTTTGTAGGACGAGCTGATGATATTATTAAAACATCCGGTCATATGGTTGGTCCTTTTGAAGTTGAGAGTATACTTATGGAGCATCCGGCAGTTGCAGAGGCTGGAGTTATAGGAAAACCTGATGAGATGATAGGTCAGTTAGTCAAAGCTTTTGTATCATTAAAGTCCGGATATGAACCAAGTGATGAGTTAAAGCGTGAACTAATAGGTTTTGGGCGTAAAAAGCTGGGTGTTGCAGTTGCTCCAAAAGAGATAGAATTTCAAGAGAACTTGCCAAAAACAAGAAGTGGAAAGATTATGAGAAGATTGTTAAAAGCCAGAGAGATGGGATTGCCTGAGGGTGATATCTCAACACTTGAAGATTAAAGGGGATTTTATGGAACTTGATTTATCACAGGCAAAAGAGTTTTATTCACAGATGCTTTTAATAAGGCGATTTGAGGAAAAATGTGTAGAGCTTTACTCCAATCAACAAATTCGCGGCTTTTTACATCTTTATATAGGTGAAGAAGCAATTGCAGTTGGTGTTATGAATGCTTTAGATAAAGATGATGCAGTTTTAGCAACCTATCGTGAACATGGTCATGCACTTTCTCGTGGTGTGAGTGCAAAATCTATTATGGCGGAGATGTTTGGAAAGATGGAGGGATGTTCAAGAGGACGCGGCGGTTCTATGCATCTTTTTGATGCAAAGACTAAATTTTATGGCGGCAGTGCTATTGTTGGTGGTGCTTTGCCTTTGGCTGTCGGGATGGCTATGGCAGATAAAATGATGAAACGAAATCGAGTTACGGTGTGTATCTTTGGTGATGGGGCAGTTGCTGAGGGGGAGTTTCATGAATCATTAAATCTAGCTTCTTTGTGGAATCTGCCGATTCTTTTTGTGTGTGAAAATAACTCTTACGCTATGGGAACTGCTTTAAGATTAACTCAGTCTGAAACCAATATTTATAAAAAAGCTCAATCTTATAAAATTCATTCTAAACAAATAGATGGGATGAATGTAATAGATGTGGTAAAAGCCAGCATTAGAGCTGTAGAAGATATTCGTGAAAACAGTGCCCCTATGTTTTTAGAGTGTTTAACTTACCGTTTTCGCGCCCACTCTATGTTTGACGCTGAACTATACCGCCAAAAAGAAGAGGTTCAGCAGTGGAAGAAGAAAGACCCTCTTGTTCTTTTTGAAAACAAATTAAAAGAGATGAATTTATGGTCAAAAATTAATGTTGAAGAGATGGAAAATGAGATAAAAACCACCATAGATGAAGCAATTGAATTTGCCGAAAATGGAACACTAGAACCTATAGAAGATTTAGAAAAATTTGTCTATTCGGAGGTGCAAAATGGATAATATTACGACATATCGTGAAGCAGTTCGTGAAGCTATTAGTAAAGCGATGATTGAGGATGAACGGGTTTTTCTAATGGGGGAAGATGTTGGTCAATATGGCGGCTGTTTTGCTGTTACTATGGGACTACAAGAGAAGTTTGGGGTCAATAGAATCATAGATACACCACTGAGTGAATCAGCTTTTACAGGTGCAGGAATCGGTGCGGCCATGAATGGTATGCGTCCAATTGTAGAAATTATGACCGTAAATTTCAGCCTTTTAGCTTTGGATCAGATTATGAATAATGCTGCAACTCTGCTTCATATGTCAGGTGGTCAGTTCAATGTTCCTTTGGTGATTCGTATGGCTACAGGCGGAGGTAAACAACTTGGGGCTCAACACTCTCATTCATTAGAGGGGTGGTTTGCTCATATTCCTGGGTTAAAAGTTCTCACACCTGCAACAGTACAAGATGCTTATGATATGGTTGGTTTAGCGTTGAACGATCCAGACCCGGTATTGATTTTTGAAAACTCACTTCTATATAATTCTAAAGGCTCTCTTGATACTGATATTTCTGCACTACCTATTGGAAAAGCTTTAGTTCATAAGACGGGTAAAGATATAACTATTTTAACTTATGGGATAAATCTATTTAAAGCACTTGAAGCTTCTGAAATATTGGCAAAAGATGGGATAGATACAGAAGTTATTGATTTGCGCTCTTTACGTCCTTTAGATGATGAAACTATTATGCAATCAATTAAAAAAACTCATAAGGTTTTAATTGTAGATGATGGATGGAAATCAGGTAGTATCTCTGCTGAGATTATGGCTCGTATAAATGAACAGGTATTTTATGAACTAGACGCTCCTATGATGCGAGTATGTACAGTAGAAGTTCCACTTCCCTTTGCCAAACATCTTGAAGATGCAGCTATTGTACAAGTTGATAAAATCATTGATATGACAAAAAAAGTGATGGGGCAGTTATGAGCCAGTTTTTAATGCCAAGTCTTGGTGCGGATATGGAATCAGCCATCTTAATGGAGTGGTTAGTAAAAGAGGGAGATAAAGTTACAAAAGGTCAGGTAATAGCAGAGATTGAAACAAGTAAGGGTGTTATAGAAATAGAGGTTTTTGAAGATGGAATTATTGAGAAACTTTTAGTTGAAGAGGAGACTGAATGTAAAGTTGGTACCCCTTTGGCAATAGTTGGTTCTGAGTCAAAAGAGAGTACAGCAGTAGAAGTGATAGAGGAAAAGGAAATTGAACAGATGCGCTTAAAAATCTCACCTGCTGCCCGTAAAAGAGCTAGTGAATTAGGTGTGGATTTAACTAAAATTACTCCTAAAGACGGAGTGATACAGTTAAGTCAAATAGAATCATTTGATACAGTAAAAACAGAAGTTCATAAAAAAGTCAAAGTAAAAACAGAAAAGAAAGTACAAGCTAAAGATGGGATGCGTCAAGCAATTGCAGCTGCGATGAGTCGATCTAACGCTGAGATTCCACACTATTATCTATCTACTTCAATCAATATGACTGCCACTTTAGAATACTTGGAAGAGTTAAATAAACAGCGTAGTATAAAGACAAGAATTTTACCGGTTGCTATGCTGATTCGAGCTGTTGTTTTAGCTTTAAAAGAGGTTCCCGAGCTTAACGGTTTTTGGCAAGATAATTCACATCAAATAAGTAAAGAAATACATCCCGGTATCGCTATTGCACTACGAAAAGGCGGGTTAATTACACCTGCACTTCTTGATGCACAAGATTTAAATCTTGATGAAACCATGAACTCTTTAAGTGACTTAATATCAAGAACCAGAGGTGGAAAACTTCGATCAAGTGAGATGACTAAACAAACTATCACCATCACAAATCTTGGTGATTTGGGAGTTGAAAGTGTTTATGGGGTTATCTATCCTCCTCAACTCTGCATCATAGGGCTTGGTGCTATTATTGAGAAGCCTTGGGCTGTAGGTGATACACTCAGTGTAAGAAAAGTTATGAAAGCAACATTAGCAGGTGATCACCGTGCTACTGATGGTCGCATAGGAGCACAGTTTTTAGATAAATTAAATAAATTTTTACAAAATCCGCAGGAGTTATTATGAAAAAAGAGGAATTAAAGCGTATAGTTATTGAACAGATTTTAGAGGTTGCACCTGATGTTGAAGAGAGTGAAATAGTTTTAACTGAAAATATACAACGCTCTTTGGAGATTGATTCATTTGATTTTTTGAATATTCTTACTGCTATGTATGAGAAAATTGGTATTGAAGTTCCAGAGGTTGACTACTCAAAGGTTGATACAGTAGAGAATATGGCAGAGTATTTCTCAAAGCGTTTATAAAAAATATTTATTCTAAATAATAAGGAGGAAAATATGGAACAGACAGCATGGTTAAGTAAAAAACTAAACTCTGGTAAGATTTTGTGTCAAGCATGTGCACAAGCTTGTAAACTTGATGAAGGTGAGTATGGTATTTGTGGTGTAAGAAGAGTTATAGATGGTGAACTTAGACTTTTAGTATATGGAGTTGCAGCTGCTGTGAATATTGACCCGGTAGAGAAAAAACCTATGTTTCATTTTCTACCAAAAAGCACCGCATTTTCAGTGGGAACTGTAGGGTGTAATTTCTCTTGTAAGTTTTGCCAGAATTACGATATATCCCAATATCCAAAAGAGCATGGGCATCAGATTGCAGGGCAGGAGCTTTCCCCTGAACAAATAGTTGAACTTGCACTTGAAAGAGGGTGCGAATCAGTCGCTTATACTTACAATGAGCCAATTGTATTTTTTGAGTACACTTATGACACAGCAAAACTAGCCCATGAAAAGGGGCTGAAAAATATTTATGTTACAAGTGGATTTGAAACACGAAAAGCAATTGATCTGCTTGAGCCTTATATTGATGGTATGAATATAGATATCAAATCTTTTAACAATGAATTTTATAAAGAGATTTGCGGTGCCAGACTAAAACCTGTACTTGATGCAGTTACATATGCCCATAAGAAAGGGATATGGATAGAGATAACCACTTTATTAATTCCTGGTAAAAATGATTCTGATGAGGAGATTCGTTCTATTGCAAGATTTATAGCAGACCTTGACCCATCTATACCGTGGCATCTATCAGCATTCCATCCTACATATAAGATGCTGGATGTTAGCAGAACTCCTCAATCAACACTTCGTAGAGCTTATAAAATAGGACAAGAAGAGGGATTGAAATATCTATATGTCGGAAATATTGATGATGAAGATTATGAATCAACCTATTGTCCAAATTGTACTAAAAGGGTGATTGACAGGACTGGACATATTGGACAGTTTGTGACAAATGATTTAGATGAAAATGGTACTTGTCCTTATTGCCAACACACACTTGAGGGTGTATGGAAGTGATGCTTATAGGTATTCCCAAAGAGGTAAAAACAGATGAGTTTCGTGTGGGAGCAACACCGTCTAATGTAGCTTTACTTATTGGGGATGGTCATAAAGTATTTGTTCAAAGCGGTGCCGGAGAGGGGAGTGGGTTTGGTGATAAAGAGTATAAAGATGCAGGTGCCAAAATAGTATCCAGTGCCAAAAAGGTATATGAAAAAGCTGCATTGATTATTAAAGTAAAGGAACCACAACGTTGCGAGTATGATCTTTTAAATGAAACTCATACTTTGTTTTGTTACTTACACTTAGCACCACTTAAAGAATTAACTTCTGTACTAATTGAAAAAAAAGTTTTAGCAATAGCTTATGAAACAGTAGCAATACCTGCACAAAATCAACTTCCACTTCTAAAACCAATGAGTGAAATTGCGGGGAAGATGGCTCCAATAGTTGCAGCATATCATCTTAGCCGTTATCAAGGCGGTGAGGGAGTACTTATAAGTGGTGCATCTGGGGTAGCACCCGCAAATGTTTTAATAATTGGTGCTGGAAATGCAGGATTTAATGCAGCTAAAATAGCTTCTGGGGCGGGTGCAGATGTAACTGTAATAAATCGTTCTACACCAAAACTGGAACAACTGCAAAATATTTTAGCTAATATTAAAACATCAGTTTATTCGCAGAAGACACTTAATAAATTATTACAAGATGCTGATATTGTGATAAGTACTGTGTTGATACATGGTGGAGCTGCAACACCAAAATTAATAACTCGCAAGCAGTTAATGCAGATGAAAAAAGGAAGTATAATAGTAGATATTACTATTGATCAAGGTGGTATTTGTGAGACATCACGACCGACAACCCATACAAATCCTGTTTTTATAGAAGAGGGAGTTCTTCACTATTGTGTTGCAAATATGCCTGGAGCGTATCCAAAAACAGCTACGGTAGCTTTGACCAATGCAACACTTCCATATATTAGAAAACTTGCAAATGAAGGAATTATCAATGCCATTAAAAATGACCCTTCTCTTGCTTTTGGAGTCAATATTTTTAAAGGAGTTATTACAAATTATGCCGTTGCACAAGAACTTGGTTTTAAGTTTAAAGCACTAGAAACAGTATTAAAAAATATTAATCTAAGAGAGTAAAATGGATTTACATATAATTGAAGAAAGAATTTTATTCCTTAGCCCATTTGTAAAAGAGGTGGTAGTTGTTATTCATGATGGATATCCTTTTGCTTTAATCTATCCTGATTTTGAAGCACTTAAAACAGCCCATATTATAAATATTGAAAGTGAAATCCGCTGGTATGCAGTTGAACTTTATAATATGGAGGTTAAGGAATCCCAAAAAGTGCGTGGATATAAAATTTATCTTGAACCTTTGCCTAAAACTAAATCGAAAGAATTTGATATTGCAGTAATAAAAGAGCAAATCAACAATAATAAAGAATCCAATACAACAATAGAAGAAGAACCAGACAGTGATCTTTATAAAGCTCTAAAATCTTATATATTTGCATTAAGTGGTACTACAGTTCTGCCATCTTCACATATAGAACTTGATCTTGGGCTTGATTCCCTCAATTATGTTGAACTATTTATATTTATAGAAAAAAGTTTTGGAGTTTATATTGATGAGGTAATATTCTCAAAAATTATGACAGTACAGGCATTATACGAATATGTCAGACAGCATCAACGACATTTTAATCCAACTAAAATCAAATGGAAAACAATTTTAGATGAGCATATATCCCAAAAGCTTATCTATTCACCATTTATCATATTTGCCTATAAAATACTTTTATGGCCGCTGTTTAAGCTTTACTTCCGTTTTGAGATCAAAGGACAGGAACATATTCCATCATCTTCTTGCATCATAGCACCTTCACACCAAAGTATGATTGATGGTTTTTTAATGGTTGCTTCTTTACCTTATAATATTTTAAAGCAAAGCTTTTTTCTGGCTTTTAAAGGTGTATTTGGCACAACTCTGATAAATCCATTTGCAAAGTATGGTCAAACGATTTTAATAGATTCTAATCATAATCTTAAAAACTCTATGCAGCGTACAGCCTTACCTTTAAAAGCTGGAAAAAATGTTGTTATTTTTCCAGAAGGTGCCAGAACTCGTGATAGAAAACTGTTAGAGTTTAGACCATTTTTTGCAATGCTTTCCAAAACCTATAAAGTACCTATTGTTCCTGTGGTAATAGATGGGAGCTTCGAAGCGTTAAGAGCAGGTATGCTTTTTCCTAGACCTAAAAAAATAAGAATTACTTTTCTTAAACCAATCAACTCTGATGAATTAAGTTATGATGAGATAACTGTGCTTGTAAAAGAGGCGATTGAGAGTGAAATTAAACGCAATCCAATCTCACTTTAATACACTTTTAACCTCTTTGGCAATCTTTTTTTCATCCACAAAAAAGAGTAAAACAGCCCCTAGTATAAAGAAAATTGCCACAGAAGAGATAGCAACTCGAGAACTTCCGCTATAAAGTGCAACCAAGCCAACCACCAATGGTCCTAATATTGCGGCAAATTTACCTAAAAAGTTATAAAAACCAAAAAATTCCGCGGCATGATTTTTGGGAATCATTTTTGAGTAATATGAACGGCTAAGTGCTTGAATACCACCTTGAACCAATGCAATCATAAAAGCTAGTATATAAAACTCATATATCTCATCCATATTTACTGCAAAGAAGATAATAAATAAATAGATACCAATAGCTAAAAGAATTGCTTTTTTTGTATCCCAGTATTGTGCCAGTTTTGTAAAAAGTAAAGTAGCTGGAAAACCGACAAACTGGACAATAAGCAGTGCAAGGATTAGGTTGTTGGAATCAAAACCAAGTGCCATACCATAATCGACTGCCATCCGTATAATAGTATCTACTCCATCAATATAAAGCCAGTAAGCTATTAAAAACAAAAGCAGACCTTTAAGATGTGCTATTTTATTGAATGTGGCTTTAAGTCTAAGATAGCCTTGCTTTATCGGTGATGCATCTTGTACATTTTTTTCTTGTTTTTCATGAACAAAAAAGAGTAATGGAAGTGAAAAAAGTGTCCACCACAGTGCCACGCTTACAAATGAGACTTTGACGGCTTCTATTTCATTTTGCAAACCAAACAGTGTGGGATCTTGCAGCATCCAGACATTAAGACCAAATAGAATTCCGCCACCCAAATAGCCCAGTGCAAAACCTAATCCAGAAACAAAATCAGCATTTTTGTCACTTGAAACTGAAGGAAGAAGCCCGTCATAGAAAGTATTTGAGCCCATAAAACCGATATTACCCAGCACATAAATAAAAGCCGCCATCTGCCATTCCCCTTGGTTTACCAGTGCCAGTGCAGCACTCATTAAAATACCAAGATAAGCAAATAAAAATAAAAAGCGTTTTTTTAACGACCTTACATCAGCGATTGCACCAAGCAGCGGTGCTATGAGTACAATAATAAAACTTGATATGGAATTGGCAAAACCAAGCTGTGCAGTACTTACTGTTACATCAGCATCTGCACTGTAGTAGGATTTGAAAAAGAGAGGAAAAAATCCTGCCATTACTGTAGTGGCATAGGCTGAATTTGCCCAGTCGTAAATTGCCCATGAGTATATGTTTTTTTTATTAACCATTGATTATTCTACCAAATATATGATAAAATGAAAGATGAATTTTTTAGAACTTTTTAACAAACATGGTCTTATTGCAGCTCATCGCGGTGCTCGTGCAATATGTCCGGAAAATACAATGTCAGCTCTTAAGTCCAGTATTGGACACTGTGATTTTATTGAGATTGATGTGCAGTTAAGCCGTGACGGTGTTGCTATTATTATGCATGATGAAACTTTAGAGAGAACTACAAATGTTGCTAAAATAGATGCTTATAAAAATCGTATACCATACAGGGTTTGTGATTTTACTTTTAAGGAGTTATCCTCTCTTGATTATGGAAGTTGGTTTTACAAAGATGATGGGTATACTCATAGCGAACCATTGCTTAGTCTGCATGACGCACTTCATTTTATCAAAAAACATCAACTGTTTTTAAATATTGAGATTAAAGATATGCACAAATATTTTGATGATGAATATGTTGTCTCAACTATTCTTAAAGAGATTGATGATTTACAAATTCAAAATCTTATTTTGCTTTCATCCTTTAGACATGAGTATCTCTCATTATGTAAAAAAAAGATGCTAAATATCCCAACAGCTGTTCTAGTAAAAAATAGACATCCTTCCTCTTTAATAGAATATCTAAATACTTTACAAGCAGATGCCTACCATCTCAATGATGAACTTGTTGATAAAGCAACTGTTGCAAAACTGCAAGAAGCCGGTTTTTTTGTCAATGTTTACACCGTAAATGATCTAATAAGGCGAGAACAACTCTTTAATATGGGAGTAAATGGAGTTTTTAGCGACTTTTTGGAATAATCATGGTTGTTTTTTAGTCTTATTTATTTGAGAAAAAAGATCTTCGGTAGTAACCGCAGAATATGGAGAAATATCCAATTTGGCACTTTGAAGTGCTTCTGCCGTCCATACATTGCAAGTATTAAATATATGGTATGTTTTTGATGAGAGATAGAAAAAACTGTTTGGGTAAAGTCCAACGCCTTGTCTTATGATTTTATCATCTTTTTTAGAAAAAGAGTTTTCTATAAATATTGATAAATTTGTGAACCCCTCTTTTGATATAGTGATTTTTACAATATTTTCTTTGGAAAATTGGTTTAGTTCATACTGTGTAACAGCTCTAATATGAAGAACACTTGCCGTAGGAATAAGTGCTGCCTTAAGTGTCAGCCAAATTGATGGGTCTGAATTTTTATAAAAATCTTCATCACCCCATCCAACTTCTATATATTTAAACTTTTTAAATAAAGGCTCTATATCCCAGATTGAACTGTTTATATCATCTGTTTTGACAATAATACCAGCATGCCATCCATAATTTACGACAAAAATATCTTTATGTTGATTGGCAAAAACTAAGTTACCATGAGCTAAAAATACCATTAATATCGATAATATAAATTTTTTCATAAATAATTATACCAAATTAAATAGTTAACTGCCGTTATAACACAACTTTGCCACAACATTACTATACTATGTCAATAAGTAAGTTGGTTACTTGCTTATATGTAGAAAGAAAAGGTCAATTGTTTCCTCCTTTGATTTGATAGCTACATTAAGTTTAAAATAATTACTATTTAATTGCCAAACACACTAAGCATACCGTATTTGGCAGTTAAAAATTAGTGTTTATCAGGGATATCTTTCCTTTTAAATTTTAAAATAGTTGCTACTACAACAAATAAAATTAATAATATATATGGAGCATAAGAACTGGCTTGATGCAGTAAATATATTATCTCTTTTAAAAAATACGTCCATACCAATATAGCTAAAGATGTACCGCTAAGTACTATAAATATAGTGATGTAGTGTCTAATCCCGATTAAATATCCAATAATAGAACCAATGACTGGACCAGTCATCCAAAAAGGGAACCAGACAAATATAAATAATCCATATTTACCATACTTATCAAAAAACTTTTTATATTTCAGTTTTTGTTTTTCTACATTTAAAGTCATATTTTTTATAAATTTTATATTCAGTGACCTATTCCAACTTAACACAAATAAAGGATAAATTATCATAACCATTATAAATTCAATAACAATATTCATTAAAACAATCGCTAAATCACTAAACTGGGCAGTATAACCATATGATATACCTGCTGCCCTGCCAAAAAAGAGGTTTGCAGCAGTCATCCCCACCAAATTATTTGCATCAGTTACGGAAAACAGATATAAGTTTATAATACTAATTACATAGCCAAAAAGTAATAGTACTCCAGCTATAAATATTTTACCTTCTTGTGTTGATATAAATTCTTTTATCTTAAACATAAAGTTTTTTATCAACAAACCTTTTAATCTCAACTACAAAAAGAACACAAAAAGAGATAACTATAATCTGTAACCAAGTTTGTAACTCTAAACCCTCACTTTTAAACAAAGTATTCATAAACCCTGCATGTGTAAATGTAATTTGGAAAAATGACATAAAAGCGACACCTAAAAGTAAAAATTTATTATTTAAAATATTAGTTTTAAAAATTGATGTTTCCAATTCTTTACAACTAAATAGATAAAACAGTTCAACAAAAACAAATATATTAACAGCAACTGTTCTTGCATATTCTATACTGTGTCCATTTGAAAGTGCATAGTTGAACATAGCATAAGATGCTATTAACATATAAAAACCAACAACAAGCATCTGTACAACAATGTTTTTTGTCAATATTGGCTCTTTTGGATCTCTTGGTTTCCTCTGCATTATATTATTTTCACCAGCTTCAAATACAAGCATAAGACCTAAAAAGATTGCTGTTGACATATTTATCCATAAAATTTGAACCGGCAATATTGGCAATGTAATACCTAATACAATAGCTACTAATATCACAAGTCCCTCCCCTAAATTTGTAGGTAATGTCCAAGTGATAAATTTAATAAGATTATCAAATACAGTTCTTCCTTCTCTAATAGCATGAGCAATAGAACTAAAGTTGTCATCACTTAAAATCATATCAGAAGCTTCTTTTGCTACTTCCGTACCACCTTTACCCATAGCTATACCTATATCTGCTTGTTTAAGTGCCGGTGCATCATTGACACCATCACCTGTCATAGCAACTATCTCACCTCTTGCTTGCAGTGCATCTACTATTCGTAGTTTTTGTTCCGGCTCAACTCTAGCAAATACTTTTACTGTTGCTACTTTTTGGATAAGTTGATTGTCTGTTAATTTAATAAGTTCAGCTCCTGTTAAAACAGAATCTTCAAATGAGGCATTTTCATCTACAATAGACATCATTTTGGATATAGAAAAAGCGGTAAGAACATGGTCTCCTGTAATCATAATGACATTAATACCAGCTTGTATAGACTCTTTAACAGCTTCTATAGCTTCTGGTTTTGGAGGATCCATCATAGCTTGAAGACCTAAAAATATAAATTTATCGTTAAGTAACTCATCTTCTATTTTATTAGAAATTACAATTTTTTTAGCGATTGCCAAGACTCTTAATCCCTTAGATGCATACTCTTCTGCCTGTTTTAGAATCTTATCTTTGTTGATTGTTTTTATTTCATCATCAATCATCTCAAAATCACAAATATCCAATGTTTTTTCAATAGAACCTTTTAGATACAATACATTTTCATTGGTTTTTGTATCCTTATTTATTGTTGCCATATATTGTCTATCTGATTCAAAAGGTAATAAATCAACTCTTGGATATGTTTTATTTAATGTATGTTCATTACACCCGCCTTTTAGTGCACTTACTATCAATGCACCCTCTGTAGGATCTCCATTTATACTATAATGTTCATTTTTATTTACCAGATATGATTCATTACATAAATATCCAGCTTCTAAAACTTCCATTAAATTTTTATTTACAGACTCTAGAACTTGTCCATCTTCCAGCAAATCACCCTTTGGTATATATCCATTTCCAGTGATATTATATAAATGGTTTGAACAAAATATATTAGTAACTGACATTTTATTTTGTGTCAGCGTTCCTGTTTTATCTGAACATATAGTTGTAACACTTCCCAAAGTCTCAACAGCGGGCAATTTTCTAATAATTGCATTTTTCTTAGCCATACGACTAACCCCAATAGCAAGGGTAATTGTAACCGCAGCCGGTAACCCTTCGGGAATCGCACCAACAGCTAAAGCGACTGAAGCCATAAAGGTATCTACTGCACTATTGTCTCTTAAAACCCCAATAGCAAATGTAAATGCTGAAAGTGTTAATATAACATATAATAATATTTTACTAAAAGATGATATTTTTTTAGTAAGAGGTGTTTCCATAGCTGTTGTAGAGTCTATTAAGTGAGCTATTTTACCAAGTTCTGTATGTTTGGCAGTTGCTATAACTATACCTTTTGCTCTTCCATAAGTTACAAAAGTACCTGAGTAAGCCATATTTTTTCTATCGTTTAATATCAGTTCTTCTTCATGTGTTGATATATTTTTTAATACAGGGAGTGATTCACCTGTAAGCATTGATTCATCAACTTTTAAATCTTTACTCTCAACAAGTCTTAAATCAGCAGGTATTTTTGAGCCGGATTCAAGCAATACTATATCTCCAGGGACTAAATCAACAGAAGATATCTTTATCTTTTGACCATCTCTTATTACTACAGCTTCTGTATCCATCATATTTTTGAGTGATTCTATAGCTTCTTGGGCTTTTACCTCTTGTATATAACCAATAATTACATTGATAATAACAACAGCAAAGATAACTCCACTATCTATCCATTCGCCTAAAAAACCTGTAATTATTGATGCACCTAAAAGGATATATATCAACGCATTGTGAAACTGCATAAAGAATTTTTTCAGTTTGCTGTCTTGTTTCTTTTCTTCTAAGATATTTTTACCAAAATATTCTTCTCGATGTTTTATGCTAAGTGGTGCTAAACCATTAACAATATCACTTTCAAATAAGTCAATGATTTTATCATTGTCTAAACTATGCCAGTTTTGTCCCATTAAGTGTTGCATAATAAACCTTTTTGGATAATATTTTAGATTATTGTAACATAGTTTTGGTACAGAAAAATAGTTTTGTATTTATTATTTGAAATTTGATACAATATAGTTACGAAGGTAAACTATGAAAGAAGATTTGAAAAAATTAAAGAATATAGCAAAAGACTTGACAGTTTTATATGCTGAGGATGATGGGTTACTCCGAGTCAGTGTATATGAGTATTTAAAAAAAATATTTAAAAAAGTTGTATGCGCGGAGGATGGAGAGCATGGACTTGATTTGTTTAAAAAAGCTTTTGAAGAAAGTGAATACTTCGATATAGTTATTACAGATATCGAGATGCCGAATATGAATGGCTTAGAGATGTCTAAAAATATAAAAAATATAAATTCAAATCAAGAGATTATAATTATCTCAGCTTATACCAGTGTAAATTATTTTACAGATTCTATACAAATAGGTGTAAGTGGATATATCATAAAACCTATGGATTATTTGCAAATGAATTCGATATTGTATAAAACTGCATTACGGATTCAAGAACATAAAAAAGTTATTGAATATGAGAAATATCTTGAAAAGAGAGTAAAAGAGGAAGTTAAAAAAAATAAAGTAAATCAAAAAATGCTGCTTGAACAATCTAAGATGGCGGCGATGGGTGAGATGTTGGAATCTATAGCACATCAATGGAGACAGCCTTTGTCGGTAATAACAACTGCTGCCAGCGGTATGAAGATGCAAAAAGAATTTGATATGTTAACAGATGAACTTTTTGTCAAATCCGTTGACTCCATTGTGTCAGCTGCAATGCATCTGTCTGATACTATTGATGATTTTAGAGACTTTTTTAACCCAAATAAAAAAGAGGAATTATTTAATCTAAAAGATTCATTTTATAGAGCAACTGAGCTTTTAAGTTCAAAATTTAAAAATAGAGAGATAGAAACTATAGAAAATATAGATGATGTTGAGATGATGGGATTAACCAATGACTTAGTCCAAGTATTTATGAATATTTTAAACAATGCAAAAGATGCCTTGGAAGAAGTAAAAGATAAAAAAAGACTTATTTTTGTTGAGATTAATAAAGATAAAAACAATATCAATATTTTAATAAAAGACAGCGGCGGCGGAATACCTGATAATATAATTGATAAAATATTTGAATCGCATTTTACAACAAAAGAGAATAAAGACGGTACGGGTATCGGTCTTTATATGACTCAACAAATTATTAAAGATCATTTAAAAGGTAAAATAGATGCTTGCAATGTTGAGTATGAATATGATGGAGAGAAGTATAAAGGTGCTCAATTTAGTATAAAATTACCATTGAATTAATATAAGGACAAGGGATGAATAAATTATTTCATATAAAACTCAAAAAATTAAATAAATATTATATCAATGTTTTGATTATATTGACTATTGTCATTGCATTTTCCTTGGGATGGAATATTTATAACGAATCTACTCATCATAAAAATGCGGCATTAGAGCATGCCAGAAATTCATTTGTTAAAGATTTGATGTTTAGAAAATGGGTAGCCAGCCATGGCGGCGTGTATGTATTTCCCACAGAAAAAACTTCTCCAAATCAATATCTTGCCCATATACCAGATAGAGATTTAATCACAACTACAGGTAAAAAACTAACTTTGATGAATCCTGCATATACATTGCGGCAACTTATGGAAGATTATGAGGGGATGTATGGAGCAAAGGGGCATATCACAAGTTTAAAATTATTAAATCCAAGAAATAAGCCAAATGATTGGGAGATTAAAGCGTTAAAATTATTTGACAGTGGCAAACAAAAAGAGTTTCACGAGTTTTTATCAAAAGACGGTAAAAAGTATATATATTATATGAAAGCTTTGGTTACAAGAGAGTCTTGCTTAAAGTGTCATAAACAACAAGGGTATAAAGTAGGAGATATAAGAGGTGGTGTATCTATTACAATTCCTATGAAAAAATATAATGATGATATGTATAGTGCAATATACAAGATTGTTTTGGCACATCTTGTTTTTTATATTATTGCTATTTTAGGTCTATTTTATACATATAAAAATCTAAAAATATCTTTGATTGAGCAAGAAAAACTATATGAAGAAAATAGAAGAAAAGAGGAGGTTATGCTGGCTCAGTCAAGACATGCAGCAATGGGTGAGATGATAAGTATGATAGCCCATCAGTGGCGACAGCCAATTGCGATTATAGCAATGTGGGCAAATAATATAACTGCAGATATCGATATGGATGAAATTGATGATGAAAATTTTAAAAAGTATGCCTTCAATATTGTTACACAGACTGAACATCTTTCACAAACTATTGATGACTTTAGAAATTTTTTCAGACCGGATAAAAAGAGAGAAAAAGTTTTAATAAAAGATGTGATGGAGGAGTGTTTATCTGTTATTGGTAAAAGTCTGGAAAACAATAATATTGAGATTGAAAAAAATTATCAAAGTGATAATATAGCGAAGATACACTCAAGAGAGTTGATGCAGGTTTATATCAATATAATTAAAAATGCAAAAGAGGCAGTAATAGAGCGAAATATAAAAGATAAAAAAATAATTATAGATATATATGAAGATAAAAATCATATTATTACCACAATAAAAGACAATGCACTTGGTATTGATGAAGGTATAATGCAAAAAATATTTGACCCATATTTTACTACAAAAAATGTAAAAATAGGTACGGGGTTGGGATTATATATGTCTAAAACAATAGTTGAAAAACATTTAAATGGAACAATAAGTGTCAAAAATACAGAAGACGGGGCTTGTTTTACTGTTATTTTACCAAAGGATAAAAAATGAATGAAGAGATAAGAATTTTAAAAGAAAAAGTTAAAAATTTAAAAGTTATGTATATAGAAGATGAAGATGAGATGAGAATGGGAACTGAATTGTTTTTAAATAAATTTTTCAGTTTTGTTCAAACTGCAAAAGATGGAGAAGATGGTTTACAAAAATTCAAAGATGGCAAATATGATGTAGTTTTTACGGATATTCTTATGCCTAAGATGGGTGGATTGGAGATGCTTGAAAAGATAAGAGAAATTGATAATAATATTTTTACAGTTGCTCTTACTGCCTCAGAAGTAGACAGAAATGAAATTGAAGAAACTGTAAATTTATATTTTAGAAAGCCTATTACATATGAAAATATGTTTGTCATTATGCAAGAGATTGTTAAAAAGTTTGATTTAAAATAATCAAGGGCATGTTATGAAAGATAAACACTTAGCAAAAAAACTTAAAAAAAGCTGTTTTTTATTTTATCAGCGACTGTTTTTTTACTTTTTATTATACTTGTTTCCTCTGTTGTATATATGCAGAATAAGCGTATTGATATGGAAGATAAAAAGTTTCATAATCTTATTCATTCTTCCAAAAAATATGTAACAGAGCATTATATAGACAGGTATGAATATCTTGCGAAAATGATATCAAATTTTGAGAATGTTAAAAAATATATAAAAACAAGGGATAGAGAAAAACTGCTCCATTTTTTTAAAACAAGATGGAGAATACTTCGAGAGGAAAATCCACATCTGAAGGTATTGCATTTTCATCTTCCTGACGGAACATCATTTTTAAGAGTACATAAGCCTGAAAAATATGGTGACAGGCTTGACCAAATAAGACCAATGATAAAAGATGTACATAAGAATAAAAAAAATCTTATCGGGTACGAGATAGGAAAATATGGTACTGTGTTTAGGATAGTTAGCCCTATATTTGATAAAGATGAATATATAGGTGCAATTGATATTGGTTTAGATCCAAATTTTTTAATTAAAAAAATGAAAGAGTTAACTAAATGTACTTGTGTGATACTTGTTGATGAAAAGAATCTTAAAGATTTTAAAATAAAGTCTTATTTTACAGCAAATGGATTTGTTTCTCAAACTAAGATAGATGACAAGATGATAGGGCTTTTAAACTCAATAGATAAAGAAAATATTTTTCAAGATGGTTATAAATTTAGCTATCAAGGTAAAGAATATACTATTCATTTAGATTGCTTACAAGACTATCTAGGAGGAATAAAAGTAAAACTGCTTTTTTTCGAAGATACCACACTTTCTAAAAAAGCAAGATGGCAAATGCTTGGACTGTTCACAATTTTTGCTTTCTTGATATTTTTTATACTTCTATTTTTTATAAGTAAACAGATGAATCTTTTTGAAAAAGGGCTGGGAAAAATACATAAAAAATATGCAGATGATCTAGAACATTTAAATGGTATTTTAAGAGTAATATCAGATGTCAATCAAAATATTGTAAAAATTAAAGAAAAAGATCTGCTTTTAGAAAATATATCTAAAACTTTAACGGCAAATCATATTTTTAACAGTGTATGGATAGCACTGTATGATAAAGACGGTCATTTTTATAAAGTAGCTTCAGATGGATTTGGAGTGGAGTCTTCAGTTTTTAAAGAAAAACTTTTAAGGGATTTTCAACCTTATTGTATGGAACATATTGGTGAAAAAGAGTTATTGGCTATTGATAGTCCAGTTAAAAATTGTGGTGAGTGTATATTGAAAAATTCATATGTAGAAGATTCTGCAATTGTTTTAAAACTTAAATATCAAGGAAAAATATATGGAGCCATGGGAATTGGTGTAAAAAAAGAATATCTGCATAGTCAAAGAGACAACAACTTGCTAACCGAAGTAGCAGAAGATATTGCATTTGCTTTGTATAATATAGAGATGGAAGAAAATAAAAATAAAAATCTGCATGAGATTAAAAAACTACAACAAGTACTTGAAAATAGTCCGGTTTCTATTGTTATTACTAATGTTGACGGAGATATAGAATATGTGAATACCTGTTTTACAAAAACAACAGGATATTCATTTGAAGAGGTAAAAGGAAAAAATGCAAGAGTATTAAAAAGTGATTATTATACCAGTGATGAGTATATCAAGCTTTGGGATGAAATCACTCACAAACATATCTGGTCCGGTATTTTTAAAAATGTAAAGAAAAATAAAGAAGAGTATTGGGAATCAGCAATTATCGCACCTGTTATGAATGATAATGGGGATATTGTTAATTATATCGGTATCAAGCAAGAGATAACGGAGCAAATGTATCTAAAAGAGGAATTGAAAAATCAGGAAAAAATAATGTTAGCTCAGTCCAGACATGCAGCAATGGGTGAGATGATAAGTATGATAGCCCACCAATGGAGACAGCCAATTGCAATCATAGCTATGGAAGCAAATAACATAATGGCGGATATAGATTTAGATACGGTTGATATAGAAGATTTTGAAAAAAGAGCAAAAGGCATTGTAGATCAAACTCAACATCTGTCTCACACTATTGATGATTTTAGAGATTTTTTTAAACCTGATAAAGAGAAAGAAAAAACAAATCCTAAAAAAGTTGTAGAAGATACTTTGTCTGTAATAGGAAAATCACTTGAAAACAGTAATATTGAAATCATCAAGCATATTGAGTGTGATTGTGAAATTTTTATCCACTCAAGAGAGCTTCTGCAAGCTTTATTAAATATTATAAAAAATGCAAAAGAGGCATTGGTAGATAATGATATTAAAAATAAGAAAATATTTATAACCATCCAAAAGAATAAAGAGGATATAACAATAAAAGTGTGTGACAATGCAGGTGGAATAAAAGATGAGATAATAGATAAAATATTTAATCCGTATTTTTCTACTAAAGATGAAAAAAACGGCATAGGGCTAGGACTTTATATGTCAAAGATAATAATCCAAAAGCATTTAAATGGTTCACTCGCAGTTCAAAATAAAGATGACGGGGTTTGTTTTAGTATAAAATTACCATTGGATTAAATTAACACAAGTTTACCACTTTAATATATTATAATGCTGGCAAAGGAAGGGATTGGACTTGATGTAGATATAAAAGATAAAATATTTGAACCGTATTTTACAACAAAACATAAAGCACAAGGAACCGGTATTGGTTTGTATATGACTCAATCAATTATAACAAAGCATTTAAACGGTAAAATATCAGTTGAAAATGTAAAGTATGAATATGAGAACCAGAAATATATCGGTGCAGAATTTATTATTAAAATATCAATGGAGGGTAAAATATAAAATATGAAGAAAAAGATAAAAATACTAAAAGAAAAAGTAAAAGATTTAAAGCTTCTGTATGTAGAGGACAATAAAGAAACAAGAATGTCAACTATACCGTTATTTGAAAGATTTTTTGATGATATTATCACTGCAACTGACGGACAAGATGGATTTGATAAATTTGTTAAATTTAAACCTGACATTATTTTTACTGATATAAATATGCCAAATATAGACGGTCTGCAAATGGTGGATAAGATTAATAACTTTACTGGTAAAAAAATCCCTGTTTTGGTTTTTTCAGCTCACGGCGAAAGCAAGTATTTAATAAATGCGATAAAAAGCGGAGTAGACGGCTACTTGATAAAACCTGTTGAGGTGGAACAGTTTATTGAAGAACTTTATAGAATTATAAATAAAAAATATAAACCTCAAATGGATATTGTAGAGATAAATAAAAACTATAACTGGGATAAAAAAACAAAAAAACTTTATTATATATCAGAAGAAATTGTACTTACTAAAAATGAAATTTTATTATTTGAATTAATGACATCAAATATAAATCTAACCTACTCAGATGAACTAATAATAGAGCAAATCTGGTCGCTCTTTTTAGAAGCAGACAAAACCAATGTGAAAAATCTTTTAAAAAGATTAAATGGCAAACTCCCTCAAAAACTAATTAAAAATATCTACGCTGTCGGCTATTCTTTTATATAATATAAATCCATTTAAAAAAAATTCGTAATGAAACTTTTTGGATATTTTATTCTGTTACACTACGCATTATAAAAGGATACAAAATGACAATAAAAAACAAAACAATATATAGCATGATTGCTATGGGAATTGGTATAACAGCTATGTTATTTATATCTATCACTTCTGTTGAAGAATTAAATGATTCATCATCAAAGATAGAAAAAATAGGTGCAAAAATAGCTTATAACCAAAAAATAATAGCGGTACATGAAAGATTTATGGGTGAGATGTGTCGTTCTATGGTTAATAATAAGAAATTTAATGCTGGTACTGATGCTACTTTATGTATATTGGGAGAATGGTATTATCCATTTAAAAAAACTAATAAATATAAAATATTACCGCAAGATATAAAAGATAAATTTGAAGCAATGGAAATATCTCATATAAAGATTCATGCAATTGCAAAAGATTATAAAAATAATTTTGTTTTAAATGATAAGGAAAATACTAAAAATAAAAAAATAATTGATGGTATAACTAAAACAGCACCAAAAGAGTTCAAAAAAGTTATATTGGCATTAAAAATATACAACAAATATTTATTAGATAAAGAGCATCATATAACAACCCACAATAAAGAGTTAGTAAAAACTGTAGATACTCAATTAATTGTTATTGCTGTTATCTTAATAATTATATTTATATTATTGTTACTTGTAAATAGGAATACTATTAACAATCTTAAAACTTTAGAAGATGCTACTTTAAATCTTAAAAATTTAGATTCATCTTCAAGTAGAATAGATATAAATAATAAAGATGAAATAAGTAGAATTTCGATAAATATCAATGAATATTTAGATAGCATTGAAGCTGGAATTAAAGAAGATAAAAAATTTATAGATGATGTTCAATTTGTAATGAATAGAGTTGAAAAAGGTTGGTTCTCACAACTAATTGTTGTAGATACTTCTAACCCTGCATTAATTCAATTAAAAAGTACAGTAAACCATGCATTACAAAATTTAAAAGATAGATTTATTTCTATTAATTCTATATTAGAGCAATATGTTAATTATGATTATAGAAACGAATTAAAATTAGATGGTATTGAAAAAAATGGTGTATTTGATACTTTGATTTTTGATATTAATAAATTAAGACAAGCTATCAATGATATGTTAGTTGAAAATAAAGAAAATGGTTTAACCCTAGATGAAAGCAGTGATGTGTTACTTAAAAATGTTGATATATTAAATAAGAACTCAAATGAAGCAGCAGCTTCATTGGAAGAAACAGCAGCAGCTCTTGAAGAGATCACAGGTAATATTTCCCACAATACTGATAATGTAGTTAAAATGTCTCAATTTGCTTCACAAGTAACAACATCAGCAAATGAGGGTCAAGAACTTGCTCGTCAAACAACAACCGCAATGAATGAGATAGATGAGCAGGTAAATGCAATTAGTGATGCAATTAGTGTAATTGATCAAATTGCATTTCAAACAAATATTTTATCTTTAAATGCAGCAGTTGAAGCGGCAACAGCAGGAGAAGCGGGAAAAGGTTTTGCAGTAGTTGCTCAAGAGGTTAGAAATCTGGCATCAAGAAGTGCAGAAGCTGCAAATGAGATTAAAACACTTGTAGAAAATGCAACCACAAAAGCAAATGACGGTAAACTAATATCTGATAAAATGATAGTAGGATATACAGGACTAAATGAAAATATATCAAAAACTATAGAACTAATATCAGATGTCGAAATGGCTTCCAAGGAACAACAGTTGGCAATTGAACAAATCAATGATGCAGTTACGACACTTGACCAACAAACTCAACAAAATGCTTCTATAGCATCACAAACTCATGATGTAGCAGTTCAAACAGATACTATTGCTAAATTGGTTGTGGCAAATGCAGATGAAAAAGAGTTTATAGGTAAAGATACTGTTAAAGCTAAGGATATGGGAACAACCAAACAGGTTGTAAATAATATTTCAGCACAACCTGCCAAGGAAGTTTTAAAGCCTACAGTAATATCGGAACAAAATAAATGTAAAGTGCAGTTAAATTTAGCCAGCGGTGAAATCAAAGCCTATGATGATAAAGACAAATGGGAGAGTTTTTAAATTCTTCTATAAGAGTACTGTTATAGAAATATCAGACTATGAGCTAATATGAATTTAAAATCAATTGATGGGAAAATTAATATATGATAAGAAATAAATTAAAAATTATAATATTTTTAGTATTTGCATTTATAGTTGCAAATTTAGTTGTGTACCATATAACAGAGATAAACAAACAACAAAGAATCAAAGTAGCTTTAGATGATAATCTTAAAGACTTGCAAATTCACTTTAATATATTATTGCACCATCAGAAGGTAATTGCTGATATAACTTATACTTCCACAATAACTTTGATACCAGAGTTTATAGAATTATTTTCAAAAATAAAAACAGCTTCAAGGAAAGAGAAAGTAAATTTAAGAATTGAACTTTACAATTTATTAAAAGACAAATATGAGATATTAAATAAAAAAGGTGTATTTCAATATCAATTTTTACTGCCGAATAATGAATCATTTTTGAGAATGCACAAGCCTGGCAAATTTGGTGATGATTTGACAGATGTTCGAGAAGATTTCAAATACACAAATGACACACACAAACCAATAAGAGCTTTTGTCAAAGGCAGAATAGCCCCAGGATTTAGAAATGTTTATCCACTATTCGATAAAGCCGGCAATTATATGGGGGCTATGGAGGTATCTTTTTCCAATGAAAGTATTCAAAAATACTTAAACTATATAAGTGGAATACATACACATTTTATAGTTCATAAAGATGTTTTTAATGTAAAAACTTGGAAAAGAGATGATTTAGTTTTGAAATACTTACAAAGTAGTGAAAATAAAGATTTTATGCTTGCTATGAATAACTTACATACAAAAGAAAAGTGTATCATTGAAAATAAAATAAAATTAAGAGATATTAAAGATGATATAGATAAAGGGATTAAAAAAGGAGATAAATTTGCTTTATATACTCTACATAAACATGAAGATATCCATGTAGATATAATCTCTTTTTTTCCTATAAAAAATATTACCAATACCAAAATTATAGCTTGGTTGGTTTCTTATGAAAAGAGTGATTTTATCTATACGACTTTAAAAGCCGGATGGATAATAAGAGTTGTTGCATTTTTTGGATTGCTTGTATTATTTTATTCTATATACAGAATTCTAAATCAAAAAGAGATTCTAAAAGAGCAAGTAAAGGAGAAAACAAAAGAGCTGAATAGGAAGCGTAAAATAGCTCAAAAGCTTAATAGAGATTTAGAAGAGAGTGAGCATGAATTACAGCTTATCAATGAAAATCTTGAATTAAAAATAAAAGAAGAAGTTGATAAAAATAAATTGGTTCAAGAAAAACTTTTTAAATCTGAAAAAATGGTTGCTATGGGTGAGATGATAGGAAACATAGCCCATCAATGGAGACAACCATTGTCTATAATATCTACGAGTGCTACAGGTATGCAGATACAAAAAGAGTACGGCATGCTTACTGATGAATTATTTGATAATTATTGTACATCCATAAATGATCATGCACAATATCTATCAAAAACTATAGATGATTTTAAAAATTATATTCAAGGGGATAGAATATTACAAGAATCTAATATTAAAAATGTTGTTAATAATTTTTTAAATTTAGTTGAAGGCTCGATAAAAACTTACAATTTAAATGTAATCCTAGATTTGCAAGAAGATGTTAAGTGCGAAGTATATCCAAACGAACTTATTCAATGTTTTATCAATATTTTTAATAATGCAAAAGATGTATTAAAAGAGCAAGATGAAGATACTAGACTTTTATTTATCAGGATAGCACAACAAGATGATGATAAAGTGATAATCAAGTTCAAAGATAGCGGTGGTGGAATCTCCGATGATATTATTGATAAAATATTCGAACCATATTTTACAACTAAACATCAATCTCAGGGAACCGGACTAGGACTTCATATGATTTATACCTTGATAATTGAGGGGATGAGCGGGGATATTGAGGTTAAAAATAAAACTTATGAGTATGAGGGTAAAATTTATGTCGGTGCTGAATTTACGATAACTATATGAATACAAGCAACTCTGCCATGAAGTGAAACGGAATCCATACTTGCAAAATAGAATAAAATCACCAAATTTGCGAGAACAAAAAGCAGAAGGAAAAAGAGAAGATATTAAGTCTTTATTAAAAAGTTCAAAATGAAACTTTTTGGATATTTTGTTTGGATATACTTTACCAAGTATATTTAAAATGTACTGTTAAAACTCAAGTGTTGCAAGGAATCTAAAATGGATGAAAGTAAACTTAATGAATTATTAAAAATAGGCAAAACTATAAAATTACTTTATGTGGAAGACAAAAAGGACATTAGAGAAAGTACAGTACAATTATTGGAAAGATTTTTTGATGATATCAGTATAGCAGTTAACGGACGAGACGGAATACAGAAATATTTGGACTTTTACAATAAAAACGGACAATATTATGATTTAGTGGTTAGTGATGTCGCTATGCCGGATATAAATGGTATTGAGATGAGCAGAGCAATAACAAAAATAAATAAAGAACAGGCTATATTAATAGTTTCAGCATATAGTGATTCGGAAATGCTGATAAATTTAATTGATATAGGAATTAATGAATTTATGAAAAAACCAACTAAAGAGAATGAATTTATTTTTATACTCAGTAAGATGGTCAAAGATATTTCAATTAAAAAAAAGTATAAGAAAAGTATAAAAAAAATTGAAAAAGTAAATGTAAATCTTAAGCAAAAAATAAAACAAGAACTCCAAAAAAATAGTGATCTGGAAAAACTTGCTGTTACTGATAAATTGACAAGTTTATATAATAGAGTTCAACTTGATAATGTAATTGATTTTGGAGTTAACAAAGCAATAAGATATAACACAAATATTAGTATTATATTTATTGATATTGATAAATTTAAATCTATTAATGATACATATGGACACCAAGTCGGTGATCAGGTACTTAAACATTTTTCCAAAATACTGCAGAGCAATATCAGAGAAACGGATATAGCGGGCAGATGGGGAGGAGAAGAATTTTTAATAATTTGTCATGAAACAAATATTGAAGGTTCTTTGAATTTGGCTGAAAATCTAAGGGTTGTGATTGAAAATACAACATTCAAACATATTAAAAATCTTACTGCAAGTTTTGGCATTGCAGTATTGGAAGAGAAAGATAGTGTTCACTCATTAATTCAAAGAGCTGATAAAGCACTTTATAAGGCCAAACAAAGCGGTAGAAATAAAGTATGTATTTAGCTTTATTTAAATTAACTAAACAAAGGAGCAGAGTTTAAAATAAAATTGCCGATAAATCAGTTAAGATACTTTATTGGCAATATTATAAAACTTTGATAAAATAAAATATGTTAGAAAAACTATCTTTTAGAAATAGGTTATTGTTAAGTTACCTTTTGTATGGTACTGCTTTGGTAATTGTTGCAATATTTACAATGGGTAAGATTAGTGAAGAAAATATAAAAAAGTCAAGTCAAAAAGAGGTGATTAAAGAACTTGCTGAACAAAAAGCTTTTTTTGACCAATATACTAAAGATGCTGAGAAAAAATTATTTGCAATTAGAGATTCAAAAATATTTAAACAATATCTTAGTAATAACAGTGACTCCAATATTGTAGAGTTGTTTTCATATATTACAAACACCTCTGCTGATATAATGCAGCTTAGATATCTTGATAAAAACGGATTTGAGAAGATCAGGATAGATAGAGCAGACTATAATTCAGCCCCAATCTTAATACCCAATAATAAACTGCAAAATAAATTACATAGATACTATTTTGAAGAGATTATTCAGCTCAACGATAAAGAAAAAAGCTGGTATTCAAAAATTGATTTAAATATAGAGCAAGGTCAAATCGAGAAACCGATAAAACCTGTATTGAGAGTTGGTATTCCTGTTTTTGTAAAAAATAAAAAAGTCGGCATACTTATAATCAATATATTTATGAAATATTTCTTAAATAAAATGTCCAATCTATCACTATATAATATTTATCTTATAGATAAAGATGGTAACTTTATTATACATCCCCAAAAAAAATACAACTGGGGTAAATATCTAAATACTAAATATACTGTTAAAAATCATTTTAAAGACAGTTATCAAAAGATACTAAACAGTGATGAATATATTGGAGAAAGATTATATTCAAAATTGATAGATTTAGATAATGGTGAAAATATTAAAATGATATTTGAGCCTAAGTTTTATAAAGTTCAAGAACAAATTCAAAAACAAGTCAACGAGATGCTATTTATTATGATTCTTATGATTTTATTATCTTTTCCAGTTGCTTATATTTTTTCATTAAAATTTGGCAATCTAAAAGAAAAAGTGGATAAGCTAAATGATTTATTAGAACTAAAAGTAGAAGAAAAAACAAAAAAATTACAAGAATTAAATGAAACACTCGAACAAAGAGTAAAAGAAGAGGTTGATAAAAATACCCAAAAAGAGAAACAGATGCTGCACCAAAGCAGACTTGCCCAAATGGGCGAAATGATAAGTATGATAGCTCATCAATGGAGACAGCCTCTATCTGCTATATCATCAACAGCAGGAGTAATGAAACTTGACATTATGATGGGTAACTATAATAAAAAGTTTTTTGAAAAATCGCTGGACAAAATATCTGATTATTCGCAACATCTATCTTCTACTATAGATGATTTTAGAGGTTTTTTTAAAGATAACAAAGAGCAAACAAAAATCAGACTTGAAGATATTATTGAAAGTTCATTGGAAATTATAGGCTCAACACTTAATAGTAATAATATAAAACTTGTAAAAAATTATGAGTGCAATGAAATATTAAACTCTTATCCAAATAAGTTAAAACAAGTAGTATTGAACCTTATTAAAAATGCAGAAGATGTACTTTTGGAACACAATATTGAAAATCCGACAATATATCTAAGCACATATAAAGTGAATAAAAGCTGCTTTCTTGAAATAAGTGATAACGCAGGTGGAGTGCCTGATGATATTATGGACAAAATTTTTGATCCATACTTTTCGACAAAGAAAAATAAAGATGGTACAGGATTGGGGCTTTATATGTCCAAAACTATTATTGAAGAACATTGCGGTGGTAAGCTTGAGTGTCAAAATGATGAAGATGGTGCAGTATTTAAAATTGTCTTTGTGCCTGAGGAATTAGATAAATTTAAAAAAGGGAAAATATGAATTTATTATCAAATTATAAAACAAAAAATATAAGTACAAGTAGTCCAATCTTATTATTTGAAGAAGATAATCATAAGATATATTGGTTAGGAATTGATGAAGATACAGTATTTAGATGTAATGTATATATGATTTGTGATGATGAAGAGTATATAATCATAGATCCAGGTAACCGTGCCTTTTTTAAAAAAATAAAAGATAAAGTGGCACAAATTACAGATCCAAAAAATATAAAGGCACTCATATTATGTCATCAAGATCCAGATATTGCTGCATCTATGGTGGATTGGTTAGAGTTTAATAATGATATAACTATTATCAGTTCTGCACGAACAAATGTTTTACTTCCACATTATGGAATTAGTAATTATAATTTTTATGATATTTCTCAGAATAGTATATTTAAATTTCAAAGCGGAAGAGTTTTAGAGTTTATTGAAGCTCCTTTTTTGCATTTTGCAGGGGCATTTACAACTTTAGATAAAACGGCAAGTTTTTTATTTTCCGGTGATATTTGGAGTGCGCTTGATGTTGACTGGAAGTTGGTTGTTGATGAAAATGACTTTATACTTCATGAAACATATATGGATCTGTTTCATATAGATTATATGGGTTCAAATATTGCTGCAAAAGGATTTGTAAGAAGATTAGATGATAAAGTAATAGAGGCAATATTACCGCAGCACGGTTCCTTGATAAACGAATCTACCGTTCAAGATGCTTTAAATTATCTTAAAAATTTACAATGCGGCACAGATATTATATATAGTGATTTAGAGGATTAAGTAATGCAATCAAATCAAGAGCTAGAACAAGAGATTATAAGATTAAATAAAAAAATTAATCTACTAACTCAAGCTGTTCAACAAGGGCGTACTATTAAATTAAAATTTAATGAATCTTCCAAACTTCTTAAAGCTAAAGATAAACAACTCAAAGAATTGAACAGTTTTTTAAAACAAAGAGTCAAAGATGAAGTGGAGGCTAATAGGTTTAAAGACGAGATGTTAAATCAACAATCAAGACTAGCCCAAATGGGCGAAATGATAAGTATGATAGCTCATCAATGGAGACAGCCTCTATCTGCTATATCATCAACAGCAGGAGTAATGAAACTTGACATTATGATGGGTAACTATAATGAAAAGTTTTTTGAAAAATCGATGGACAAAATATCTGATTATTCGCAACATCTATCTTCTACTATAGATGATTTTAGAGGTTTTTTTAAAGATAACAAAGAGCAAACAAAAATCAGACTTGAAGATATTATTGAAAGTTCATTGGAAATTATAGGCGCAGCACTTAATAATGATAATATAAAACTTGTAAAAAATTATGAGTGTAATGAAATGTTTAATTCTTATCCAAATGAGTTAAAACAAGTAGTATTGAATCTTATTAAAAATGCAGAAGATGCACTTATCGAACACAACATTGAGAACCCGATAATATATCTAAAAACTTATAAAATTAATAAAAGCTACTTTCTTGAAATAGGTGATAATGCAGGCGGAGTGCCTAAAGATATTGTAGATAATATTTTTATGCCATATTTTTCTACAAAAAAAAATAAAGATGGGACAGGGTTAGGACTATATATGTCAAAAACTATTATCGAGGATCACTGTAAAGGTAAACTCAGTGTCACAAACAGTGATAAAGGTGCAGTGTTTACAATAGAATTGAAAAGTATTGAGAAAATGAATAATATAGAAAATGACAATAATATAACAAGGAATAAAAATAATGTATAAACTTTTGGAAGATTTAAAAAAATATAGCAAAGATATGAGTGTTTTGTATGTAGAAGATAACGAAGAAGTACGACATTCTACCTCATTGATATTGCAGAGATCTTTTAACAATGTTATTGAAAGTTTTGACGGGGTAGACGGGCTTGATAAATATAAACAATACAACAATGGTATTGATCTAGTAGTGACAGATATAAATATGCCAAATATGAATGGCATTGAGATGATAAGTGAAATAAAAAAAATCAATCCAAATCAACAGATTTTAGTAGTTTCAGCTTATGGGGAATCAGAATATTTTACCGAAACGATTAAGCTTGGAATTGATGGATATTTGTTAAAGCCAATCATAACTGAACAATTTTTGGAAGCGTTGGCAACAAGTGTTGAAAAGATACGACTTAAAAAAGAAAATATACAGTATCAAAAAGAGCTTCAGCATAAAAATATAGAACTAAAAGAGTTAAATAATTCGCTTGAAATAAAAGTAAAACAAAGGACGCAAGAATTAGAGCATAAATTATATGTTGATGATTTGACAGGTTTAAAAAGCCGTTTCAAACTTGACCTTGATATTAAAGATGTTGAGTTTCCTGTTTTTATCTTAGTAGATATAGATAATTTTCACTTTGTTAATGAACTTTTTGGAACTAATGCAGGTGATGAAATCTTGAAGAGTTTTACAAATTTACTTGAAACTTATGCTCAAACAAGAAGATATGAAGTTTATAGAATCTCAGGAGATCAGTTTGTACTTTTTAAAGCAGGTGAATTTTTTGATTTTGATGAAGTTGAAAAAGATATCAATGAACTTTTTGAATTTGTTGCAGCAACTAATTTTTCTTTAAAACAAAATAATGAAACGATTGAATTAACAATCACGGCAGGTATTGTTGTAGAACAAGAGAAGATACTCAGCAAGGCGGATATGGCACTTAGCTACGCAAAAGATAACAATATGAGATTTTCTGTTTATCATTTAAATATTGATTTCTCAGAAGAGATAGCAAACACGGTCAAATGGCTAAAAATACTCAAAAAAGGAGTAAAACAAAATCTTTTTATCCCCTTCTTACAACCAATTGTAAATCGAGAACAAAAAATTATAAAATATGAAACACTGATGAGGTTAATCAGCAAAGAGGATTCTATTGATGAGACCACTTCTCCTGCGAAATTTTTACTTATAGCACTAAAAACTAAACAGTACAATAATATTTCATATCTTGTGATAAAAAAAACTTTTAAACTGCTTGAAAAAAAGAAGATAGATCTTTCTATAAACTTAACATATCAAGATATTATAAATAGGGAACTTGTACAATTTTTAAAAAAAATATTGAGTGACAGAAATATTGCAAAACATATTATATTTGAAATAGTTGAGAGTGAAGATATAGGTAACTTTGAAATTTTGGCAGATTTTATAGAAAAGTTTAAAGCTCTTGGTGTTCGAATTGCAATAGATGATTTTGGTACAGGATATTCAAACTTTACACATATAATAAAATTAAAACCAAATTATTTAAAAATTGACGGTTCGTTAATAAAAAATATTGATACAAACAAAGATTCATTTGAACTTGTAAAAGCAATTGTACAATTTTCAAAAGAACTTAATATCAAAACAATAGCAGAGTATATATACTCTAAAAAGGTATTTGATATTGCTTTTCAGCTAGGTATAGATGAGTTTCAGGGATATTACTTTGGTAAACCGTCAAAAGAGTTTTGTTAAATTCCATATAAATAACATAATTTTGACATATTTTTTATATACAATAGATCTAAATGTGATTTCATGCAATTTTAAACTATAATTGCTTATAGTAAATATTAAAGAGGTCTAGATGATTAAAAATTCAGATGATAGATACAGAATGGTTGAAAAAACTATGAAAAAGCTAGGCTATGATAGAAGTGCGTTGATTGAAACTTTGCATACTGCTCAAGAAGCATTTGGTTACTTGGAAAAGGAAACACTTAAATTTATAGCAAGAAGATTGAAACTTCCATTTTCTAAAGTTTATGGTGTTGCTACATTTTATCACTTTTTTAGCCTTAAACCTAAGGGTGTGCATAATGCGGTTGTATGTACAGGAACTGCTTGTTATATAAAAGGTGCAAATAAAATACTTGAAAAAATAGAACAAAAGTATGGTATTAAAGCCGGAGAAACTACAAAAGACGGGCTTATGTCATTATTAACTGCTCGTTGTGTCGGTTCTTGTTCTTTGGCACCAATTGTGATTTATGATAATAACCCAATAGGTAACTTATCCCTTGATCAATCTATAGACGAATGTGAAAGGATGATAAAATGATAACATCAATTGAAGAACTTAAAAATTTGTCTGATAAGAAAAATTGCAATGATAAAAGTTGCAAGGAGGAGTTAAGAGTTTGTATAGGCAGTAGCTGCTTGGCATTGGGTGCTGATGAATTGAAAAAAGAGTTAAAGAGTGAGATTAAAAATAAAGATTTAAAAGATAGATGTAAAGTTAAAGGTGTAGGTTGCAATGGACTTTGTTCAAACGGTACTTTGGTTTCACATTATAATGCTGCAATAAAAAAGGAAACTTTATATGAAAAAGTTACAACGGCAGATGTAAAAGATTTAGTTAAAAGTGTCAAAAACAATAAAAAACTTAAAAATAAAATATGTGATGTCAGCCAACCATTTTTTACAAAACAGTTTAAAATAGTGCTTGAAAATGCGGGATATATTGATCCAAATGATATAGAAGATTATATTGCTCATGATGGTTATATCGCTTTATTTACAGCTCTTGAGCAGATGCAGCCGCAAGATGTAATAAATGAGATTAAGATAAGTGGATTAAGAGGTCGAGGAGGAGGTGGATATCCTACTGGATTAAAATGGGAAACTGTCTCAAAAGTAGAGAGTTCACAAAAATATATAATTTGTAACGGAGATGAGGGTGACCCCGGTGCTTTTATGGATAGAGCAGTTATGGAATCTGACCCGCATAAAGTTATTGAGGGGATGGCAATAGCGGGATATGCCTGCGGTGCAAATCAGGGGTATATCTATGTAAGAGCAGAATATCCAACAGCTGTGCAGATACTACAAAAAGCTATTAAACAAGCTAAAAAATTGGGGATATTAGGAGATAATATTGCTAACAGTAATTTTAGTTTTAATATAGAGATACGATTAGGTGGCGGTGCTTTTGTATGTGGAGAAGCTACTGCTTTGGTAACTTCTATAGAGGGAAATCGTGGACATCCAAGACAAAAGCCGCCACATTTAAGTGACTATGGATTGTGGAAAGAACCAACTATTTTAAACAATGTGGAAACATTTGCAAATATTGCCCCTATTATTAGAAATGGCGGGGAATGGTATAAAGATATTGGAACTGCTAATTCAAGTGGAACTAAAGTGTTTGCTTTAACGGGTCACATAAAGAATTCAGGTCTTGTAGAAATTCCCATGGGTACAAAACTAGATGAGCTGATTTTTGAAATAGGCGGGGGAATACCTGATGGAAAAAAACTAAAAGCTATTCAAACCGGAGGACCTAGCGGCGGATGTATCCCCAAATATCTTCTTGATTTAGAGGTTGATTATGATTCTTTGAAAAAAGTTGGCTCTATTATGGGGAGTGGTGGAATTATCGTGATTGATGAGAGTTCAAATATGGTGGAGATTGCACGGTTTTTTATGGATTTTTGTAAAGGTGAATCTTGTGGAAAGTGTACCCCTTGTAGAGTTGGAACAACACAACTGACAGATTTACTTGATAAGTTTATAAAAAAAGAGGCAACTAAAAATGATTTTGAACTTTTAAAAGAGTTATGTGAGGTTGTAAAAAGTACCAGCCTTTGTGGTCTAGGGCAAACTGCACCAAATCCAATCTTAAGTACCATTGAATATTTTGAAGATGAATACTTAAGCTGTATAAAGGAGGACTCTTAAAATGATGAAAGAAAAAGTCAGAGTTAAAACCTTTAAAATAAACGATATAGATGTGACAGGACAATCAAATCAAACTATTTTAGAAGTTGCTCTTGAACATAATATCAAGATACCTACACTTTGTTATTTAGAGGGTTTAAGCTGCGTTGGAAGTTGTAGAATGTGTATAGTTGAAACTAAGGGAAGTGATAAACTTATCCCCTCTTGTACAGCAAAAATAAAAGAGGGTATGGAGGTATATACATCAACTCCCAGAATTGAACATCATAGAAAAATGATATTATCTATGCTGTTTACTGAAAGAACTCATCCCTGCAGTGTTTGTATCTCAAACGGAAACTGTGAATTACAAGATCAATCAACTGTTTTAGAGTTAGATAATAGCAAAGTACCATATATAAATAGAAAATTTGAAATAGATGCAACGCATAAAAACTTTGTACACGATCCAAACAGATGTATTTTATGTACAAGATGTGTTCGTGTTTGTGATGAAGTAGAAGGGGCTCATGCAATTGATTTGGTAAATAGTGGTATAGATACTAGAATCATACATGATATGGATGAACCTTGGGTAGACAGTCAAAGTTGTACAAGTTGCGGTAAATGTGTTTATGTTTGTCCAACAGGTGCATTATATGAAAAAGATATAAGTGAAGAAGAGAGTATAAAAAAGACCAATATTATCAAAGAATTATTGATAAGTAGGAAAGAATCATGCAAAAAATAAGACTGGCAACAATATGGCTTGATGGATGTTCGGGGTGTCATATGTCTATACTGGATATGGATGAAAGACTCTTAGAAATAGCACCGTTTTTAGATGTGGTTTACAGTCCTTATGTTGATACAAAAGAGTTTCCTAAAGATGTAGATTTAACTATAGTAGAGGGTGCTTTGAGTACAGATCATGATATAAAAATGATAAAAAAAATTCGAGAAAATTCAAAGCTTATTTTGGCACTTGGGGATTGTGCGATCACTGGAAATATATCTGCTATGAAAAATCTTTTCGGCTCTGATGAAGTTTTAAAAAAAGGTTATTTGGATTTGGCAAATTTAAATAAAAGTGGGAAATATCCATCAAAAATCGTACCTAAACTACTTGATAAAGTTATCCCTCTTCATGAAGCTGTAAAAGTTGACTTTTTTTTACCGGGATGCCCGACACCTGCTGATGCTATATATGAGGTGATAAAATCTTTGATTGAGGGTAGAGAGATAAATATACATCAACTTACAAGGTTTGGAAAATGAAAAAGAAAACAATCACCATAGACCCTGTTACAAGAATAGAGGGTCATGCGAAGATTACGATAGATTTAGATAAAGATGCAAATGTGAAAGATGCTAGAATCCATGTGACTCAATATCGTGGTTTTGAGAAATTTTGTGAGGGGCAGATGTATACACAAATGCCGCTTTTGACTGCTAGAACTTGCGGTATTTGTCCTGTCAGTCATGCTATTGCTTCAACTAAAGCATGTGATGAGATTTTGGCTGTCACTCCTCCTCAAGCAGGGATAAATTTAAGAAAGATTATCAATCTTGCGCAGATAGTACAATCACATACTTTAAACTTTTTTCACCTGTCAAGTCCAGATTTTGTTTATGGTTTTGATGCTAAAAAAGAGGATAGAAATATCTTCAAAATGATGCAGACCCATCCGCAAATGGCAAAAGATGGAATAGAATTAAGAGCCTTTGGTCAAAAAATAATAGAAGAGCTTGGCGGTAAAAGAATACATCCTACAAATATCGTTGCAGGCGGGGTAACTGATAAACTTACACCAGAGATAAAAGAGAATATTTTAAATCAAATTCCAAGAGCAAAAGAGATAGCTCTTGGTGCTTTGGAGTATTTTACTTCCAATGTCAATAAATTTAAAAAAGAGATAGATTCTTTTGCTAATTTCCCATCACTTTTTATGGCTTTAGTGGATGAAAAAGGTAATCTTGAACACTATGACGGCGTATTGAAATTTATAGATTCCAATGGAAAAGTCCTTGAAAGTGGTATTAATCCAAGAGATTATAAAGATTTTATTGGGGAAGCGGTTGAAGATGACAGTTATTTAAAATCACCATACTATAAACCATTAGGCTACCCAAATGGTATGTATAGAGTTGGTCCATTGGCACGGCTTAATATCGCCAAGGCTTGCGGTACACCAATAGCAGACAAAGAATTGAAAAAATTTAAAGCTTTAAATGACGGTAAGCCTGTACTTAACTCTTTTTATTATCACTATGCTAGATTGATTGAGATTATTTATGGTATTGAGAAAATTGAAGAGCTTTTAAATGATAAAAAAACTATGAGTGATAATATAAAAATAAGCAGTAATGTAAGTGCCGCTGAAGGGGTTGGCTGTTCTGAAGCACCTAGAGGAACTTTATTTCATGATTATGAGGTTACAAAAGATGGAGTTATAACTTCTGTGAATCTAATTATTGCAACGGGGAATAACAGTTTGGCTATGAATGCAGGTGTAAAGCAGGTAGCTCAAGAGTTTGTAGATGGTAAAAATATTACTGATGGTGCATTAAATAGAGTTGAAGCAGTTATAAGATGTTTTGATCCCTGCTTGAGTTGTTCTACCCATGCTTTAGGGATAGTATCCTCAAAAATTGAGATACGAGATGAAAACAAACAACTAATCAAAGAGATTGACAGAAATTAGTCTTGAGAGTTTTCATAGGGTATGGCAACGACTTAAGAGGTGAAGATGCTTTTGGCATTGATGTTATAAAAGAGTTGGAAAAGTATGAGCTGGAAGAGACCAAATTTATATCAATTTTTCAACTTACCCCTGAGATAGTTTTGGAACTACTTGATTATGATGAAATAATATTTATAGATGCCTGTTACTCTTTGGATAATCAATATTCACTGGCTTGCAGTATCAAAAAGCAAAATAGTTCAAGCTTAACTCATCATATTTTTCCTGAAAATATTATTGCTATTTTAAATGGCGTATATGGTAAATATCCAAAATATCAAATAATTTCTATGTTAACTAATAAATTTGATAAGATTTATGATCATAAACAATATCATAAAGTCATATATAGAGCTATTGATTATATTGTTGAATTATATAAATATAAAAGTAAAAACTCACTACAATACAATATATTAGTAAAAAAGAGAAGTTACAATGATTAAAAAAGAAAGATATATTAAAAATACACTTTTATCTGCAGTGTTAGTAATACTTATTATCTTTGGCGTTGCAATATCATTTTATCAATATAATTTAATACAAAATGATATTAAGAGTGATATAAAAATACAAAACAATTATGTACATAAAACTTTTGATCTCTTCTTAAATAAGTTAAAACAAGATGTTATTTTAAAATCCGATTTTTTCTTATCAGCAAAAGGTGTAAAAAAAGCCTTTAATGAAAAAAATAGAGAAAAACTTTATTCTTTAGTTGAAAATATATATAAAAGAATGGCCGAACAAAATAAATATTTAAAAATTATGACATTTAGACTTAATGATGGAAGTACTTTTTTAAGAGTTCATAAGCCTCATATGTTTGGTGATAAATTAAATAAAAAAAGAAAAATTATATTAGATACAATCTCTACACAAAAAAGACAGTATGGTTTTGAAGTGGGGAAACTAAAAATGACCTATAGAGTGGTCACACCAATATTTTATGATAAGAAGCTTATTGGTATTGTTGAAGTTGGGGTTGAACCGGAATATATTACTGAAAATATTAATAAGTTGTTTGAAATACGGACTGCACTTTTAATAAAAAAAGAAGATAAAACAATATCTTTAGATAAGTCAAAAATGCAAAGATTAAATGGATTTGTTTTAGCCAGAGGAGATGAATTATTTAAAAAAACACTAAAAGATATTAATTTAAAGCAATCTTCAAATACTATTATGTATAAAAACAATGAATATCTTATACATACTATGTTAAATCTAAATAATCATAAAGACAAGGTAGCTGCTAAAGTGTTGCTTGCATATAATATGAAGATACATAATGAAAAATTAAATTATCTTATTAAAAATAATCTGTTAATAACAGCTTTGATGCTAATAATACTTTTTGTAATTTTAAATATTGGATTAAATTATTTTATGCGAAAAATTGAAAAGTCACATAGAGATATAATTGAAAAAGACAACGTAATGGCACAGCACTCAAAAATGGCAGCTATGGGAGAGATGCTTGAATCTATCGCTCATCAATGGAGACAACCGTTATCCGTTATTACCACAAGTGCCACCGGTGTGAAAATGCAAAAAGAACTCGGTGTTTTGGAGGATAAACTACTTGTTGACTCTTGTGTCAGTATAACAAACAGTGCTAATCATCTATCACAAACAATAGATGATTTTAGAAATTTTTTCAAACATAATAAAGAAAAGAGTTTCTTTAATTTAAAAGATACATTTCATAGTACATTTAACCTTGTAAGTTCAAAGTTTGAAATTCAAGATATTGAGATTATTGAAAATATTGATGATATTGAGATATTTGGATTTGAAAATGAATTGATACAAGTATTTATGAATATTTTAAATAATGCAAGAGATGAATTGGAAATAAAAGATATCAAAGGAGTTATATTTATAGATATATATGAACAAAATGATAATGCTATAATTAAAATAAAAGATAATGCAGGTGGAATATCAAATGAAATTTTACCTAAAATATTTGGTGCTTATTTTACCACTAAAGAAGATAATGACGGGACAGGAATTGGACTGTATATGTCTAGAAAAATTATAGTAGATAATTTTAATGGAACTATTGAAGCAAAAAATAAAGAATTTGAGTATGAAGGTATAAATTATACTGGTGTTGAGTTTAAAATAAAACTACCGTTAAATATTGAGTTAATCAGGTAAATCACATTGTGGTAAGTTTATGTTACTGTTTCCGGTATCATAAGAACAAACTTGATTTCTACCACTTTGTTTCGCGTTGTATAAAGCTTCATCTGCACATTTGTATATACTTTTCATTTCATATTTATTATTTGGTTTAATTACGATTAATCCCATAGACATAGTTACAACTTTACTTACACTACTCTCTTTGTGTTCTATATTTAAGTTGTGAATATTTTCTCTTAATTTATTTGCAAATGTCATTGCTTTATCTTCATTCATATCGCTGCACAATACCCCGAATTCTTCGCCGCCAAGTCTAAATGCCATATCATCAGGTCTATGTAAATCATTTTTTAAACTTAATGCAACTGCTATTAAAGTCTTATCCCCTTCTTGATGTCCATAGGTGTCGTTGTATTGTTTAAAGTGGTCAATATCCATCATTATAAATATAAGATTCTGTTTTAATCTTGCTTTTATTTTCAATTGTTTAATAAATTCATTATCAAAATATCTTCTATTAAATAATTTTGTCATACCATCTGTTATAGATAAAAGTTTTATCTCTTCAATATATTCTTTATTTCTTTGGAAAAATTTAAAATTAATAAAAAGGATAAATATTATAGAAGCAATTACACTGATTATTATAAACATTGATATTGTTTGTTTCTCTTGAATTCTTTTGGTTAATATTTTATTTAGTTCTTTATAATTTGCTTTATAAAGTAGTGTAATAAACTCGATATCCTTTGATTCAAGTCTAAAAATATCATTTGAATTTAGCATAATTTTATCTTTTGACAAAAGCTCTTTAGTTACAAAATCCAGCAGTGCACTTTGTGCGGTAATTGTATTTAAATAGATATTTTTAATAATATGTAAATTACCTTCGTCATCCAATTCTTGCATACTAAATTGAAGTTGTTTGATTTTATCATTAATTTTTGATTGAAGTATAATGATTTTATCTTTTTGCTCACGCGATAATTTATTATTTTTAATGGCAGAGCTTATCCCTCTTATTTGTCCATTGTACTCAATCAGTTCAGGTAAAGTGATAATAATTGTTTGACCTAATATATATGACTTTAATTCTGAATCAAGAGCAAGATTTGAATGGTAAGATATATTTTCTATAAATAATCTTGAGTCATGAATAGTTTGTGATATATAATTAAAATCATTAGTATGTTTGGTATGGGCTATGGCTTTGTCTAAGAAGTCATTAAATTTTTCTTTTAGATGAGTTCCTTTTTTTATATGTTTTATTTGTTGTTTAAACAGTAATGCTTTTTTTTCAATAGTTTTGTTTAGATTTCGAATGTCTACCAGGCAGTTTTTATCTTTATCAACAATATTTGACAGACCTCTAAGTCGTTGCATATCAAAAATTATATCTTGTATTTTGTATATCTTGTTTAATCCCATTACCTCATGATTAATAAAATTTATTTCATCTTTAACATATAAAAAGGCATAAGAAAATACAATAATTAGATTAAGTAAGGGTATAAGTACTAACAGTATAAAATGCTTAAAATTTTTGTTGTTTTTAAAATTCATTGTTAAGTTCTTCTTCATTCATTTGTAAATAATAGTGTAAAATAACTAAAAGTCTTATGAGATAAGACTCATAATTTTTTAAGTAAATTTTAGATAAAATGATTAAATTTTTAATGCATAAACTGAAGGAATATTAATGCCAAAAAGAACAGATATTAAATCTATTTTACTAATAGGTTCAGGACCTATTATTATTGGTCAAGCATGTGAGTTTGATTACTCAGGTACCCAAGCCACAAAAACTTTAAAAGAGTTAGGATATAGAGTTGTTCTTATTAACTCTAATCCAGCTACTATTATGACAGACCCTGAGTTTGCTGATCAAACTTATATCGAGCCAATTACAAAAGAGGTGATTGCTCAAATTATAAAAAAAGAAAATATAGATGCTATTTTACCTACTATGGGTGGACAAACAGCGCTTAATGTTGCAACCCAAATGTATGATGATGGTATGTTAGAGGGGATTGAATTTTTAGGAGCTCACCCTGATGCCATTAAAAAAGGTGAAGACAGACTTCTGTTTAAAGAAGCTATGATTAAAATTGGTATGGATTTACCAAAATCAAGATATGCTTACAATATTGAAGAAGCTTTGGAAGCTCAAAAAGAGATAGGTTTCCCAATAATAATCCGTGCTTCATTTACGCTTGCCGGAGGTGGAAGTGGAGTTGCATACAATATTGATGAATACAGAGAGTTGGCACAGCTTGGAATTGATACTTCGCCTATTTCAGAAATTCTTGTTGAAGAGTCACTGCTTGGTTGGAAAGAATATGAGATGGAAGTAATTCGTGATAGTAAAGATAACTGTATCATAGTATGTTCAATTGAAAATTTAGACCCAATGGGAGTTCATACCGGAGATAGTATTACTGTTGCGCCGGCTTTAACACTTACAGATAAAGAATACCAAAATATGAGAAATGCATCTTTTGATATTTTAAGAGAAATTGGTGTTGATACCGGTGGAAGTAATGTTCAATTTTCAATCGACCCAGAAACGGGAAGAATGATTGTAATTGAGATGAATCCTAGAGTATCAAGAAGTTCTGCTTTGGCTTCTAAAGCTACAGGTTATCCTATTGCAAAAGTTGCAACTCTCCTTGCTGTTGGTTTTACACTTGATGAGGTGGAAAATGATATCACAGGTACTACAGCATCTTTTGAGCCGGTGATTGATTATATTGTTACTAAAGTTCCTAGATTTACATTTGAGAAATTTCCAAATGCAAATAGTACACTTACAACTTCTATGAAAAGTGTTGGTGAAGTGATGGCTATGGGTAGAACATTTAAAGAGTCTATGCAAAAAGCTTTATGTTCACTTGAAACTGGACTTTGCGGATTTGATGAGATTGCGGGTGATTTAGATTTAATCAAAAAAGAGATTAGGAGACCAAACGATTCACGGCTTTTATATTTAATGCAAGGTATGAGAGAAGGTCTCACTGATGAAGATATTTTTGAATTAAGTAAGATTGATCCTTGGTTTATCACTCAGTTTAGAGAAATATACGAGATGGAAGTTAAACTTCAAAAAGCTGAACTTAATGTACTTGAAGATGAAGATTTACTTAGAGTTGCTAAAACTTTTGGATTTAGTGATAAGATGATAGCTACACTTATTGATTCAATTGAAGAAGATGTTTATGGTGCACGAAAAAACTTAGGTATTAATTTAGAGTACAATGAAGTTGATACTTGTAGTGCTGAGTTTAAAGCTTTAACACCTTATCTTTATTCAACAACTAATATTACAAAACTTCCTGTTGAAGAAAAGCCTAAAAGTGATAAGAAAAAAGTTCTTATTTTAGGCGGAGGGCCTAATAGAATCGGTCAAGGTATTGAGTTTGATTATTGTTGTGTTCACGCATCTTTTGCTTTAAATGAGATGGGTGTTGAAACAATTATGTACAATTGTAATCCTGAAACTGTAAGTACCGATTATGATACATCAGATGTTTTATATTTTGAGCCAATTGATTTTGAACATGTTAGAAGTGTAATTGAAACTGAAAACCCTGATGGTATTATTGTACATTTTGGTGGACAAACTCCACTTAAACTTGCTAATGATATTCATAGAATCGGTGGAAAAATAATTGGAACTACTGCACAAGTTATTGATTTAGCAGAAGATAGAGAAAAATTTGCTACATTTGTTGAAAAAGCGGGACTTTTACAGCCTGATAATGGAACAGCTGTTACAATTAAAGAAGCTTTAGTAATTGCAAATAGAGTTACTTATCCGGTTCTTGTACGACCTTCATTTGTACTTGGTGGAAGAGGTATGAAAATAGTTTATTCAGATGCTGAATTAACTCAATATATGGATGAAGCGGTATCAGTTTCAAACGATGCACCGGTACTTGTAGATAAATTTTTAGACAGAGCTATTGAGCTTGATGTAGATTGTATCACTGATGGAACTGATGTTTATATTGGTGGGATTATGCAGCATATTGAAGAAGCTGGAATTCATTCAGGTGATTCAGCTTGTAGTTTACCTCCTGTTAGTTTAAGTGATGAGTTAATCAAAGAGGTTGAACAAAAAACTAAAAATATGGCTTTAGAGTTAGGTGTTATTGGGTTGATGAATACTCAATATGCTATTCACCAAGGACAAATTTATTTAATTGAAGTAAATCCACGAGCTAGTAGAACAGTACCGTTCGTATCAAAAGCTACAGGTATGCCTTTAGCAAAAATAGCTACAAGAGTTATGTTTGGTGAAACTTTAAGAGATGCATTAGCAGTTTATGATAATAATATTGTACAAGAAAGCAATGGAGTTTTACGACCTAAAATGAGAGACCATGTAGCTATAAAAGAAGCAGTTTTTCCATTTAATAAACTTAGCGGTGCTGACCTTATTTTAAGCCCTGAAATGAAATCTACAGGTGAAGTTATGGGTATTAGTACAAACTTTGGAACTAGTTTTGCAAAAGCTCAAGATGCAGCTAAAAACTTTTTACCGAAGACAGGTGGAAAAGTATTTATCTCACTTGCTGATTTAGATAAAGAATTTGCACCTGCAATTGCAAGTGGACTTATAGCTGAAGGGTTTAAAATAGTTGCTACTGGTGGAACATTTAATGTTATAGCTAAAGCTGGACTTGACTGTGATAAAGTTCTAAAAGTTAATGAGGGGCGTCCAAATATTACTGATAGCTTAGCTAACGATGAGATTGTAATGGCTATTAATACAAGTGATGGGAAAGAAACAAGCAAAGATGACGGTTTAGAAATTAGAAGAATGGTGCTAAGAATGAATGTGCCGTATGTTACAACAGTTGCAGGTGCTTTAGCATCAGTAGAGGCTATAAAAGCCAGTAAAGATGGAAGTTCTATAGTTCCTAAATCAATTCAAGATTTTTTAGCAGGATAGAAATTTAATTTCCCACTTTAACCAGCATATATTTTGGTTGATATAACTTTAAGTATGCATTCCACCTCAGAAGAGGTGGAACGAGACCGGTAAATGAGATAAAAATATGAATTCTAATTTAGTTTATTTAACCCAAACTGACACTACAGTCGGCTTTTTATCAAGTGATAATAAAAAATTGGCAACAATTAAAAATAGACCTATTGTACAAAAAACACTTCGTGTCGTTGAGAGTTTTAAAACTTTAAAAACTCATACAAGAATTCCAAAACAACACAGAAAATTAATTAGAAACTCTAAAAATACTACTTTTATTTATCCAAATGGGAAGAGTTTTAGAGTTGTGGATAAAGATTGTTTACATCATAAATTTATTAAAAAATTTGGAACTTTATATTCTACTTCTGCAAATCTTACAGGGGAAAAGTTTGATATTGAATTTGCTGCGAAAAATTCAGATATTGAAGTTTTGACCAATAAAAAATATTTTGAGGGTAACTCTTCTAATATTATAAAAATTAATAAAAGTAAATTAATACAACTAAGATAAAATTCTCAGCCAAATTTTGCTAAAATAGATATAATTATAAAAATTTATTAAAAAAGAGGTAAAAAAATTGGTTGTAAATATTTCCCTGCCAAATACATCTTATGATATTACAATTGATAAACTACAAAAGTTAAACTTTGATACTAAAGTTGTAATTGTCACAAATCCGACTATAAGTGAATTACATTTAGATTATTTAATGTCTAAAATAAATGCTAAAGATTTGAGTGTTGTTACAATTCCTGACGGTGAGCAATATAAGAATATGGAAACTATTGAAAGTATTTTGGAACATTGTTTTGAACATAAATTAAATCGTAGTTCATTACTTATAGCATTTGGTGGCGGTGTTATTGGAGATATGACCGGATTTTGTGCTTCTATTTATCAAAGAGGGATTGATTTTATTCAAATTCCTACAACATTATTAAGTCAGGTTGATGCCAGCGTCGGTGGTAAAACCGGTATCAATAATAAATTTGGCAAGAATTTAGTTGGTGCATTTCACCAACCACAAGCTGTTTATATTGATCCTTCTTTTTTGACAACTTTACCAAAAAGAGAGTTTGGTGCGGGGGTTGCAGAAGTTATTAAAATGGCAGTTTGTTTTAATAAAGAGTTCTTCGAGTGGCTTGAAGCAAATGATTTAAATGATGATGCCAATATTCAAGTGGCGATACAAAAATCAGTAGAAACAAAAGCCTGGGTTGTATCACAAGATGAGAAAGAAAAAGGTTTAAGAGCTGCACTTAACTATGGTCATACTTTTGGACATGTCGTTGAAAATGAAACAAAATACGAAAAATATTTACATGGTGAAGCTGTGGGTATTGGTATGGTTATGGCAAATAATGTTTCAGTAAAGTTGGGTTTAATGAGCAAAGATGAAGCTTCAAGAGTTAAAGCTCTTTTAGAAAGATATGATATTCCTGTCAGCTATGATGTTAAAGATGTTGAGGATTTTTATGAGCATTTCTTTTTGGATAAAAAGTCTTTGGATAATAAAATAAAATTTATTCTTCCGGTAGGAATCGGTGATTGTAAAATAACCGATGAAGTACCAAAAGATATTGTACTTCAAGTATTACTCAAAGAGAGTGCAAGCACAAGGAAAGGTATTTAATGAAATTATTAAGATATGTATTTTTAATTATAATAATATTTGGTTGGTCTAATGCTCAAACTTTAACTGAACAAGAGATATTAGAAAATGAACAAAAATCAATAGCTGCCGTTCAATCTAAACTCAAAGATATAAATGAAGAATTAAAAGATAATATTTGGATTACAAGATATAATAATTATTTAACATATAGAAAAATTGAGGAAGAATTAACAAAAATAAAAGCAGACGCAAAAAAATATTCACGATGGAAAGGTAAAAAATATAAAGAGCTTTCTTATCAGCTATTTAACAAGGTAAAAATTAAAGAAAATGAGCTTGAATTGATTAGTGAATATAAAGATTCACCAATCGGAAAGCAAATTACACCAAGTGCTATTACTAAAGCTCCTAATGTTACTAATCCATTTATAATTGTTGAGGCATTTTCTTATATTCAAAAATTAAAAGATAATCAGGCTTCATATAAGGAGGTTAACCTTGAATTAGTAGAAATTCTGAATTTCTTAAATCAAAAGTTAAGATATTTTGAAGAGTTAGATAAAGTAGTTTCCACTGAAGAACTAAAATCAGAGATGGCTAAGCTTCAACAAGAATTAAAAGATTTTAATATGGTTGTAGATATTGTATCAACAACAGGTGAAGTATATGCAAAAAAAATAGAGCAGGTAATTGCCGAAACAAATGAAAATATAACGGCTGAAATCAGTAATGTTTTTAAATTACTTATTATAATTGCAGTTTTATTTGCTATGACTATTATTGCTAAAATTGCCATGAAAAAATATGTTAAAGAAGATGATAAACATTATACCGGTAACAAACTGATTAATTTTATTTTTATTATTTTAACGATTATTGTAGTTCTTTTTTCATATATTGACAATGCCTCTTATCTGGTTACATTTTTAGGATTTGCATCTGCGGGTATTGCTATTGCATTAAAAGATTGGTTTATGTCTATATTTGGTTGGATGTCAATTATGCTAAGTGGTTCTATTAATCCAGGTGATCGAATTAAAGTTACAAGAGATGGTGTAGAAGTGGTTGGAGATGTTCTTGATATTACTTTATTAAAAATTGCTATTAGAGAAGATACAACATTAACAAGTTATTCAAAAAATAGAAGAACAGGAAGAGTGTTTTTCATACCAAACAACTATGTTTTTACGGATATGATAGCAAATTATACATTTGACGGACTAAGAACAGTTTGGGATGTGGTAGATATAAATATTACATTTGATTCAAATCATAAAAAAGCGGTAGAATTAGCAAAAGAAGTTGCAACAATACATGCAAAGGGTTATACAGAACTTGCTCGAAAAAGACTTCAAAAGATGAGAAAAAAATATGTATTAAGAAATTCAAATCCAGACCCTAGAGTATTTGCATTTGCAGAAGTCTATGGTATTACAATTTCAACTTGGTTTCATACAAATTCACATGCAACATTAGGTTTAAGAAGTACGATTGGTATGGAGATACTTGAAGCATTTAAACCTCACGATGATATTACTATTGCTTACCCTACACAAACTTTAAGAGTAGTAGGGGCAACGCCTCAAGCTGAAGCTGAAAACTTATTGCCGGGATCTACTGCAACTGGATTTTTTGATGCACAAATAAATAGTTAGAGATATGAAAAAAGTATATTTTAAAACTTTTGGTTGTCGTACAAATGTATTTGATACACAAGTTATGATGACTAAACTAAAAGATTTTGAAAATACTTTAGATGAAAGTGATGCTGATATAGTTGTAATCAATTCTTGTACCGTTACAAACAGTGCTGACAGTACCGCTAGAAATTATATAAATTCACTTAAAAAACTACCAAAAGATCCACGAGTAATATTCACAGGTTGTGGTGTATGGACAAAAGGCGAGAGTTTATTTGAAAATAAAAAAGTAGATGCACTTTTTGGACACAGTGAAAAAGAGAAAATCAATACACTTTTAAAAAATGATACACGATTTTTTGAAGCAGGTGATTTAAAACATATAGATGAAACAGTAATTGAAAGAATGGTCGGGAAAAGTAGAGCATTTGTAAAAATTCAAGAGGGATGTGATTTTAGTTGCAGTTATTGTATTATCCCTAGCGTGAGAGGAAATGCCAGAAGTTATGATGAGTCTCATATTTTAAAACAGATTACTACATTAGCTTCAAATGGTTTTGGTGAATTTATTTTAACAGGTACAAATGTGGGAAGTTTCGGAAAAGGTACTGCAAATAAAAAAGATGGATTAGCTGCTTTACTTAAAAAGATTTCAATGATTAGAGGGGTACGAAGAATTAGGTTGGGAAGTGTTGAACCTATTCAAATAACTGATGAATTTAAAGAGATTTTGAGTGAACCTTGGATGGGTAAACATCTTCATATTGCTTTACAACATACAAGTGCTGATATGTTAAAACTTATGAATCGAAGAAATAGTGTTAAAAAAGATTTGGAACTTTTTGAAAGTTTGGCTTCAAAGGGTTATGCTTTGGGTACTGATTATATTGTAGGACATCCTGGGGAAACTGATAAGTTATGGAAAGAAGCTATGGATAATCTTAAAAATTTTCCTTTAACTCATCTCCATCAATTTACATATAGTAAGCGAGATGGAACTGCAAGTGCCGTTATGAAAAATCAGGTTGACGGTAATTTATCAAAACAAAGAGCACAAGAGCTTACAAAAATAGTAGAAGATAAAAATAAAATATTTAGAGAAAACAAACGGACTTTAGAGGTATTAATTGAGTCACAAAAAGATGATATATATACAGGTTATGATCAATTTTTTAATAAAATAGAAGTTAAAAGTGATATAGATTTAATCGGTAATTGGATTGAGATAAATGATTATAAAGTGAAGGAGAATATAAATGTTTCAAAATTTAAATAAAAATAAAGAAAAAAATGATAAAAATTTAAAAATGATGGGTATGTCTGCTATTGTTTTAGTGGTATTGTTTGTTTATGTATTGATAAAAAGTGATAATGCTATGCAAAGTGGAAGTTATTATATTGGTGTGATATTTTTATTTATTTTAATGGGATTGGCATTTGCTTTACAAAAATATAAAACAAAAATACAAGCAGTTATTCCTAAAAATAAATTTCAAGAAGAATTAGAAAAAAGTGAGGTAAGACAGGAAGAGGTACCAACTGTAAATAACAGTACAATTCAAGCAGTGACATCAAATATTACTTTTAAAGATGTTGCAGGAATAAGCCAAATAAAAGAGGAACTTGAAGAGGTAGTTGACTTTTTAAATAATCCTAAAAAATATAAAAAATATGATGTTTCTCTGCCTAAAGGGGTATTGCTTGTAGGACCTCCCGGAGTTGGTAAAACCTTAATTGCAAGAGCAGTAGCCGGTGAGACAAATGTTCCATTTTTCTATCAAAGCGGGGCTAGTTTTGTTCATATTTATGTAGGTATGGGGGCTAAAAGGGTTAAAGAACTTTTTAACGAGGCAAAAGCAAAAGCACCTTCGATTATTTTTATTGATGAAATTGATGCTGTTGGAAAAGCAAGGGGAATAGGCTCTAACGATGAGAGAGAAGCTACTTTAAATGAGCTTTTAACTCAAATGGATGGCTTTGACGGAAATAGTGGAGTGATGGTAATAGCAGCAACTAATAAAATAGAGGTTTTGGATGAAGCACTTCTTCGTGCTGGAAGATTTGATAGAAGAGTATTTTTAACTTTGCCATCAAGAAATGATAGAGAAGAGATATTGAAACTTTATTTAAAAGGTAAAAAAATTGCTTTTGAATTAGAAAAATTAGCAAATGATACAAGTGGATTCAGCAGTGCAGCACTGGCTACACTTGTTAATGAAGCTTTATTAAATATGATTAAAAGAGATGGAACAACTATAGTTGATGAAGATATTGATACTGCTAAGCGAAAAATTCAGTTTGGTAAAAAAGAACATTACTTTTTAAGTGAAGAAGAAAAAAATATACTTGCTACTTATCAGGCAGCTAAAGCATATATTTCAAAATCAAAAGTTGAATTATTTGATGAGGGTATTAGTAGTAAAGATTTAATTTATCCGTCTAAAACTCAATTGGAAAATCAAATTACAAATAATCTTGCCGGTAGTATTGGTGTTGAAGTTTTACTAAATGAACCTTATGCTGTTTTTGAAAGTGAAATAAAAGAAGCTAAAATGAAAGCTGCTGCTATGGTAGAAAAATATGATATGGCAACATCTTCCCAAAATTTATTACAAAATATAAAATCTAAATTACAAGAAAAAATAAGTACAAATAAAGATGAAATTTTAAAGTTAAAAGCAACACTTTTAAAGGATGAAGTAGTTGTATTTTAGCGGATTTTCTTTAGATAACGAAAAAGAACTTTTCAAGCAGTATTTGACTGAAACTGATTTTACAACCAGTGGATTTAGTTTTGGAGCACAAAAAGCTATTGAATATGCTTTAAATACTCAGACTAGAATAGATACTTTGCAATTGTTTTCGCCATCATATTTTAATGATAAAGATACTAAATATAAACGAATGCAACTGATGTATTTTAAAAAAGACTGTCAAACTTATTGTGATAATTTTTTAAATAATTGTGGAATAAGCCAAGAAGAAAAAAGTAACTATTTTAAAATGGGAACTGTTGAAGATTTGGAAGATTTACTTAATTATAATTGGGATGAAAAAAAGTTGCAAAAAATAGTTGATAAGGGTATAAATATAGAAGTATATTTAGGTACGGAAGATAAGATAATAGACAGCAATAAAGCTTTGGAATTTTTTCTGAAATTTTCTGAAGTGTATTATATAAAAAATAAAGGACATATATTATAATGGAAAAAAGTAAGATAGGAATAATAACAGTAAGTGATAGAGCAAGTGCAGGGATATATGATGATTTAAGTGGAAAAGCAATTATTGAAACACTTGATGAATATTTAATATCTCCTTGGGAAGAGATATATGAAGTTATACCTGATGAGCAAGATATCATAGAAGCTACTATGATTAAAATGGCAGATGAATTAAATTGTAGTTTGATAGTTACTACAGGTGGTACTGGACCTTCAAAAAGAGATGTGACACCGGAAGCGACAGAAAATGTATGTGACAGGATGATGCCGGGATTTGGTGAATTAATGAGACAAGAGTCACTTAAATTTGTACCAACTGCAATTCTTTCACGACAAACAGCAGGCTTACGAAAAAATACTTTAATAGTAAATTTACCAGGTAAACCAAAGTCTATAAGAGAGTGTCTTGATGCAGTGTTTCCTGCTATTCCATATTGTTTGGATTTGATGGAACAACCATTTATGGAGTGTGATGAAGAAATTATAAAAGTATTTAGACCTAAGCAAAAGTAAATAATAAGATTAATGCAAAATATAATTAAAAAATTAGATTTAGAAGAATATTTAGAAACTCTGCAAAATCTTTTTGCCAGACAAAAATCAATCATACTTGAAGGTGATATAAATATTCATCATAAGCTAATATCTCAAATATCTAATTATGATCTAAAGCAACTTCCAAAGGTAGAAAACCTAGATTCTGCTTTGATGTATTTAAAAAAGCAAGGTGATTTGAAGCTTTATGAGATTTATGAATTTGTTAAGATTATTAATTATTTTTTATATTTAAAAAGATTTGATTTCAGTGATAAATTAGGTGAGTGGAATGATAAGATAATTATTCCTGATGAGATAAAAACATTATCAGATGCATTTGATGATACAATTCCGCAGGAACGAGGACAAACGGCGAATATAAAAGAAGGCTATGATGAAGATTTAGATCGTGTAAATAAAAATCTTTATGATATAAAAGGGCAAATCAAACAAAGTTTATATGCAACTATAAATAGTAAAAAACTGCAACTTTATCTAGTAGATCATCAAGTACATTTAGTGCATGGTGAACAAGCTATCTTAGTAAGGGCTGGATTTAATCATTATCTAAAAGCTAAAGTAGTTGATAGAAGTAGTGCTGGATTTTTTTATGTAATCCCTCATAATGTATCACAGCATAAACAGCGGCAATCTGATTTGATAAATCTAAAAGAAGAAATCTTTTATCGATTGTGTAAACAATACTCAAGTATTTTAGGCAAGCATTTGATGTTTTTATCATTTATAAATAAAGAATTTGATAGATTTGATCATTATCTTTCAAGGGTTTATTTTGCAAAAAGTGATGATAAAAATTTTATCTTGCCAAATCCTAAGGTTAAAGAGCAAAAACTAATAGACTTTAAACATCCTGCTTTACATAATGCAAAGCCTATAAATATTGATTTTACAAAAAGTGTGATTATGATTACAGGTGTGAATGCCGGTGGTAAAACTATGCTTTTAAAATCAATTTTAAGTGCTGTGTTTATGTCAAAGTATCTTATTCCGTATCATTGTGACGAAGAACAAACAAAAATAGGTAGTTATAAAGATATTCAAGCTGTTTTAGATGACCCGCAAAGTGTCAAAAATGATATCTCTACATTTGCAGGTCGTATGCTTGAGTTTAGTAAATTGTTTAAAAAATCAAATGCTATTGTAGGTGTTGATGAGATTGAATTGGGTACTGACAGTGATGAGGCCGCGTCCCTTTTCAAAGTTATTATTGAGCAGTTAATGGCTAAAAATATCAAAATAATCATCACAACCCATCATAAAAGATTGGCTGCTTTGATGGCTGAAAATAGTGATGTAGAATTAATCGCAGCATTGTATGATGAGGCTAATCGTAAACCAACCTATGAGTTTATGCAAGGAACTATTGGACAAAGTTATGCTTTTGAAACTGCAAGTCGTTATGGAATACCGCTAAATGTCGTAAAAATGGCGAAAGCTGTTTATGGAGATGATAAAAACCGTCTTAATGAACTAATTGAGAGAAGCAGTGTATTAGAGCGTGAATATCGACAAAAGATTAAAGATTTAGATGAGCAGATTGAACAAAATAAGAAATTAAATAAAGCATTAAAAGAGCAAAAAGAAACAGTTGACAATGAAGTATTGGAAGAAAAAAATATTTTACAAAAACAATATCAAGATGCAATAGATGAAGCAAAAAAAGCTATCAAAACGACTCAATCAAAAGAGGCACATCAATTATTAAATCTTGCAAATAAAAAAGTAAAAGATATAAAAGTACAAAAGCATCAAGAGCCGCTTGATTTAAAAGTAGGTGACAGAGTCAAATATCGAAATAACAAAGGTGTATTAAAATCTATTAAAGGTAAAAAAGCATATATTGAAACAGATGATGGTATAAAGTTGCAAGTGCCGTTAAGTGAACTTAAAAAAAGTGGAAATATGCCTAAAGTTAAGCAAATATCTAAACATGATATCAAAGTAACAATTGCCAAACCAAAATCTGGACATGTTAAACTAGATTTACACGGACAAAGAGCCGAAGAAGCCATAGCAAATCTTGATAAGTTTATCTCTGATAGTTTAATTGCCGGATTTGATGAGATACTTGTATATCATGGAATTGGTACTGGAAAATTATCTTATGCAGTAAAAGTATTTTTAGAACAACATCCAAGTGTAAAAAGCTTTGAAGATGCTTTGACAGGGCAGGGTGGATTTGGTGCTAAGGTTATAAAATTATAGGAAAACAAAATGACACAAATAGAACTTTTTAAAAAATTATTACAATTTAAATCAATAACTCCAAATGATGATGGTGCATTTGAGTTTATATCTGGGTATTTAGCTGAAGAATGGGAATGTATAGAGTTAGATTTTGAAGATGTAAAAAATAGATTTTATTATAAAAAATTTAATGAAAACAAACAACATCTTTGTTTCGCAGGACATATAGATGTAGTACCGGCGGGCGAGGGATGGGATACTGACCCCTTTGAACCTACTGAAAAAGATGGTGTGATATATGCCAGAGGTACACAAGATATGAAAAGTGGTGTTGCTGCTTTTCTTTATGCTTGTAAACATATACAATCTTTTGATGGTACATTATCTATTTTATTAACCAGTGATGAAGAGGGTGATGCTGTTAATGGAACCGTTAAAGTTTTGGAGTATTTAAAAGATAAAGATTTTCTACCTAATTTTGCTGTTGTTGCAGAGCCTACTTGTGAAGATATTTTTGGTGATGCTATCAAAGTAGGGAGAAGAGGAAGTATAAACGGTGTAATAGAAAAAGTTGGAGTACAAGGTCATGCTGCATATCCTGAAAAAGCAATTAATCCTATTCATAAAGTATCTCAAGTTTTACATAAAATGGCAGGGGTTAATCTTGATGACGGTGATGAGTTTTTTGCTCCAAGTCAATTTGTAATTACTGATATTCGAGCAGGCATGGAAGTGACAAATGTAACTCCTGCAAAACTAAAAATGATGTTTAATGTAAGAAACTCTACGAAAACTACAAAAAAAGATGTTGAAGATTTTGTACATAAATATTTTACTGAAATGAATTATAATTTAAAAACAACACAGGGTTCATTTCCCTTTATGACAAATAAAGATTCTAAAGTTATATCTGCTGTTGATGATGCTATTAAAGAAGTTACAGGCATTCAAACTAAACACAGCACAGCTGGCGGTACCAGCGATGCAAGGTTTTTTGGTCAGTTTAAGGTGGACACGGTTGAGTTTGGTGTGATAAACGATACCATACATTCATTAAATGAAAGAACGACAATAAAAGAAGTAGAAGATTTAACTAAGGTTTTTGAAGTTTTAATAAGTAAATTTTAGTTTTTATTATAAACCATTTTATGGTATAGTTTGTATATAAAGCTGGAGTTTATTATGGATAATTTAAAGCAAAAAATATTTAAAAATATTGAATTAATTAATCAGGAAGCTATACAAGTCAGGCATGAAATACACTCTCATCCTGAATTATCCGGATCTGAGAAGGGTACGAGGGATTTAGTTAAAACTATTTTGAGTCGCTATGGATACAAAATTCGTGAGTTTAAAAATCATTTTGGTTTGGTGGTTGAACATATAAATAATCCAAAATTAAAAACAGTAGCAATTAGGGCAGATATGGATGCTCTGCCAATGGATGAGCAGACAAATGTATCGTATAGTTCAACTGTACCAAATGTGATGCATGCTTGTGGTCATGACAGTCATACAGCAATTGCTTTGGGTCTTGCTATGGCAATAGGAGATATAAAAGATAAATTAAATGGGAATATAAAATTTATTTTTCAACCTTCTGAAGAGACAAAAGATGGTGGAAGTTCTGAGCTTATAGAAGACGGTGCATTAGATAATGTTGATATGATTTTTGGACTTCATGCATATCCCTATCTTAAAACTGGTCAAGTTGGGTATAAATATGGTGTGATGATGGCATCAGCTGATGTTTTTACAATTGAAGTTTTTGGTAAGTCATCACACGGGGCTCGTCCTCACGAGGGAGTCGATGCTATATTAGTGACTTCAATGATTGTCAATTCTCTTAATCATATCGTTTCACGAAGAATTGATCCTCTGCATCCTGCTGTAATCTCTTTGGGCACAATTGAGGGTGGAACAGCACCAAATATAATATGTAATCATGTTTTACTAAAAGGAACTGTTAGAACTATAAATGAAGAGGTACGAAAAAATATATCAAATATGATGAAAGAATCAATTGATGGAGTTTGTAAATCTATGGGTGCAAACTATAATTTCGATTATGAGTTTGGACAACCTGAGCTTATTAATGGGAAAGCGGCTACTGATATTATAGTTCAATCAGCTTGTGAAGTAGTATCAGATGAAAATTGTATAGATTTAGTTGATCCTGTAATGGGTGGGGAAGATTTCTCAGAATATCTTCAAAAAGTCAGCGGGGCTTTTTTTAGATTAGGAACTTGCAGTGAAGATAAGGGTACTTGTGTGCCACAACACAATAGCAGATTTAATGTTGATGATGATGCACTTAAGATTGGTATGAAAATTCTTGGACTTTCAGTTTTGAAGGCTTTAAAGTGAAAAACAGCATAACATTAAAAGTACCAAATGAGTATAATTATTTTAAGATAATTAAAAAAACCATTAAAACTCTGGCGCATAAAATTAATTTTAATAAAAAAGATTTAGAACAGTTAATAAATGCTTCAAAAGAGATATTTGATAATGCGGTAGAACATGCATATTTAGAAAACCACGGTTTTATAGAAGTTGATTTTCATCTATTTAAATATGGTATTAGAGTAGATATTAGAGATTGGGGAGTGCCAATATCAAAGCATAGACCAAAAGAGATAATTCACACGACAAAAAGCGGCTTTAGTAGAACAAAAGATTTGGTAAATAATTTTAGGTACTATAATCTTGGGAAAGAGGGTAAGAAATTTTCCCTTATAAAATATAAATTAAAATCTAAAAAGCATAAAATTACAAGTTTTCAAAATATTAAAATAGATGAAAAAGATAAAGTGGATCATAGCAATAAAACTATAAAAGTGAGAAATTTTCAAAAAGGTGATGAGGAGGGTATCTCAAAATTAATTTATGAAAATTATGGTCATAGTTATATAAAAGAACTCTTTTATTATCCAAGTGAAATACTGAATAATGAAGATAAAAAGTTTTATTCTATTGTAGCTTTGGACTCAAAAGAAAATAAACTTGTAGGGCATTTTGCACTTCTAGTTGCAAATGATTCTAATATTGCTGAAATTGGTATAGCAGTGGTTAGTCCTCAATATAAAGGGTTAGGTATTATGAATAAAATGTTTGATGCTTTAATAGTACAGGCAAATAAATTAAATCTAGATGCAATATATGGTGAGGCAATAATGTATCATAACTTTAGTCAAAAAAGTAATGCTTCACATAAGTTTTGTGAAACTGCTTTAGAATATGGTAAGTTCCCTTCTGATATTCAAATTAAAAATAATAAAAATGCTCAATTGTTAAAACGAGGTTCAATTCTTATTTGTTATAAATTACTTAAAGTGCAAAATAAGGTAATATATTTGCCAAAATCTTATTCTCGTGAAATTAAAAAAGTTTATGATAATTGCTCAAAGATAAAATATAAGATAGAACTAAAAAAAGACAAACCAAATAAAACAACTAAAATTTATAACAATTTCAATCCGATTTTTAATATTTCAATAATTGTAGTAGATAAATATGGTGATGATTTTAATATTAAATTTAGACAAATCTTTCAACAGTTGCAAACAAAACACTGCGAAGTGATATTTGTTCATATTAATTTAGAAGATATTGGTTTTAGTATAAATAAAATTATGACATCCTTACATCAAAGAGGTTTTTTCTATTCAGGAGTTTTACCTTTATTTCACAATAATAAAGATTATTTACAATTACAATACCATAATAGTGAAGCTATAACAGATAAAAATGTAGTATGTTATACAAAATATTGTAAGAAATTATTCAACTTTATCAAGCAAGACAAGCTTGATAAGTCTATTGTTTTATGAAGTTAATTAAAAGGCAAACATTAGTTGAGAAAGTAATATAATAGTTACAACTAAAATAAATGGGAACCTATGCGATGTGAATACAAATGGTTGTATTCCAAAAAATACTTGCAAGACTCCTCTTAATCCAAGCCAACCACCTAAAAATATTTTTATTGATAAAATAATTTGAAAGGTACTAAAACCATCAGGAGATATTTCACCAAAAACTTGCGATGCAAGATAAAGACCAGAAGCAACAGCTACAATTAATGCTTTTGGAACTAATTGCTTTGTAAATAAAGCAAAATATTTTCTAACCTCTGTATATTTCTCAGGGGATAAAGTTTTCTGCATTCTCATTAAAATTAAATTATCTGTGATTAAAAATCCACCATAAATAAAAACTGAAAAGATATGTATGATATGTATAAATGTATATGTCATATTGAAGTACCTTGATATAAAAATTTTATTTTTTTGCATTGTATCAAAATTTTATTTAATACATATTTAGATAAACTTTGTCTATGAAAGAAATTCAAATATGAGAGTTGTATTGTTTGTAACAATTTTTTTAATAGTTTTTATGTTGTTGAATCTTTATATATCAAAAAGGTTAATTGCGAAACTTGATCTAAAGAAAAATATTAAATCTTACCTTAATATTTTTTTAGTTATTAATTTTATCGGTATTATTGGATATATGGTCGCAAGATATTATGTGGATATTTCCAACTGGTTGTATTTTCTAGTTTCAATCCCTATGGGTATATTGTTTTTACTTTTTTGTACAACTTTGATATATGATATATCAAGAGTTTTATTAACAAAAATACCAATCTCACATTCAAGAAGAAAGTTTTTTAAAAAATCTTTAGATATCTCATCTTTAGTAATGGCAACAGCACTTAGCGCAAGGTCAATTTATGAAGCAAGGTTTGTTCAAATAGAAAAAGTAAATATTAAAATTAATAATTTAAAACAATCATATAAAATAGTTCAATTAAGTGATTTGCATATTGGTGGACTTATTAATGCAAAATTCATTAAAGATATTGTCCAAAGAATAAATAAGTTAAATGCCCATTTGGTGGTAATAACCGGTGATTTAGTTGATGTAGAGATATCTTATGCAAAAGAAGCACTAAGTGAGCTAAAAAATTTGAACTCTAAATATGGTACATATTTTATAGTGGGAAATCATGAATATTTTCATGGATTAACAAAAATAGTTGATGAAGTAAAATCTTTAGGTATAACAGTACTTGAAAATGAAAATATCTATATAGGGAAAGAGGGTAGAGGATTTAATTTAGCTGGTGTGTATGATATAATGGGATATAGAATAGGTAAATATGAACCTGATTTAAATAAAGCATTATTAAATAAAGAAGATTCACCAACTATACTTTTAGCACATCAGCCAAAATATATCCAAGAGGTTAAAGAGGGTGTAGATTTGATTTTGAGCGGTCATACTCATGGTGGACAACTATATCCATTTAGATTTTTGGTGAAACTGCAACAACCATATATAAGTGGTTTACATCAACATAGTAAAAATTTACAAATATATGTAAATAAAGGGACAGGCTTTTGGGGACCGCCAATGAGACTTGGGGCTAGTTCAGAGATAACTGAAATAGTACTTGAATCAAGTTAATTATTGTCTTTTCGTTTTTTCCATTGAGAGTAAGTGGTGTTAATATTGTGTTCTTCCCTCATTTTTGTAAAGTCTTCTTTTATGGTTATTTTACAAACAATAGTCTCCATTGATTTAAGATTATCATCTTCTAACTCCTCTTCTAGCTGAGCATATTTACATATTAGTTCATCGAATATGTAATTGTAGTCATATGAATTTTCATCTTTACTATTTAAAATCTTTTTAATCATTAACCAATTATTGAAAACTTTATCCCAGATAATATGTTGTTGTGGAGTTATGCATATATTATTAATAATATCTTTCCATTTATACAATCCAAAATATGCTTGATGATTTTTAAACAGCTCCTCAATCCACCAATCTTCGTATTTTGGTAATCCGCTAAAAGTTTTCTTTTTAGGATTCTCTTTGCCTTCCTCACCTAAAGATTCATTATATTCATCTATAGATTCTATTATATTTTGTACAAGGATTGAAAAGTGAAGTATAACTATTGGAATATATGAGTCTAAAAAAAGAAAATGCTTTAGGTCTTTATCATCAGGCAATGCATCTACTCTTTTAGTAAAATCACTTTTAATAACATCAAACTCTTTTTCTAATACAGTTACTTCTCTTATATTATTTCTTAGCACTACATCAGATAAAGAAACAAGTTCTGAATCATCATAATTAACTTCATCAGGAAGTTCGTCAAGAATCATCATAGCTTCTAATAGTTGATTTCTTTTTAGATTTTTATTCCTTTTTAATCTAATTTTTTGGAGTTTATAATAGGTTTGCTTTGCTAAAGCCTGTTGTACTCTTACTGTCTCTTTTTGTAATGCAATCTCTGCTTTTGGGATACTGCTATACATATTTTTATATTTGGTATACTCTGCGTTGGCAGCTTCAAGGGAATTTTCTAATGAACCCTGTTTCACTGGGCTTAGTTTGGTAATTCCATCAGTGAAATCTTTTAATTGTTTTTCAGTGTTGGCGATTCTTAATCTATTTTCTTCGATTAATTTTTCTAGTGCCAGGACTGTTATCTCCATGCCTCATAACCTTTATTTATGTTGTTTATATATCACTTGTACTATTATAGTGTATTTTTAATGTAATTAGTAAAGTATAGCAGAGTAAAATATCCAAAAAGTTTCATTTTAAAGTTGAATTGGCATTTTTTCTTTAAATACAGTATATTTGTGTATTAATTAATATTATTCATAGTATAATTATAATATTTTGATACGGAAGGCTTTGTATATGAACATTATATTTAAACTATTGCTTTTATTTGCCTTAGCAGGTTATACATATGCAAGCGGAGCAAAAAAAGAGTATACAATTATTGTATGCAGTGCAAAAAATATAGAAAATGCGAATACTTTTATTAAAAATAATTTAGCAAACGATAAAAAAATATATATATTAAAAAAGTCTCTTAGATATTCTAATAGATATAGAGTTGCTTATGGTAACTTTAAAAATATCAAAAGTGCTAAAAGAGTCAAGGCATTATTATCATCAAAATTACAACGCTTAAATCCATATATTGATCAGTTAAAAATATTTAATAAAAATGATTTAAAAACTATACCTAAAGGAAAAGAATATTTTTTAGTTAAAGTAATAGAACCTAAAAAAACTTTGAAAAAAACAACAAAAGTAGCCAAACCAATGGATATACCTATTATACAACCTAAAAAAGATTTAAAGATGGTAACTAATACACCCAACACCATAAAAAATCATACAGTAGATATAGAAGAATCTCATATGATAATACTTAAAAGAGAAAAAAATATCATTACTAAACCACAAATACAATCAAAAGAATCAACTAAATCAAAATCTATATCACAAAATAAATATTTTATAGGTGCAAATATAATTATAGGTAAAGCTTATTCTAATGTTTCAGGTACGGTATCAATGGCTGGTTCTGGTGTAATTATTACTGGTGATACTCCTGTTGATACTAATATTAACTTTAAAGCCGGTGTACTTACAAATTATGATAGATTTACTATTACTACGGGTAAAAAACTAGATGCTGAAGGGATGAAGTACAGTTCGACTACTTTAGGATATGATAGATTATTTAACTTATATAAAGGATATATTCCATATGCAGGGGTACATATTGGAAGTGGTAAGTTAGAAGATGAATTATTTGGTAATAAAAATATAAATGAATATGGTGTACAAGCAGGAATATTAAAGGATATTAATAAAAATTTCCAATTTGAAGCTGGAATAATATATACTCAATTCTCAGGTAAAATTACAGCTACAAATAGAAGTGGTACTTATCAAGGCAGTGCTTTTACTAATTTAAACGGTAGTCGTGAAATGAAAGATTTTGCAGGTATATATACAGGCTTAAACTATAAGTTTTAATAAACAATAAAGTTTGTTTTTTAATCTATCAAATAGCTCACAATATTCAAGGTAATATGATAATTCAGATATATTTATAGATCAAATAGATACAATCTGATTATGAAATTAGAAGAAGCAATAAATAAATATTTTAGTAGGGATAGTATCATTGATAGTATGTGTAAATATCAATTATATTATCAAATAGGTTTAGGTAATGTAGTTTTTTTGTCTACGCAAGATTTAGAAGAAACACAGAAGAAATTAGAAGAGTTGAATCTTCAAATAAATAGTCAAAAAGTCTTTGAATCTATGCAAGAAATAGTATTACATTTATCGCATAATGATGATTTTGAAGAAAAGTTTGAAAGTCATTTGAGATTAACTGCTTTAGCTCAAATGCTAAATGATTTTATAGAAGCAGACAAAGGACTTATAGACTCAAAACCTTTTGCAGATATGATATATGAACAAATCAAAGATGATAAGTTTTTTAATGATGTAATGAAAGAACAATTTGATAATGACTACGACTTTATTTTAGCAACATGGGAAGCAACTATAACAGATGAAATAGCAAGTGATATTAAAGATGTAGTTGTAGAAATATTTTACAAAGATATAGAATAAACATAAAATATAAAACTAGATAAATAATGCAAACACTAAAACGATATATTATAATTACAATTATTGCTTCTATTACTGGAATAGGATTATCCTATACTTTTCAACATTATTTTACTATTGAACTTCATAAAGAAGCATTAGCATTTAAAAAAGATAAATATATAATATCTCACTTGACTGATTTGTATATGTTAGCTTGTTCGGATAAAAAGTATCAAAAAGATAAAGAGTGTGTTATATTATCAAAAGAAATTGAAGTTACATATTTAAGAGTGAATAATGACTACAAATTTGTTAACTTTTATCTTCAATATATTAATTAGAGAATGCAATAATATCCCATAAAGATAAATCATCTAGTTTCATTTCACAATCATTTCACAAATCTTGTGTATAATTGCAGTGTGAAAAATATAAAAGGGGTGGAGTGTATGAAAATAATTAATCAAAATAGTTTACTGACATTGTCGGTATTGAGTATATTACTATTTGCAGGCTGTAGTTCTAAAGAAGAGACAGCAGTACCAAACCAAGTTGAAGGTGAGTGTATTATTGCAGGAGAGAAAGCTCCGACATGGGCTTGTGGATCTTATAGTGAAGAGTCACGTTATATTGCAGTCGGTTCTGCACCAATTAGTAAATTGGGGCACAATTTTAGCCGTGGTGAAGCTGTAGCTAATGGACGATCAAGTCTTGTTCAACAAATTCAAATTGATGTTAAAAATAAAGTAGAGTCATATATGCGTTCATCAGGTATAAAAGATGAAGAGCTAGCTGAAAAAGTTATAACACAAGTTTCAAAACAGCTTTCTCAAGTAACACTAGAAGATTCTAAACAGATTAGTTACTGGGAAAATGAAGGTGATAACAGCATTTATATACTTGTTGCAGTAAGTAAAAATAGTATTACAAAACATTTAAACAAAGCTGTTGATAGAGAATTTGGAGATGTAGATGTTGCTGTTCAGCAAAAGAATGCACAAAAAGCTCTACAAGAACTACAGTAGGTAACTATATGAAAAAAATTATTTTTTCTATAATTGCTTTAGTCCTTTTTTTTAGTGGATGTTCTAAACCCATGCAAGTAGATGTAAAAACTCAGCAACAAAATGCAAAAGAAGCTTTGAGAGACCTATGAAAACATATTTTTTATCACTATTATTAGTGGGAGTTTTTTTAACCGGTTGTACTCAAAAGGTAACAATACAATCACTTGCTCCAGCTAAAGTAGATCGCGCTACAACGACTAAAAAAATAGCAGTGATGCCTTTTGATAATGATAAAACCGGTTTGTCTTCAAAAATTGAAGTTGCAATGACTAAGAAAATAATAAATGGTAAATCTTATTTTACTATTATCAGTAGAACGAATACCAGTAAGATATTAGAAGAACAGCGTCTACAATACTCAGGTTTAATTAATGAGTCTACTGCAGTTGAGCTAGGTGATCTTATAGGTGTAGAAGCTATGATAACCGGAAATATCAATGATGCTTCAGCATTATATACGTATTATCGTGAAAAGAGAAGCAAATGTATAGATAAAAAGTGCAAAGAAACGAGACAATACAGCGTACATTGTACTAAAGGCAGCTATTTTATATCAGCACAGATAAAGATGATAGATGTTCAAAAAGGGGATATTATTTATGCAAATACCCTTAATCAAAGTAGTGAACATCGTCATTGTTCTGATAAAAGTGGAGGGCTGCCTTCAAAGAGCCAAGAGCTTAATATATTAAGTGATTATTTAAGTGAAAGCTTTGTCTCACAACTCTCTCCAAATATCATAACATTTAATGTTGAATTATTAGAAGACCCTGATATTGACTATACTGATGAACAAGAGGATTTACTTGAGAATGGCTTGAAATATATAGAAATAGGTCGTTACAAAAAAGCAGAAGAATTATTTAGTAAATTACTAACCAGCAGTAATGATAAAAGTTATGTGGCAGCTTATAACTTGGGCGTAATTAAAGAGATACAATCCAAATATGATCATGCACAGCAGCTTTATTTATTAGCTGACTCTTTAAAGTTAGAACCACTACAGCCTATTGATAAAGCAGTAGTACGTATTAGACTTGTAATTAATAATAAAAAAACCGTAGAAAAACAGATAAATAGATAATTATGGCATTGAAGTATATTTTTTTAACCATATTTGTGATTTTTTTATCTGGTTGCGGAAAATCTATACAAATTGAGCCAAAAAAGGTTTATGGTCAGATTCCTTCTTGGTATATTTCACCACCAAATAATGATGAAAACTTTTTATATGGATTGGGTGAGGCTAACAATATGGATCTTGCACAAAAAATAGCACTTGAAAATCTTTCTGCCAGATTATCTGTTAACATCTCTTCAAAATTAGAATCTTACCAGGAGTCATATAGGGATTTTCGTGAATACACAAAAAAATCTACAAAACATAATATTAGTAGTGAAATTACAAAGTTATTTATTACAAACTATAAAATTATAAATAGTAAACAACTTGCAAATGATAGATTTATAGTTTTAATAGCCATAAAGAGATTAGAAATGATTAAAATATTAAGAAATGAAGTTGAAGCACTATATAAAAAAACTTTAGACGAAGATTTGATGTTAAAACAAAGAGACCCTCTTACTCGTATGCTTTTTTATAAAAATACTCAAAATGAATTTCAAGAAGCTGTAAAAAAAGTGCAAATTCTAGAAAATCTTGATCCTTTATTTACAGCACAAAAATATTTCAATATTAATAAAGAGATAAATTTTAATTTTAATCAATTAAAAGAGTCAATGACTATCTCAATAGATACAGATAAAAATTCTGAACAATTTATTGATCTAGTGCGTAATGCATTATTGCAAAAAGGATTCAAAGTTATTGATAAAAAGTACAACGGTGCTAATCATATTAGATTAATCATGAGATCAAATACTACTATTAACAACGCATACGGCTTAGATATTATTAAAGTTTTATTAACAACAGAAGTTTTAACTAACGCTAAAAGACATATTGGAGGTAATACAATAAATCTTAAAGGTGGGTCTTCTCAAGGAGTTGACGATGCCAAAAGTAGTCTTAATAGAAATTTAGCTGTATTTTTAAAGAATCAAGGCTCACATACTTTATTTGGCGAAAAGTATAAAATTCTGTTTAGTCATATATAAAGTGCCATTCCTTTTAATCTTTATTACATTTAGCATAAAAATTAAGAAAATATATACTACAATATATACATAAGTAGATTTTATTCGTAAGGTAATCAAATGAAAAAATTAAATTTTAAAATATTATCCCTTTTGTTTATAACAATATTCTTAGTTATCACATCAGTATTATATCAACATCAAAAAGAAAGCACCATAAAAGAAGCCCAAAAGAGAATGGATATTTTTATGAAAAAATGGAAAGCTCTATTTGATTATGTTGAAATAGACCAAAAAAATAGCATTTATAAACTTCAAGACAGCGGGAAGCTTGATAAAGATTATTTTGACCCTCATATACTTTCCTTTACATTTATCGCACGAAATGTGCAAAATATATATGAACAAATTGAGTTGAAGAATAATATAACACCATATTATTACAGTTTGGCAGCTACAAATCCACGAAACCCTGCCAATAAAGCCACTAAAGATGAAGCACTAATTCTTGAAAAGTTTAGAAAAAATGAAATAAAGAATTTTTCTGAAATAACTACCAAAGATAAAAAAAGATTTTTTACAAGTTATATGCCTCTTGATAGAACCGATAAAAGCTGTATGAGGTGTCATAGTGATCCCAATATTGCTCCTAAAGATTTGGTTGATTTATATGGTTCTGTTGCTGGTTTTGGTGAAAAAGTTGGAGATATTAGAGCAATGATAATATTGGAAATCCCTATTGACGAAATTGAAAGAGAAACTTTTAGTAATTTTATATTAACTTTAGGAGTTATTTTATCTATTTTTATAGGATTTTTTATTTTTATATATATTCTTTATAAGAAAGAGATAAATTTACAAAATGAGAGAGAAAAGCGTCTGGTTCACCAAAATAAATTAGCTTCAATGGGAGAGATGATTGGAAATATTGTTCATCAATGGAGACAGCCGTTAAATTCTCTTAATATAAATATTGAGAATCTTGAATTTGATTATAAAGATGGAGTAATAGATAAAGAATTTGTAGATAAATTTATTATACAGCAAACAGATACATTACATTTTATGAATAAAACGATAGATGATTTTAGAAACTTTTTTAGAATAGATAAAGAGAAAGTTTCTTTTAGTGTAAAAGAAGCCATTAAAAAAAGTGTTAATATTCAATCTGCTTATCTAAAAGACCATGCTATCATCCTTAATATTACAGAAGAAGATTTTAATGTTAATGGGGTAGAAAGTGAATTTCAGCAAGTGATAATGAATTTAATATCAAATGCGAAAGATGCAATAATAGAATCAGGACAAAAAAATGGTCAAATAGATATATCTTTGATAGACAACAAAGTAACAGTTATAGACAATGGCGGAGGGATACCTGATGATATTATAGAAAGAATTTTTGAGTCTTACTACACAACAAAAGAGCAAGATAAAGGAACCGGTGTGGGGCTTTACATGTCTAAAATGATTATTGAGGATACTATGGGTGGAAAGATTAGTGTTGCCAATGTAGATGGTGGTACAAAGTTTACTATAGATTTTTAATCTATGAAAGTGAGGATCTGCTCTTTAAGGGGGATCTTTAGAAAGAATTGTGAGATATATTGGAAAAGGAACATCTTATAATTCAAATAAGGTAAAAAAGTTTAGGTGTTAATAAAAGTGAAAAAGTTAAATAGATTAATAATATTAAAAGCGTACCATATTAAAAGTGATATATTACAAACAAAAGTTATTAATAATGAATTATATATATTTGATAAAAATAGTTTATATCAGATTGAAGATAATGAAATAAATCCTATAAAACGAAATATACAATATTTTTCAAATGCTTTTGATAAAATTGAAGATAAAATCATATCGATACATTTTAGAAATGATAATGAACTTATATATGCGCATGAAGATATATTTGAATTGATAATCGAGTTATCTAAAAAAGCAAAAGTAAAAGATGTATTCTTATTTTATAATATTGGGTCTGCCGTAATTCAATTTGATGATAGTAGTATAGATATTTATTTATTAAATAATAATAAGGTTTTAACTAATATTGCGTTTGATGAAAATATAGAATATATTTATAAATCATACAGTACGCATGAATTGATAATAACATTAGAAAGTAAAATTATTTTTTTAGATATTCTTACTTTAAAAACCAATAAAACAATTGTTATTGATAAAACTGATTTTATTGGTGTAAATTATTTAAATAATAAAGTTCATATTATTTATAAGAAATATATAAAATTGATTGATGATAATTTTAATCAAACAAATATAGAAATGTCTATAGATGATGATATTTCAAAAGTTTTTATAAATCATGGTTTAAATGAATTAATAATAGTTACAAAAACAAATAAGATACTTTTATATCATCTATATACCAATAGTATTTTTTTAATATATCATTATTCACGAGAAATTCAAGATATTAGATTTATAGATTATAATCTTTATATTGTCTCAAAGAATAATATTTCTTTAACTGATACTGCAAAAGGTAGTATAGAATTAAAAAAATATTTACTACTAGAAGATGTAAAATCATCTTTAGATTTAATTCAAGAAAATCCTTTTTTACTTTTAGATAATAATTTATTTAATAAAATTGAAGTATTTTGGAATGATAGCTTTAAAGAGATATCTAATAAATCTTTTATGAATAAACCTGAGGAAGCTGAGGAAATATTTGAAAAGTTTTCATTTATTAATTCATATAAAAATGACTATATTAATATTTTAGACTCAAAAGATATATTTATAAATATTTTGAAGTCTTTAAGAGTATTAAAATATGATGAAGTATTTAGGATATTAGAAAAAAATCCATTTATAAAAACTTCTGCTATTGGACAAAAAATTATTTATGATTGGGATTATTTATTTGAAAAATTTATTGAATATATTTTAAAATATAATTTTAATGAAAATGCTAAAGAGTATCAAAACTTAAAAAAATATGAAACAGATATTTCTAAGAAAAAACTAATTGCAACAGTAATTAAGAACAAGCACGTTATTTTTACTGCTGTTAATGCATATAAAAATAATCACTTTCTAGTATACTCAAGGCTAATAGATAAATATTCATTTTTAAAAGATTTACCAATTACTAAGGGCTTTGAAAAAAGATCATTAAATATTTATAATAAAATATTGCATTATATTGATATCGAAGATTTTGAAAGAGCACTTTATGCTATAGAACATATACAAGATTTTCATGGCTTTCAAAATAAAGTTAAAAAATTAAAGAAAAAAGTGAATGTTATTAAGGGATTTAAATCACTGTATGAACGTAAAAATATAACTAAATGTAGAGTATTACTGGAGCAGTATGAAGAGTACTTTCAGTATTCAGAATATTATTATAAAATTGTAAAAGATGATTTAAAAAATATGGAATTAGCAATAGCAAAAATGAATAAAGGTGAATTTGAGACTACTTATAAAATCTTAAAAGAATTGTTTCACAGCGATATATGGGTATATAAAATAAAATTTATAATGGCTGAATATTATAAACAAAAATTTCAATTAATTTCATATAATTTAAATGAAGATACTGTTGATCTATATATAAATAATTTTTATAAATTATTTGGATATGTTGATAAAATATTTACAGAGGATAGTAAAGATATGAATGATATAGATAATGTAAATATGAAACAAATAAAAAGAATACAATATTATCCAAAAGATTTATTGGATTAATTTCTAGGCTTCCAAAATTTATAACTTATTAGATATCTAATATTGAGTTTTTATTAACTACATCATCTAAATATTTAATTCTATTTTTTGCATTATTTACATATTTTTTTTGGTTTTATTTGTGGCTATTGCTTCATAGGGATCTTCTGGCCAATAGTGCCTTTTATATGTACCTCTTAACTCTTTTCTAACCTCTTCATACGAGTTTTCCCAAAAGCTTTTTAAGTCAAAAGTTATCTGTATAGGTCGCATAGCGGGGCTTAAAAGATGTATCTGTAGTGTGATAGTATTGTTTAGTATTTTAGGTGTTTCCATCATCCCAAAAATTTCTTGTATCTTTACGCTTAACACTGGTGTATCCAAAGAGGAATAATCTATGTAAATATTTGAACCACTAGGTACTTTAATATATTTTGGAAGTAGGGTATCTAGTAGTTGTTGATTTTCCCAACTAATTTGAGATAATAATATATTGTATATATCTAAGTTCTCTAAATCTTTTATATCTTTAATCTCTTGCAAATAAGGATCTAACCAACTATCTAAGTTATCAAGCAAATATTCATCACTAAAGTTTGGAAAGTTATATTCTAGATTCTTTTGTTGATTTATAAAGTTTATCTTATCTTTTATGGCTTTTGCTTTTTTACTCCAAGGTAATAGATTTAAACCCTCTTTTTTAATAAGCGATAGTATTAGATTATTAAAATCTATTTTTGAAGTATTTGTTATAGTAGTTGAATATATATCTAATTCTAAAAAATAACTTGTATCTTTTATATCAAACTTATTTTTAGTTTTATTAAAAGTTATAGTTTGTCTATTTTCTATAAAAGATGAAAAATATTCTTCAATATTATCTAAAGATATAGATATAGCTAAATTTATAAATGAATCCTTGTTTTGGGCATTTAAAGAGGCTACGACTAAGAAAGGCTCATTAAAAAGTGTATCATCACAGCAAAGTTTAGCACCTTTTGCATTGCTTAATTTATATCTTGTATCATCTTTCTTTCTTTGACGAGCTAGTCTATCTGGGTATGCAAATAGTAAAAGTATAGATAATATATCGTTATTAAAATGTTGCTTTTTTCGAGGAAAGTTTGCTTCGCAATCGCTATTCGCTACTTTTGGTTGCTTTTTGATTTTTTGTAGTTTTGTATAAAAGAATTTTGCTTGTTTTATAATCTCTTTTGCTACATAGTTGTTTATATATTTTGAATCTAAATCATTTTCATATAAATGAGTAAATCTCTCTTTTAAATCACTACTTTTATAGTTTGAAGTAAATATATCTTTTTGGCTTAACATCGAACACAATAAACAAGCCTCATATCCATATCCCATATCAGATGCTTTTAAAATCATATATGAGTATCTAGGGTGAAGTCCTATATTTAAAGCATGTTTACCTAAAGTTGTGATACTAAAAGAGCTGTCCACCATATTTAATTCTTCTAGTATCTCTTTTGTATCGTTTATAATACTTACTTGTGGAATGTCCATCCATTTTAACTCTTCAAATTCATCAACACCCCATAATGACAAATCTAACATAAGTGATGATAAATCAGTTCTTAAAATTTCTGGTTTAGTAGATGGTATTAAAATCTTTGCTTTATGCCAAAGTTTATAGCACTTTCCATTGGAAGTTCTTCCTGCACGACCACCTCTCTGAATGGCTGAATCTTTTGATATAAAAGTTAGCTCAAGATGATCCATTCCATTTGAATAGTTGTAACGTGAGAGTTTTTCCAAGCCACTATCAACTACAACGTTCACACCATCAATAGTTAAAGAGGTTTGGGCAATATTTGTTGAAAGTATTATTTTTCTTTTTGTATTTTTATATATCGCTTTATCTTGCTCTTTTTTAGTTAATGCTGAATATAAAGGAAGTACTATAATATCATCCTTTTTGAACTCATCGTCAAGTAATTTCTGTAAAGATTTTATCTCTTTAACACCACTTAAAAATACAAGTATATCCCCAGCATCATTTTTAATAGAAGATAAAATAGTGTTAAATAATATTTTATTGATGGTTTTAAAATCAGGTTGTTTAATACTTAAAGGTAGATATATATCTTCAACATCAAAAACTCTCCCTTTTGAAGTTACAATATTTACATCTCCTAAAAGCTCAGATACATGATTAGTGTTTAAAGTCGCAGACATAATGAGTATCTTTAAATCATCTCTTAACAATTCTTGAACTTGCAAAGACAATGCTAAAGATAGGTCTGTATGGATACTTCTTTCGTGAAATTCATCAAATATTACCATAGAAACATTTTGTAAAGATTGGTCACTTTGAAGCATTCTTACAAGTATAGCTTCTGTAACAACTAAGATTTTAGTTTTTGATGACTTACAACTATCCATTTTAACTTGATATCCAATAGTCTCACCAACATCTTCACCTAAAAGCTGAGCCATTCGTGAAGCTACCATTCTAACGGCAACCCTCCTTGGCTCTAGCATAATAATCATCTTATTTTCAAGCCAAGGTTCATCTAAAAATGATATTGGTACAACAGTACTTTTACCAGCCCCTGGTGGTGCTTCGAGGATAAGTGTGTTTTTAGATTTGAAATTATCTAGTATCTTTGGAATAACTTCGTAAATAGGTAGTTTTTGCATATTTAGTCTTAACTTAATGCCTAGATTTTTTAATTGGAGATAAGCTTACTTATTATTTTTTTTCTTAGAAGCTTTTGCCATTTTTGCTTTTTTCTTAGATTTCTTTTTTGCTAATTGTAAATTTGCAGCTTTTCTGGCATTTATAACTTGTTTATCTTGATTCTTTTCTTGTGAGAATTCAACTTTAACTGCATTTTTATTTTCATTTCCTAATGCAGCAATTTTTTCTGCCTTAATTGTTTTTACACTTGATGTATTTGCTTTTGCCATAATTTTCCTTGATTAATAATTTCGCTATTGTATTTAAAAACTAATAAAAAGTAAATTATATTTAAATAGTTACTACATTATGTTACAATTTCAGCTTTTTCCCATCTTTATCATAGCGACTTGTTTCTACAATTTTATTATTTTCATATGAAAAACTATACCAAATAGTGCCATCATCATAATAAATATTTCTTGATTCAGGATAATTATTATCATCTTCTTTATAATAAAATTCTTCTTTTATATTACCATTTCCATAATATTCAATTTCTACTTCTATTTCACCATTTTTAAAATAAGTTGTTTTAATTAGAATATTTCCATCTTTAGCTTCATCATATTCAAATTCATCTTCTACTACACCATCCTCTGAATAAGTTGTTCTATATTTAATATTTCCATTTTCATAATATTCGATTTTATCTTCCATTTTAATCCTTTTTATTTATTTAATAAAATCATATCATAAGAGAAATAAAGATTTACTAGTTCTCATATTGTCTCACTTATTAGGTTTTATTTTAACTCAGAATTGCTCTGTATTCTTTGTCCTAATTAGTGTAGCCAGATCAGAAACTTATAGATCAGAAATGCAAGACAGAGTATAAAACTCATCTTCAAATTAAAATTACATAAAATCCATTTTTTTAGATTCTTTTTTCTTATCTTGAAAATATATCAATGTAGTTACACTAACTGCTATTATCAAAACAAGTATAACTATTTCAGTCATATATTATTATCCCAATTATCTTCATCAAAAATATCACCTAATTGAATACCATAGTTTGGAAGTAATTCTTTATCTTCCCATAAACTACCATCCATTCTAGTAATTTTACAGAAGTATTTTCTTTGACTAGGTGCTTTTTCAAAACCTACTGCAACCTTATGATTATTAAATTCTTGAGCTAATGTTTTGTTTGTTTCTTTAATTTCAACTTCTAATAGTGGACAAGATGCTGTTTTATTTTTATAATCTACTTTCCAATCTATATTCATACTTGAAGTTCCTTTTTATTTTATAGAACAATTATAACATGTTTATTATTTGAATTAGCGATATTAAATTAGTGGCAACAAAAAAGGAGTACCCAGTAAAAAAATACATAATTATAAGTTATAACTGAAAGTTTTGTTTGATTAGTGTTTATCATTCGTTTGATTGGTTGCGGAAACAGGAAGTGACTTTGAAATAGTCAAAATACCGCTACTTCATAAGGATAGTTCTATAAAGAATTTGGCACCATTTTCGGTATTTTGGGCATATATATTTCCATTTAAACTTTTAACAATTATTTGATAACTCATATGAAGTCCAAGTCCAGTTCCTTCATCTTCATCTTTTGTCGTAAAATATTCATCAAATATATTTGGCAAAATATCTTCAGGGATTCCACCACCGTTATCTTCTACGGTGATTATCGCTTTATTATTCTCTTCAGCAAGGTCTAATTTTACCCAAGGATTTTCAATATGTTTTTCAAGTAATATATCTCTGGCATTATTAATTATATTGATAACTACTTCAGTCAGTTCTCCTGCAACCATAGTTATCTTTATAGGATTATCATAATCTATATTTATTTGAAGTTCTATACCACTATCTTTAAGGGCTACACCAGCAATATTTAATGATATATCAATTCTATCTTGTAAAACTACTTCTTTAAGTTCTTTTTTCTCTTTTAGGAAGTTTCTAAATGTAGTTATCGTTTCTGAGAGATATGTTGTTCTTTCAATTATAGTATCCATAAATTTCGGAATCTCTTCTTTATCTAACATATCATATTCTTGATTCATCTTAACTCCAGATGCAATTGTTGAAATTACAGATAAAGGTTGTCTCCATTGATGAGCAATATTACCTATCATAGCCCCCATATTTGCCATTTTTGATTGTTCAAAAAGTTGTAACTCTTTTTTAATATTTTTATCTACTTCCTTTTTTACTTTTTGTTCAAGATTTTTATTTAAGTCTAAAAGAGCCTTTCTCTGATTATTAAACGTATTTGATAAAATAACTATATCTTTATAGTTTGATTCAACTTTTAATTCTGAACCATTTTTATTTAATTGATCAACTAATTGATTTAATGGTTTTGTAATTCTTTTAGATACAAAATATATCAATAAAATAGATAAAAATACAAGTATTAAAACAGTTAATATATTATCTTTTATAGAGTTATGAACCATATCTTCAAAGTATGAATATGGCAGATATACAACTACCTTTCCAAAGTCATATTTTTTAGAATAAATATAATATTCTACATCTTTGACTTTATCTATTATTAAACTATTATCTTTAAAATTATTATTAACTTTCTTTAATGAATCATTTTTTAAAGATGTAAATACTACGTTATTGTTTTTATCTAAAATTTTATAGTTGTATCCTTTGTTAGTTGGTAAAATATTTCGCTCAAATATACCCTCAACAGGAGCCATTCCTATAATAAATCCCATTCTTTCATCAAAGAAATTTACTATATTCATTGCAAAAAGAATGCTTGGTTTATTTAAAGCTTTAGAGTATATAATATTAGAATGAACAACTTTATTTGGTGTTAGTGTTGCTTTTTTAAGTAAGTCTTTTCTAAATTTTGATTTAATATCTGGTATTTCATAATTAATTCTTCCCTTAGTTACTTTTATAATAGGTTTTTTATTTTCACCTAAGTATCCAAATATTTTGAAATGTTCTTTATGGTTAATAAATTCTTCAGATAGTAGATTTGTTTGATAATTTTGATAGTATGCTACTATATTACTTGACTTTGAAACAATAATAAGTTCATCTGTTAAGTCTTGTATTTTAGTAGCATAATGTTCTTTTGTATGAAGTGATATAAATTTCATATCATCTTCAATTAATTTTTCAAATATTATTTTTGATGAATTAATTACTGATAATACCCCAACAGCAAAGACTATTATTAATATAAAAATAATACTACTAATTAAAGTTGTTGATATAGTGGATTGCTTTTTGTCCTTGTTCCTTCGGGATTTTATGTCCTCATTTTTGCAGAATTTTATCATTAGAAATTAGATACCACACCAGAATTTTGCATAATTTCTTTTGCTTCTTTAGTTTTTAAGAAATCAATGAATTGTTTATGAATACCTTGTAGTTTACCTTTATAAACTAATCCAAAAGGTGTAATTAATTTATATTTACCACTTAAAATATTCTCTTTTGTTGGAAGCGTATTATCTACATTTATTATCTTTAATTTACTGTTTTTTATATTTGGCAATGCTACATAACTAATTGTATTTTTATACTTAAGTAAAAGACGTTTAGTTTCACCACTAGTATATGCAATTTTACCTACATATTCTTTGATATCTTTAAATCCTGCTAAATTATCTCTTAAGATATTTAAAGATGAATCACCAGGTTCTCTTCTAATTACATAAATCTTACCTCTAACAGTACAATCTGCAATATCTTCAAATCTTTTTATTTTACCTGAAAAGATATCCATTATATTCTTTACAGTAAAGTTTATTCTTTCTGCATCATAATTTACTACAAAAACAACTGGAGAGTAAGCAAAAACAATCTGTTTTACACCTTGGGATTTTTCATCTTTTTTTAATGCTCTTGCCGTTCTTCCTAAATTATTATCTCCATGAATAACTTTTTTAATTCCGCCGCCACTTCCAATACTAGCAGGAATAATAACCGTAACTGATGGATTTAATTTCTCAAATTTCTCACCAAGTTTTGTAAGTAACTCTTGAGAATCTCCAGTACCATTTATAGTTAATGTCTTAGAAGATGCCAAAGCAATATTAAAAATTAATATTGTATAAAAACATAGTTTTAAGAATTCATTCATTATCGCTACCTCACATAGT